>DUFL01000038.1 GCA_013331965.1 Candidatus Woesearchaeota archaeon | reverse complement strand
TCATTATCTTAGCTGCTAATTTGCTCGTTAAATCAGCAACATCTAAACTTGGATTGACTTCAACGATATCGATCATCTTGATGTTGTTTAGTTTATTAAGTCTTTGGATGAAATAAATCAATTCTCTTGATGTAAATCCTCCTGGCTCTTTGTATCCAGTTCCGGGAGCGAATGCGGGATCAACAGCATCAATATCAACCGAAAGATAAACATTTTCCCATTTTCTTATTTTCTCCATCACCGCTTCGCAGATATTCTCGATCTTATATTCAAATATTTTATTCATGTAATATATTGATAATCTATTTTCATCTGCAAAATCAGTCTCGATCCTGTCAGAGTTTCTTACTCCAATAACTATGACTTTGTTTTTATCAACAATTCCCTCAGAAATCAAAGATCTCAGCCAGTCTTCCTGGGAATCAATTCCGACTTTGTCCATCAGGTCAGGATGAGCATCAAAGACGATTATTCCTGCATTTTTATTATTAGAAGCGAATGCTTTGAAACAAGGATAGGATATTGAATGATCCCCTCCGAGGATTATTGATTTCTCTTTTAAAGTTAAAATTTTCTTATAAATATTATTGTGCGAAGCTTCAATCTTGAAATTATCAACTTCAATTTCTTCAAATTCAAAATTAGGCTTTATTCCGGCTTCATTTGCGTGCAAATCGTGAAGTTGTTCCTGAATCTTATCAGGAGCGTCTTTAGCGCCGTCTCCGTGTCCCAATCCTCCTCCTCCGAATGGTATCTTGATGACTTTCATAGGTTTTAAAATTTATTAGAATTATAAAAACTTATCTGTGCTTTGCGATGTATGATTCTAATTTATCCCTTCGGACTCTTCCGACATCTTCTCTGTTGATAAATATTCTTGCAAAGTATCCTTCGGGAACAAAACCTATGATTTGGCCGTCTTGTAAAACTATCTTTGTCAATCCAAGATCTCTCAGGAATACGGCTTTTTCCTCAGTACTCCATGCGCTATCTTTGCCGGCGGATATTAACTCAGCTTCCAGCATAATATCGGCTGTTTTACTCGAAGAGATATTAAATCTCTTGTTGACGGAATAAAACGCGCTAAAACCCACATATCCGGCATATAACGCAGATGCTACGACTGTTCCACTAAGAATCTTTCTGCTTGTGCTTCCTGCTCCTAAAAATCTAGGTGATAATGCATATGCCAATGTCATGTCAGCATAACTTCCAAACTATTATTTAAACATAACTGAAGTACAAGTTTGTTACTTTTTAATGACTAACACTTAGAAAGCCTTATATACTACCTCATATAGATTTATTTTATTGGTACTAAATTAACCAAAATTGAGAAGCTTCAATGCTTCCAACGGGCGAAAAGAAGCTTATACCAATATTCTTCTTTTTTCAAATTATACCATAGCCTAAAAGGCGGACATAGCGTAAAGCTACTGAAAAATATAAAAATGAACAAACAAGGCATAGTATTGCATCCAGAATTAGAAAAAGCGGTCATGGATTTAGGATTCTCTGAATTTACAGAAATACAGGAAAAATGCATCCCTATTATCCAGTCAGGAAAAGATGTCATAGGACAGTCTTATACAGGATCAGGAAAGACAGCAGCATTCGGATTTCCGATGCTTGAAAAAGTAACAAACGGGCATGGCCTTCAGGCATTGGTATTGGTTCCGACAAGAGAACTGTGCAACCAGGTTTCCAAGGAATTATTCAAATTTTCAAAATACAAAAAAACTCATATCGTCGAAGTTTACGGCGGAGTCTCAATAAACCCGCAGATTGATTTATTGAGAAGGGCGGATGTTGTTGTAGGAACACCGGGAAGGATGCTAGATCACATGCAGAGAGGAACAATAAATCTAAGCAAGGTCAAAATACTTATTTTGGACGAAGCAGACAAGATGTTCGAGATGGGATTTGTTGATGATGTCAAAAGGATAATATCGCAGATTCCAAAAGAAAGACAGACATTACTGTTTTCTGCGACAATGTCGCAGGATGTCTATGATATCGTAAAATATTATATGAAAAATCCGGAAAGAGTGAAGCTTCAGTCATATCTTGACAAAAATAAGATAGTGCAGCATTATTACAATATCGAATCAAGGGATAAATTTTCATTATTGGTTCATTTATTGAAGCAGTCAAAAGGATTAACTTTAATTTTCTGTGCGACAAGGCACATGGTCGATCAATTGGGAAGGAATCTGGAAAAGAATGGTGTAAGGGCGAGAGCATTGCACGGCGGACTAACGCAGGCAAAAAGAAAACAGGTAATGGATATGTTCCATGCGAACAAATTAGACGTTTTAGTTGCAAGCGATGTCGCAGCAAGAGGTTTGGACATCAAAGGCGTTACTTTCGTTGTCAATTATGACATTCCAAGAACGTCAAAGGATTACGTCCACAGGATAGGAAGGACAGCAAGGGCAGGAGCGGAAGGAAAAGTTGTTTCGCTGCTTTCCTCAATGGACCATGATAATTTCAGAAAAGTTCTTGAAGACAGGTCTTTGCTTGTCGAAAAATTGGAATTGCCTCAGTTTGAAAGACTGCAGTTCACAAGAGGGGAATCAAGAAACAGAGGCGGCGGATTCAGAGGACAAGGCAGTTTCAGGCCGAGATTCGGAGGCGGCGCTCATGGCGGTTTCAGGCCAAGACACAGCCACAATACAAGTTATGGCGGCGGCCACAGAGAATCAAGATATGGCAATCATAGAGATGACAGAAGAGGCGGTTTCGGAAGAGATAGAGACAGAAGAGACAGCGGATCAAACTTCAGAGACACTTAATTTTTTATTTTGGAACGGCAGAGGATACATTGTTCTCTGCTAGTTGAACAATCTTTCTTAGAAATTCAGCATACATTTCTTCAGTTGCCGTGTCCAGTTCAGAGATTCCTCTTTCCTTGGCCTTTTTACTTATATCTTCTCTAGTCGGAAATCTTTTTAGTCTATCTGCAATATCGCCATACTCGCAAAAACAAAACTGGTCTCCTTCATATGTTCTTTTTAATTCGTCAAAAAACAATTCTCTCCTGGTTTCTCCGTCTCTAATCCATTCATATACTATCTTTCCATTTTTAATTATTGCAAGATTATCAGGATGGCAAAATCTATATGTTCCAATGGAAGAAGGCGGAGGAGGACGATGGTTGCCATTTACTCTGACAACTAATGGCATACCTAAAAGAACATTGTTAATGTCACCAAATTCAGGCGTTACTGTTATCATTACATCTCTTCAATAACAGGAATGCCGAGTAAATACAAGCAATTCTTCAATACTTGAGAAAATGAATCAACTAAAACCAATCTGAACTGTTCTTTATCCGAACCGATGACTTTCTCTGCGTGATAGAATTCATTAAATTTCTGGGCCAGTTTGCTGGAGTAATTCGCTATCTCATTTGGAGAGATATTATTGTACGCCTGCACTATAACTTCAGGAAATCTGCTTAACTCCATTATCAGTTCTTTTTCAACAGGTTCTATGCTCAAATCATATTTTTTCTTAGCATTGTATTTTGCTTTCTTCAATATGCTTTTAGCTCTTGCATAAGAATATAATAAATAAGGCCCTGTGTCGCCTTCAAATCTCAATGATTCTTCCTTATTAAATATTATTCCTTTGTTGGTGTCCTGCTTCAGCATTGAATATTTTAATGAAGCGATAGCAATCGCCAAAGCTCTTTTAGATAATTCTTTTTTATCTATTTTTTTGTTCCTCTCTAGAATCTTTTCAGAAGCATATTCAACCATCTCTTTCTTGAAATCAGAATAAAGGATGTTTGTTCCTGTTCTTGAAGACATCTTTCCTTCAGGAAGCCTGACCTCATTTACAGGAACATAATGGCAGTTTTTAGCCTGCTTGAATCTCATCAACTCAAGCGTCTTGAATATCTGCATTACGTGAAGCCTTTGCTCGCTTCCAACGACATAAACTGCTTTGTCTATTTTATGTTCTTTGAATTTCTTTTCAGCTAATGCCAGATCTTTCGCAGAATATAAGACAGTTCCGTCAGCCCTTAAAAGAACCCACACTCCCATGTTATATTTTTCAAAATTAATTATTGTAGCTCCGTCTGAAATCTCAGCAATTCTGCCTTTGACTAGTTTGTTTACGATATCTTTTGCTCTTTTATCCAGCTGTGATTCGAAGAAATACTCGTCAAATTTAGTATTTAGTTCTTTGTAGATGATTTCAAACGAATCTAAGGAGCCTTTTCTTGTATCCTGCCATAATTTATACAGTCCTTTATCTCTTTCTTCTAATTTTCTGTTTATTTCATCAACTTCATCCTGAAGTTCAGGCTTTTCAGTTAATTTTTTCACAGCATCAACGTAGATGGATGCAATCCATGATTCATCTTTTCTTAATTTTTCTTTAGAGTGATATCTTTTATAGCACCAGATCCATTTAGCGACATGCATCCCTATGTCTCCCTGATAATTTGCTCTTATGACTTTATTTCCGCAAAATTCCATTATCCTGGCAATAGACTCTCCCAGTGAAGTTCCCCTTATATGTCCGACATGAAACGCTTTGTGGGTGTTCGCCTGGGAAAATTCAATCATGACTTTTTCACTGGAAAGTTTTTGTTTTCCATAGTTATTTTTTTCTTTTTGTATTTTGTCTAATGTATCTTTTGCAAAATATGTCTTTTCAACAAAGAAATTGACATAAGGGCCGGTCGGAACTATTTTTTCAATTCCCTTTATCTTCGGAATTTTTTTGGCCAGATCCTTTGCGATTTCAACAGGATTTTTCTTCAGTTCTTTAGCCAAAGGAAAGCACGGCAAAGCATAATCCCCCAGTTCAGGATTTGAGGGGACTTCTAACTCGGCATTTTTGACTATTTTATTTATTGCTTTTGCTATTTCCTCTTTGAAATCCATAACAATAAAAAGTCAAGAAAGAGATTATAAACTTTGTTAATATTCCATATCCTCGTTCGGAGCAGCCTCTTCATTTGGGTCTAATGTTTCTTCTTCATAGCCTCTTCTGAAGCTGTGCTCCAGAATTGACTGTTCGTCATCCTCTTCTTCCATCTCATCTTCACTTTCTATCTGGTCTTCAAACACCTCTTCATCGAACTCTTGTTTCATCTCTAAATCACCTTTCCTGCATTCCAAAGTGGTATCTTTTATATATTTAGCATATAGAATATATAGCAATATATATTTTCTTTTTAAAGAAAGCTTAAATATACCTGTTTTAGCTGAATTAATATGTTTGTACACAACATAAATCCAGTTTTACTCGACCTCGGTCCGCTTCAAATCAGATATTACGGATTATTTTATGTTGTTGGATTTATTCTCGCTTATTTTATTCTGCAGAAAATTTCCAATCTGTCAAAAGAAAGGATAGAGGACTTGCTTGTTTATGCAGGTGTCTCAGGCATAATCGGCGCAAGAGTGTTTTATATTTTAGCGTATAATCTTCCATTTTATCTGAAAAATCCATTTGAAATATTTGCTGTCTGGCATGGCGGATTAAGTTTTCACGGATCTTTGATTGGCTCAGTAATTGGAGTTTATCTCTTCTCTAAAAAGTACAAGCAGGATTTTCTTCATTTATTGGACAGACTTTCAGTACCTTTCATTTTGGGGCTGGCTATAGGAAGGATTGGAAATTTCATAAACGGAGAATTAGTCGGAAGAATAACAGATGTCTCATGGTGTTTTGATTTCGGCGATAAGTTGTGCAGGCATCCTTCCCAATTATATGAAAGTTTTTATTCTTTTTTTATCTTTTTTGTACTGTGGAATTTAAGGAATAAGAAAATGAAGAAAGGCACGATAGTTTCTTTGTTTGTTATTTTATACTCATCATTAAGATTCTTGACCGAATTTTTCAGACAGCCTGATCCGCAGATAGGATTTATAGTCGGATTGACGCTTGGGCAGTGGCTGAATATGGCAATGTTTGTTATTGGCTTATACTTATTGTATAAAATAAGAAAATAACGCAGCNNCAGGCTAAGCTTCGCAGAATGGCGGCAGCGTTATTTTCTACAGAGTCTAAACCGATAAAAATATAAAGGGAGGCAAATAAAAGTTTTATCATGAAAATAGTATATGAGCCTAAAAAATGCATCGGCTGCGGAATATGCGCTTCAACTTCTCCTGCGCATTTCAAGATGAATAAAGACAATAAAGCAGAATTAATCAAAGGCAAGAAGGTAAAAGATAATTGCGAATTAGAAATAAAAGAAGAAACTCAGGAAATTAAGGATGCGGTCAATATGTGCCCAGTTCAGTGCTTTAAAATCGTGAAGTGATTATTTAACAAATTCGACATTTGGCATGTTCTGGAATTCATGGTCTCCAGTCAGGAATTTTATATCCAATTTTACCGCCAACATATATCCTATGCAATCTGTCATGGAAAGATTGCGCTTCTTCAGCTTCAATTCTGCAGCTTTTTCTATTATATCCAGATCATAATCCAGGATGCACGATGAATATTTCATTAATTCATCTTTTGCTGTGTTTATATCATTAAGTTCCTTACATACCCAGTAATACAGCTCAAACAGGTTTAATTTTGCAGTTACAATATTGGATGAGACATATCTCTTATAGCTATCAGAACCCCTGATTATTTCTATGATTGCATACGAGTCAAAGAAATAGATTTCATCAGTCATTATATAATTCAGCTCTTATTTCATCTTTCATCTGTTGGGATGATTTCTTAAATCTGTTCTTTAAGCTGCCGAATGTTTCTTTTAAGACATTGCTTGTGTCGCTTATGAGCAGTAGTTTTACTTTTTTCCCATTTTTTAAATGTTCACGCTTAGCGATTTCTTTAGGTATCACTATGCCCAGCGAGTTTCCCCAGTCTTTTGCTCTCGTTTCGATAACTTCCATTAAGTTATACATTGTATAATTCATATATAAACCTTTCTAAATATAATAAGCGATATCTGTTTAAATATCTCACGCGCGGTTGTCCAGCGGGGCAGGTATAATCCCGACTGAAGAAATTCCTACGATATATATGTGATTAAACTATCTGCACACTATGAAAAAATCAGTATAGTTCTCTTTGCTGTCTGCAGCATCTTCCGTTAATATCTCCAATCCATTAAACGCTTCTTTTATTCCTAAAGCCATTCCGTGCTTTATTTTCTTGATTATTTCAATTCCTTTTTCTGTGCTTTCAACTGGAATTTGCTTTATGTTCGGATATTCGCTTAAATAATCTGAACATTGTTTTAACGCATTTGGATGCGAGTAAACTGCATCTAATTTATCTCTCGAATGGCATCCCGCAGTCATTCTTATGTAAACTCTGTGCATTCCTATTATTTTTAAATTATTTTCTTTTATTAGTTTTCTGCAGTTGGGAACTTCTCCTGAAAGAAGATTCCAGCATGCCATCACTGCTTTTTCTCCTTCCTTTATGCTTCCAGCTACCTCTTCCAGCGATTCTTTTGCGATTAATATATCGCCTTCATTTTTTGTTTCTTCTGCAGCTTTTTTTGAATATGTAAGCCTACCTAAATGATAATAGTTCATTTTACCTCATGTTTTTTAAAATTTAGAAGCTCTTTTTTATTTCCATAAACGGTTTTTCAGACCTTAGAACACGGAATGTTATTAGAGCAATGACTATTAAAAGCTAAAAGAAAACCAAAGTGATGTTTTTGACATAATTAATAGAAACTTTATTGAGTTTAAATAACTTTCTATACTGTGTCCTCTTTCATCTTTTCTTCCCATTTTCTTTTCAGTTCAGCTAGTTCAATATCTGCCTGGGACTTCTTCATAGCTGTCTTGAACATAAGATTGTTTTTTAACTGCAGTTCTTCTATCTGCCTGTCTTTTCTTTTCAAAAAGTCAGAATAAGTCTTCTGCATATCATGATTTTTATTATTTGTTTTTTCAAGATAAATGATAAATTGCATCGATATTGCTATAATCAATACCAACAATGAAATCCAGTACAGCAATGTAAAATTAAAGTTATAGAGCAGCACAGCTAACGTGCTGACGAGGATTACAGAAACCAGACTGAACCATGTTTTTAACAGCATACAGGCTCTAATCAAAAGGCCTATATAAGCTTTATTCAGGCATTTTACGGCTTATTATATTACTACTTTATAGTAACTACAAAACAGAAAGATTTATATACCCAAAACCGTTCACCATATTACAATATGGCACCAGTAATTGTTAACCAGGGAATATTACCGCTTGGAGAAGCTGTAGAAGATCCTTTCCTGAAAACTGCGCAGCAGATTAGGGCACCATCTCTTGACTATATCCTAAAAGTCTGCGGCCCGAATACATTATCCCGCGCAGAGACTATCGAATCAGCGTGCCATGGATTTGAAGAAATGCCTTCTATGAAGGATATATTGCCGTTCATCAACTGGACTGAGGCCATTTATCTTATGGCTGTACTTTTCAATGGAAGAAAAAATCCTTATTTCTTAGATTTTGCCAAATCATCTGATTTGAAGGGTGTGTTGCATAACGCATGCGCGATGCTTGACGCAGATGCAAGGATAGATTCAGCATCTGTTCCAAATAAATTTGAGGCAGAACACATGGAAATGAATCCATATTCAAGAAGTGAAAAGAACAGCATGTTCAAGAGAGTATCTCTTGCTCCGTCAAGACATACTGAAAGATTCATGTCTGATGTCAGACAGCCGTCTAAAAGATATGTTTACGTTCCATATCACGGAAGACTTGATCCCGATACTGTAGTAATGTATTACCAGATGAATTCACCAAGATTTGACAGGCATGGCAGAATGTTTGAAACGGACAGAAAGGTTGTAAATACAAAGTTTGCAGAGCAGATAAAAAGAATATTTTCGAGGTATTAATATGAAAAGAAAAGAAGATTCATTGGATGCTAAAGCTGAGCTTCAGTATTTTATATCTAAAGTCGAATCTATCCCAAGAAATCTGGGCAGGTTTACCAGGTCACTATGGCCGGAAGACGGCGGACATGAATTAACAAGCTCATCTTTAAAGATGAGACAGTATAATGACGGCCACATTGTTGTTTTTAATGACGGAAAGATAGTCTTAGAAGTCGGTGCAGACGGCAAGGCCTTTAATTATGTCCCAGGAAGCTGGAAGAGAAAGATTAATGAGCTCTACTATAAAGCATCAGACAAGATATGGGCTAAATATTTTCATTAATTTTCATTATTGTTAAAAAAGAGCGTGTGCTTGACGGATGAAATCATGCCAAGACGCAAAAGATTGCACAACATAAAGAATTTTGCTTACATACCAGATTCAGACGAAAACGGAAAGAAATGGAAGAAGACTGAGAAGTGGAGAGAATTTACGAGGTAAATAATGGCACAATTTGATGATACAACTTTGCCGATAATCAGCAAAGGCCTCATGCATGCCCTGGATCACGATATTGCGAATAAAAATGAGCTCAAGCACAGCATTGATACATTGCTGCCGTGGATAAAAAAAAGCAATCCACTGATTCATGGTTTTATACAACATTTCGCATTTCGTGCCAAAAAAAGATCGCTTGATTATGTAACAGACAGTTTTGATGTACCTCTTCCAAAAGAGCTGAAAGAAGCCATTTCTGAAGCAGCATCTTATGAAGCATTAATCGCTGCATCATACTTATACTTAATCTTAGACAGGCAGGGGCATGCAGACAGATTGAAGGCGGAAATTGAGGGAGAATAAAGTGGCAAAAATACTCCATATTGATGATGAGAAAAATCTTCGTGATTTTGTCAGCAGGGTTCTGGCTGATGAAGGGCATGAAGTGATTTCAGCAGAACATGGAATAAAAGGATTGGAGCTTCTTGCTTCTGTGCCAGATTTTAATATTATCTTTTTGGACTATAACCATAAACATCCGCAAATAGACGGTTATAAATTTGCAAAAGAAGTCAGAGAGAACCCGGCATATGCTGATTACAAAGATATCCCGATTATAGGAACAAGCGATAGTTTTCCTCAGGAAGCACTTCATCTTCTGAATTTTTATTTAAGCAAGCCATTTACATTTTCACAGCTTAGAAAACAGGTAGATAAATTCTGCAAAAAATAAAAACCTCCTCTTCCGAGGAGGCGTCTAGGCAAGAAAATTAAGTGACGTTTGCCATCGACTCGCGATGTAAACTGTTTTTATCACATATCGTTGGAGTCCCGCAGGGAGCGTCCCCTCCAACTCTTATTCTTCTTTTTTATCCATCGCTCGTGGATGATGGCAAAGTATTAAGCAGCTTTATAGCCTCGTAAAAAGGCTTCTGTTATAGCATCAATCTCATCTTCTTCAAGGAGTTCTTCTTCGTTGACGAAAGACTCATCTTCCTCAATGTCTATCATATCTATCATTTCCTCCTCAAAATCAGCATCTTTCATGTTAAACACCTCCCTGTTTTCTGAAGGATATAGAGCAGACAAACTATATATAAACTGCGTATAAACAATATATATAAAAGAAAATGTATATATTTCAGTAAAGTATATAAACTTCGAGAAAACAACATAGTTTGGGGGATTAAGGCGAACATTGTTCGATTTTAGCAATATTCGTACATTTTTGAAAAAATGAAAAGAAGCGTCATACAGCTCGCAGGAAGAACTTTGCTTGTCAGCCTGCCGGCAAAGTGGGTCGATCATAATTCCGTAAAGAAAGGAGATGAATTAGATGTTCTTGAAGACGGTCATAAGCTGATTGTCAATACAGGAAAAGCTGTCTCTACGATGGAGACAAAGGAGATAAATGCCGATGAGATGGGTACTTTGCTTAAAAAATATCTTTTTGCATTATACAAAAGAGGGGTCGATGAGATAAAGATAAGGTATTCTAATTCAGACATGGCAAATACAGTCAGAAAAATAATTCTGACAGAGACAGTCGGGTATGAAGTTGTATCCCAGACTCCGAAAAGCTGTGTTGTTAGATTAATTACTTCCGGAAGCATAACCGAATTTGATAATCTTCTGAGAAGGGCATTTTTACTTTTGCTTTCCATGGGCGATGAAGCTTTGATGTCGCTTAAGCTTAAGGCACTAAGCCATCTATCGCAAACAGCGCTGCTCGAAGAGCCAAACAACAGATTAACCACAGTCTGCAGGCGTTCATTGAATAAATGGGGTTCTGAGACATTCAGCAAGATAGGCCCGATTTATTATATAATCGAGGAGATTGAAAATATTGCAGATGAATACAATTTCATGTGCAACAATCTCTATGCATTAAGAGACTCAGGAAAAAAAGCAGAGATAAGTGATGAAGTGATAAATATCCTTGAGAAAGTGAACGGTATCGTGAGATTATTCTATGAAGGATTTTACAAATATGATATCAACAAGTTTATTGCGATAGACAAGACAAGAAGAGAGATTGTCAAGGACGCCCACGATATAGTCGAAAATAAAAGTCCAACGCCTGCCGAATATTATGTCATGCATCACGGAATAACAATAATGGAAAGAATGTTTGACATGACTGGGCCTTATTTGATATTGGCTAATTAAAATTTCAAGAAACGCGCAATTATTGTAAATTTAACTCCATCCGCCGCGACCATACTCATTATTATCTGGCCAGTCATCAATACGTATACCGCCCGCTCTATCGGAATATTCCGTAGCAGGAGTTACGCGTTTAGAATCATCATCACTTCTGGATGAACTTGCTGGTTCATCATCAACTCTGCCTGTGCCTTTGCATATATGACAAATATTTTTTAGAAAGACTCCTGTGCCATGACAGAGTCCGCAATATGTTTTGGCTATAAATGTCATAATTCTTATTAGTGGGTATTATATTTAAATGTTGTGCCAAACAAAATAGAGCTAAATCTTAACAGGTTTCTTAGAATCTTTCTTCTTTTCTCCTTCGTGAGGATGAGAATCAGGTTTGATGTTCTTCATTGTCGGGAAAGCAATCACGTCCCTTACGCTTTCATTTCCCGTCAGCATCATCGCCATCCTATCTATCCCTAATCCAAGTCCCCCTGTCGGAGGCATTCCGGTCTCAATCGCTTTAATGAAATCTTCATCCATTGGGTGAGCTTCCATTCCTGCTCTCAACTGTTTTGCCTGCGCTTCAAGAAGGAATTTNNAAAGCGAACGCTTCAAATCTTTCAAGAAAATTTGGATTTTTCCTGTCAAGCTTGCACAGGCAGGTGGTTTCTCGGGGATGATTTGTTATGAAAGTAGGCTGGACTAGTTTGTCCTGCACCAATTCATCGAATATCGCTTCTATCGCCAAGCCTCTTATGTATTCCTTATCATATCTTATGTTATATGTCTTAAGAATGTCTTTTATCTCAGAATCGTCAAGTTTTGAGATATCCCCTATGTTTGTATTCTGTTTTATCGCTTCGACCATGGAAATCCTTCTCCATGGTCTTTTTACATCTATTATTTTATCCCCGAATTTAATTTTTGTTGTTCCAAAAATCTTTTTCGCAACCTTTTCATATATTTCTTCGGTCAGCTCCATCATATCATTATAGTCTGAGTATGCCTGGTAAAGCTCAAGCATTGTAAATTCCGGATTATGAGAGTGGTCAATCCCTTCGTTCCTGAAACTTCTTCCTATCTCAAACACTCTTTCAAATCCTCCTACTAAAAGCCTTTTAAGATAAAGTTCAGGAGAAATTCTTAGGTACATATCCATATCATGGACATTATGATGAGTCTTGAACGGTTTTGCGTTTGCTCCGCCGTATTGCGGCTGCAGAATAGGCGTTTCAACCTCGATAAAATTCTTTTCCTCAAGAACTTTTCTTATTTCACAGATTATTCTGCTTCTTGTTATCAAAATATCTCTTGCTGCCTTGTCCGTTGCCAAATGCGAATATCTTTGCCTGAATTTAACCTCAGGATCCTTTATTCCGTGGTATTTTTCAGGCAGCGGCCTCAATGATTTCGACAGCAATACAAATTCTTTTACCTCGACAGTTATCTCTCCAGATTTTGTCTTGAATATGATTCCTTTTGCACCCACAAAATCCCCCAAATCAACTTTCCTGAATAATTTATAGCTGTCCTTCATCAAATCTTCTTTTGCGAATAACTGTATTGTTCCGGACTGGTCAGATACAGTTGCGAAAGCGATCTTTCCCATATCTCTTTTTGTAAGAAGTCTTCCAGCGACACAGACAATTTCTTTTGTCTTTTCTTCGGGTTTTAATCCTGCAAAAGAATTCTTAATCTGATCTGCATGGTGAGTAGGACTGTATTTGTACGGATATGGATTGATTTTCCAGCTCTTTATCTCCTTTAATTTGCTGAGCCTTTCGTTGATTAAAGCCTGCTCCGGGTCCATGAGATAAACTTGAAGTATTTAGTATTTAAAGGTTACTTGGAAACAAATATAAATAAGCATTAAAAAGCACTTCTATGGACTACAAACGAGCAGTTGCATATGCATTGATTGAACAGGATAAAACAGTTCTGCTTGGCAGGAAGATAATCAATAATCCCAATAAAACAACAAGACAAACTCCAGGAAGATGGGCGCTTCCGAGGGTAAAGTTCAAAGGAACTGAAATAACAAGAGGGCAATTTGCAAATTCAATTCTGGATCAAACAGGTTGGCAAGTAAGAATAGAGCAAGTTTTAGAAGATGTGATAAAGAAAGAAGATAGAGCGTTATTTTTCTTATGTTCACCATTAGTTAAAGTTCACGAACCTCACGGAAGACTTATTTCAGTTGAGTTTGTTCCTTCTGATAGAATCTATTCAGACGAATACCTGAAAGATAAGAAGGATTATTTCTTTATGACGCCAAAAATAGCAGAACGTTACCCTATAACATCTTCAAATGGCCAGTTACCTTATCGATTTTAACATCTTCGTCTGGACCTATCCCTACACAAGTTACAGTTCCAGGCTCTACCGCTGTCAACCCGGCATCAACTATGACAGAAACAACTAATTTTTCAGCCCTCGCTGATTTTTCAAGCTTTTTCAGTTCATCTAAATCTTTGACCTTAAGAACAATTTTTTTCATCCCTTCATTAAGCCATTCTTCAACCTTCTTTCTCGGAGAATTTATTTCAGCTTCGACTGCAGCATGGGCGCATTGCGCTGCCATCTTTCCTTTTGGCAGCTTTAAATCACTTCTTACCAATATAACCTGTTTCATAACACTTATTTTGCATCTGGGCTATATAAAAGTTATTGGTATTTTGGGAAGTTTCCCTTTAGAACTTTAGACCTGTGTTTGTCATCGCCGTAGTATGTTGCAGGCAGTGCGCGTTCAGGAACGTTCATAATCAATTCATATTCATCTGAATTCCAGTGAAGATCGACACTTCCGTCTGTGCAGGCAGTCAGGCTTGGCTGCCCAAGTTTTATGTTCAGCATATTATGTACATATTCTTCCATCAAAGGCATGTATTTGAGGGCCTTGTCGATTGTTTCCCTTTTTATCGGAAGAGCTTCTCTATCATCCCATCCTTTGTGCAAAGCAAGCATCTGTTCTATCTGCCGTTCAAGTGTTATTGTCATTGGCAGCTCATATTCTAACTGATATTAAAGTCTTTTCATTTTCGGCGATGTCAACTTAATTGTGTTGTGCTGTCATTTCGCGAGGCATCATTAGTTGCATCTGAAAATAAGCTGAAGGGGACGCTCCCTACGGGACTTCAGCGGCTTCTGACTGCTGCATCATTACATGCCGAGCCGACAGCACAACAGAGTTGACTTAACCTTATTTTCAGGGTTCTATCCCAAATCTCATGATTTGCCGTTAGCATCGACTCTTATTCCGCACCCATGCCGAATTTTATTCGTTGATTACAAAACAAAAAGTTAGCGCCGGCTCAACTCAAAAGTCCACTTCCACCAAATCTTTTTAAAGGGGTTTCTTTTAGCTTATCCCATGGGAATACAGGAAAGCATCAAAGACTTGGAAGAAAGAATATCCAAGACTAAATACAATAAGAAGACACAGAGTGCGATAGGCCAGTACAAGGCTCAGCTTGCCAAGCTCAAAGACGATGTCGTAAAAAGAGCATCAAAAGGTCCAAGAACTCAGGGTTATTCTGTAAAGAAATCAGGGGATGCAACCGTTGTTATTCTGGGTTTTCCAAGTGTCGGTAAATCTACTGTCCTGAATGCAATAACCGGAGCAAAATCCGAGGTCGCTGCATATGAGTTCACAACTTTGACCTGCATTCCGGGAGTTATGAAATACAACGGAGCGACAATCCAGATTCTTGATCTGCCGGGAATAGTCCATGGAGCAGCATCCGGGAGAGGAAGAGGAAAAGAAGTTCTCGCTGTGATAAGAAATGCAGATTTGATATTAATCTTGATTGACGGGCAGAAACCGGAGCACTACAATGCAATCCTGAAAGAAATTTACGATTCAGGAGTCCGGGTCAATGAAAATATTCCTGTCATTAAAATCGCAAAAAAATCAAAAGATGGTATAAAGATAGGAAGGACAGTCAAGACTGATTTAGATGATCAGACGATAAAAGATATAATGAAAGAATTCAAGATCAATAATGCAGATGTCGTTCTTAGAAGCAATCCGACAATAGACCAGTTTATCGATGCGGTCGAAGGAAACAAGATATATCTTCCGGCTGTGACAGCGATTACAAAACTGGATGTCTTGAACGAATCGCAAATCGAAAAGATAAACAAGGAGATCAATCCGGACCTGTTCATCTCTGCGCAGGACAATGTAAACATGGATAGGCTGAAAGAACTTATCTTTGAAAGGCTGAAACTTATGAGGCTTTATCTGAAAGAAACAGGAAAAGATGCTGATATGGCAGAACCGATGATTGTAAAGCAGAAATCAACAATAAAGGATGTCTGTGAACGTCTGCACAAGGATTTCGTTACCAAATTCAAATTCGCGAGAGTATGGGGTCCATCATCAAAATTTCCGGGACAGAAATTCATGCTGGATCATGTCATGAAGGACAAAGATATATTAGAGATCCATCTGAAGTGAATTGTTAATCGCATATTTCTTCATGCAGAGTTTTTTTGCTTTCAAAATATAATGTTCCCGCCCACAGCAGTTCATCTTTTATATTGATGTTGTTAGGCACTATTATTCTTATTCCAGAATTTTTTTCTGAGCCGGTAATCTCGTCTGTTTCTTTTACGTTTTCTATGGTAAAATTATTGTATTTCAGCCCGCCTTCCTCTATGAATTTATGCCATCCTTCCGTCTTGAGATATCTCCAGTCCTCCTGAAAGTATGCGGTTTTGGAGACTTTGCAGTATGCTTCATATAATTTATAGAGATCAATCGTCAGGATATTCGGAACATCAAATTCAACATTGACTAAATCATCTATTGTCTGTGCTGTCATGTGATTTTTTATTTAATCCTTGTTTATATAAATTTTGTTTTTTGCAGAAAAAATGCTGTCGTCACACTTTATCGTGGTAACAAAATACTTATATAGTGAGCAGCCGTAAAAAATTATATGAGTGGTGGTGCAGCAGTTTCTGATAAAATATTGGAGGATAAAGTAACTACTAATGCTGGAATCACAGCAGACTCCGTGAAGACAGATATCTCTATCAATATCCTGACAGAAGAGAATCTCAGAATTTCCGGAGTAAAAGCATCAAGGATGATGTTCAACAATCATGTCCAGGAACTAAATACCCTTGCCCAAAGCGTGATGGAAGGAACTCAATATCAGATTGATATAAGAGAATTGCCTGAGTATGAGCTGGTCTTGCGGGCAGTAGCTGCGCTGAAGAAAGCAAGCATGAAAGAGATAGCGATGAATTATCATCCTGAGACAGGACTGTATTATAATCCTCAGAACGGCCAGGTCAATGGTTGTCATTAAGTAATTCGAGCGGTTCTATCCCAAATCTGCGATTTGTCGTTAGCACCGACTAGGTTACTGTGCCGCACCCATTCCGGATTATCTTCATTTTAATAACTAAACGAAAAGTTAGCATCGTTCGCGATGTAATTCTAACTTATCTGACACAATCTCGGCATAGCCGAGCTGTGCCCATCTGAACAAAGTTCAGATCGGGTATCGCTGAAACCCCGCAAGGGACACAATCTCGACAAAGTCGAGCTGTGCACAGCTTACGCTGTTGCAACCCCCTCAACTCAGTTTATTCTTATTTATCTATCACTCACACCTGACGCTAACTTTCAATCAAGTATTAGTAATGGTGATAACGACTTTCGGGATAGAGTCAATTCGAGCAAAACCTTTAAATAAAGCTTCTAAATGCCTATAATTATGGTAAAGATTACTTTGCCCGATGGTAAGGGTGAGGAGTTCAAAAAAGGAGTAACTGGTTTAGATATAGCCAAGAAGATAGGAGAAAGGCTGGCTATGGCAGCTTTGGCTATTGAAGTCAATGGAACAATACAGGATTTATCCATTCCAATAGAAAAGAATTCTAAAATCAGGATATTGACTTTCAAAGACAGAGAAGGTGTTGAGATCTTCAGGCATTCTTCTGCTCATTTACTAGCAAATGCAGTTGTTGAGTTATTCCCTGAAGCAAAATTAACAATCGGTCCTGTCGTTGAAGAAGGATTTTATTATGATATTGAGCACTCTCCTTTTACTCCTTCTGACCTTGAAAAAATAGAAAAGAGAATGAAGGAAATTGCTGACAGAAAAGTTCCGATAGAAAGAGTCGAATTAACAAGGGCAGAAGCTTTGAAAATGTTCAAAGACAATGCTTACAAAACAGAATTAATCAAAGAGATTGCAGATAAAGAAAAAATAACGGCATATAAGCAGGGAAAGTTTATTGATTTATGCCGCGGACCTCATGTTCCAAATACTTCTATGATAAAGTCGTTCAAGATAACAAAAATATCCTCTGCTTACTGGAGAGGAGATGCAAAGAATAAATCATTGCAGAGGATATACGGCATTTCATTTACTGATAAAAAAGATATTGATAATTATGTGAAAATGCTTGAAGAAGCAGAAAAAAGAAATCACAGAACGATAGGAAAAGACATGGATTTATTTTCTGTCCATGAAGAAAGCCCCGGCTCCATTTTTTGGCATCCAAAAGGAAAAATACTGTATGAGGCTCTTATCAATCTTGCAAGAGAAGAGAACAAACTGAGAAGATATAATGAGATAGCAACTCCTATGATTTTAGACCAGTCATTATGGAAGCTTTCAGGACATTATGACAATTTCAAGGAAAACATGTATTTCTCAAAGATTGATGAAAGAGACTTTGCAGTAAAACCAATGAACTGTCCAGGAGGTCTTCTTATTTACAAATCAAGGCTTCATTCATACAGAGAACTTCCATTAAGGAATGCTGAATTTGGATTTGTGCACAGGCATGAACTTTCAGGAGTTCTGAACGGGCTGTTCAGGGTCAGGGCATTTACACAGGATGATGCCCATGTTTTCTGCACAGAGGGGCAGATGCAGGATGAAATTTTAGATATGATTGATTATGCTAAAAAAGTTTATTCAACATTTGGGTTTGATTTTGAAACGTTTATTGCGACAAGACCTGAAAAAGCTATGGGAAGCAGGGAAGCATGGGATATAGCAACAAATGCCTTGTTCAAGGCAGTTGAAGCGAGAAAATTGCTGCACAGGATAAAGCCCGGAGAGGGTGCCTTTTACGGCCCTAAAATTGAATTTAACATCAAGGATGCACTTGGAAGAAACTGGCAGTGCGGAACAATCCAGATTGATTTTTCAATGCCTGCAAGATTCGAAGCGACTTACGAGGCCAAAGACGGAACAAAGAAAACTCCTGTAATGATTCACAGGGCAATTTTAGGTTCGGTTGAAAGATTTTTAGGAATACTGATTGAGCAGTATGCGGGTAAATTTCCTCTCTGGCTGAATCCAAATCAGATTAAGATATTACCTATTGCGGACAGGCACATTCCTTATGCAGATGAAGTTTATGCAAGATTGTTTGAAGCGGGGTTCAGGGTTGAGACTGACAAAAGAGTAGAATCAACTCCTAAAAAAGTCAGGGATGCAGAGATCCAGCACTTTAATTATATTCTTGTTGTTGGAGATAGGGAGATGCAGAATAAGACGATAAATGTCAGAACAAGAGATAATCAAATACTTGGAGAAGTCAAGATTGATGAATTTTTGAAAAATATTAATAAAGAGATTGAAGATAAGAAATAATTATTTTAAGAATTATGTGTTATTAATGTTCGCTTTATCAAATAAAAATATTTATTTTTCAGATAAATCTTTTACATTTTGCAGTCCTGACAGTATCCCTATTATACCTGTCGCTATCGCCAAGTATATTGAAAACTCGAATTTATCGTAGAATATTCCCATAATTACCAAAGGGAATGAAACTCCCTGCATGAATGTTGTCAGCTTTCCTATGAATTTTGCGCGAGGAATCTTTCCGTTCTTCGCTATGCGGCTGTAGATCACAAAAGGAGCGGAAAGAATCTCCCTCGATAATATCATGCTGACCTGTATCCAGTGGTTCTGTGTCATTATTCCATTGTAAGATATTATGAATGCTGCTGCCGTTCCAATCATCAAAAACCTGTCCGCCACCATGTCAAACTTTCTTCCGAATTCTGTGACTAATTTCCATCTTCTCGCTATCTGCCCGTCAAAAAAGTCAGTAAGCATTCCAAGGACAAAAGCAACTGCAACTATCGTTATCTCAATCTTCGTGATGATTCCATATACAATAAAGAAAGTAAGTAATATCCTTGTTAGTGATATCAAGTTTGGCAGATTATAGATATTTTCCTTTTTCATTTGTATTGCATTCCTGTCAGACCTTTAAATATCCTTTGATTTTATCGTATGCCGCGCCCCGGCAGGATTTTTGTTTTTAATAATAATAAACTAAAATTGTTTAAAGTTGGCACCGACTCAGCCCTCTCTGTAAAAACTAAACTGTGACACAATCTCGGCAAAGCCGAGCTGTGCATTTTGACTATGTTAAAATTGCATCTCCGTAGGAGCCATCCCTCTGTCGCAAGTAATTCGTTTTTATATTGGGTTTCGTGTAGTTGTGCCAACTTTATCAGTATCAAAATAAACCGCAATTTTTAAATAGGGTTCAGTATAGAACAAGTATAGAAGAGGTGCTATATTGAAAGACTTTCTAAGCTTGACAAAGGCAAGAAAAACTACATATGAGTTCGATAACAGGCAGGTCTCTGACGCTGCTTTAGGCAAAATTCTGGATGCAGGAAGATGGGCTCCAAGCTGTGGAAACAGTCAGTCATGGCACTTTATAGTCATCGAGGACAAAAAGAAGATAAAGAAGTTGACGATGACAGCAAATTACGGGGACTTTCACACAGATGCTCCATTGATGGTTGCTCTTGTCTTGATAAAGAAGCTCTGCCCTGGAAGAGGATTTTCATGCTTCAAAGGACATGATTCTTTTGTTCATGATTCATATATGTGCATAGGAATGGCTGCATTAAATATGCTTTTAGAAGCGCGGGATCTGAACATTGATTCATGTTTATTAACTCCGCATCAAAATAAAGTCAAATCAATTCTTAAGATTAAAAAAGAGGATGTGGTGCCGTTATTGATAGGATTTGGCTATCAGAAAAAGGGAGTATTCCAGAAGAAAAGGGATAGAAACGGGCTAAAGGATGTTGTTTCTTATGAATTGTTCGGCAGGAGAAAATAAGCATGGGCAAACTCTTGGCTGAATTAAATGAGATTAAAAAAACAAAAGGGACATACATATTGGTTTCGAGTCCTGCAGATTATAATTCTACATGCGCATCTGCCGTAAGTTACTTTACATCGAAATTTAAAGGACTATACGTAAGCCTGAGCAAGCCGAGCGGAATAATCTCGTCTGATTTCTCGAAAAAAAGGGTCAATGTGGGTAATCTTTATTTCATAGACAGCGCAGGAAAAGGAGTCGAGAAAGATAAAAACTGCATCCATATAAGCAATAATCAGTCCCTTACTGAATTATCTCTGGCGATAACCTCGCTTGTGAAAGAGAATGATTTTGGTTTCTTCATATTCGACTCGGTAAGCACACTGCTTATGTACAATGAACTGGATTCTGTAGCGCGGTTTATGCATTTCATAATAACAAAGATAAGGAACATAGGCACTGCAACTATCATCCTTGCAGTAGATGAAGAGAAATCAAACAAGCTTGTTTCAGTTATTGCACAATTTTGTGATAAAGTTGTGAAAGTGTAAATGTTTAAATAATGCTCAGTTTTCTTACTTTTTATGAATATCGAATTAATGTCTCCAGTAGGCTCATACGAATCCTTAGCGGCAGCTATTCAGGCCAAGGCTGACTCTATCTACTTTGGGGTTGGTGAGTTAAATATGAGGTCCAGGGCAGCCTATAACTTCACTGTAAAAGACCTGAAAAAGATAGCAGATATATGCAAAAAGAACAATATTAAGTCATATTTGACCTTAAATGTCGTTGTTTATGACAATGAATTCAAAGCAATAAAAAAGTTATGTGATGCGGCAAAGAAAGCAAAGATTTCAGCAGTAATTGCAAGTGACTTGGCCGTAATCCAGTACGCAAACAAAATAAAGCTTCCAGTCCATATATCAACTCAGGCAAATGTTTCAAACATTGAAGCGGTTAAGTTCTTTTCAAAATATGCAGGTGTGATTGTTTTAGCAAGAGAATTAACATTAGAGCAGATAAGGAATATTGCAAAGGAGATAAAGAAGCAAAACATGAGAGGTCCAAATAAGCAATTAGTTAAGATTGAATTATTTATTCACGGAGCGATGTGCGTCTCAATCTCAGGAAAATGTCAGATGAGTCTTGCGTTGTACAACGAACCTGCAAACAGGGGGAAATGCCTGCAGGCCTGCAGAAGAGCTTACAGAGTAATTGACGAGGAAACTGGAGATGAATTAGTAATTGACAATAAATATGTGATGAGTCCTAAAGACCTGTGCACGATAGGATTTATTGATAAATTAATTGAAGCAGGAGTTTCTGTCTTTAAGATTGAAGGGAGGGGAAGAAGCCCCGAATATGTCTACACAGTGACTAAAGTTTACAAGGAAGCTGTTGAAAGTTATTTTAATGGAAGTTATACTAAAACTAAAATTAAGCATTGGACTGCTGAGCTGGAGAAAGTGTTCAACAGAGGTTTCTGGCAGGGCGGATATTATCTTGGGAAAAAACTGGGAGAATGGTCAGGGACATATGGTTCTAAAGCAGCAAAAGAAAAA
>DUFL01000009.1 GCA_013331965.1 Candidatus Woesearchaeota archaeon | reverse complement strand
ATAGGAACAATAAGGCAGGATGTTAATCTTTCAGTTAAGAATACTCCGAGAGTTGAGATAAAAGGGTTCCAGGAGATAGATACTATCGCAGATGTCATAAAAAAAGAAACTGAAAGAAGATTAAAATTAATCGAAGATGGAAAAATGCCGGAACATGAAGTAAGAAAAGCAGAAAAAGACGGAACAACAACATTCTTGCGTCCAATGCCTGGTTCAGACAGGATGTATCCTGAAACAGATGTTCCAACCATCAGATTTGACGCTTCAAAACTTGAACTGCCTGAATTAATCTCAGATAAAGCTGAAAAGATAGAAGATTTAGGGTTGGGAAAAGATTTAGCAGAAGCATTAGCCAAATCAGGAAAGGCCGATTTATTGCAGGAGTTTGTTCAGAGATTCAAGAATGTGAAACCTGCTTTCATCGCAGAAACGATGCTTTCAACTCCCAAAATAATGAGAAGAAAATATAATATTGAAATAAATCCAACAGAGCAGGACTTCAAGGTGCTGTTTGAAGCATTAAACGAAGGAAAGATATCGAAAGATAATATCGAAGATATTTTCAAAGAACAAATGCCCGTAAAAGACATTATTGTTAAATATCATGCAATGTCTGACAAGGATTTAGAATCTCAAATAAAGAAAATTGTTTCTGAAAACAAAGACTTGCAATTCAATGCTTTGATTGGAAAAGTAATGAGTGTTTTGAGAGGGAAAGCTGATCCTAAGAAGATAGTTGAAATGCTCAATAGATTAAAATAATTCCAACGACTTCTTTACTAATACCTTATTTACAACCCATAATCCGATTAGACCTCCGACAAAACCTGAAACCAAGCCATTGATTAAAGAAAATAAGTTTAGTGAATAAAATATCATCATCAAAGGCAGTATAAAGAACTCGAATATTCCTGCATACACAGCTACATAAGGACTTATATTTTTTAATTTTACAATCCTGTGGTTTACCTCCAAGCTTATCTTCCAGTCTAATTTATTATAAATAAATATCAATACCAGCGATGCAATTAAAACAGACAGAAATCCAAAAACAGAATATCCCGGCATGTTGCCTGGAGACGGTATAACACTCTGCATCACAAATAATAATTCAATGAATACAGCGTTTAATGCTGACAAAAATAATATGGGAAGTTTTGTTATATCCATTCCATTTATCTTTATTGGAAACTGATGTGCTATTAATCTGTATGCAATTAAAACAGCCAAAGAAGGGATGAATCCGACAATAAATCCGACAAATAAATCAAAAGGGTATGGCCTTAGAATGTCAAGAACAAACAATGACAGTCCTTCAATCATAGCGAGATAAACAACTAATGCGTAATTTACCTTCGTTATTTCCATCGAAACTCTATTGTTTTCCCAGTATTTAAACATATAGAAAAACGCGCCTGGGAGGATTTGAACCCCCGATCTTGAGGTTAGGAACCGCACGCTCAATCCAAACTAAGCTGCAGGCGCATATCTTTTTAAGGATATCGGCAGTCTTTTAAACTTTTGGTAATTAACAACATTATGTACAAAATAAAACAGATTCCTGAAGATTTTATCGTTAATGAAGTAATTGATATTAAATTAAATCCAAAAGGAAGCTATAGTTACTTTATATTAAAAAAGAAAGACTATGCAACACCCGCAGCCATTGAGAAGATAGCTAGATTCCTGAACATTCCAGTTAAAAAAGTAGGCTATGCGGGAGCAAAAGACAGGAGAGCAGTAACAGCTCAGTTAATTTCTATTGAAGGACTGCCAAACAAGGCAAAAACATTCATGGATCCTAATATTGAATTGAAATACAAAGGAAGAGGGGACACATCAGTTTATCTTGGAAAATTGAAAGGCAATAATTTTGAGATTATTGTCAGGAACATCAGCAAAAAACCCAGGAAGATAACAAAATTTCTTAACTTATTTGATGAACAAAGATTCTCCATGAATAATGTTGAGATTGGAAAGGCTTTGGTTAAAAAAGACTTCAGAAAAGCAGTTGAAGTTTTAATAAACAGCAGCGGACACTATGAGAGATTAGTTAGGGAATACTACGAAAGAACAAACGATGCAGTAAACAGCCTGAGAAAGATTCCGCTTCACGTCTTATTGTTTTTCATCCATGCTTACCAGTCAGAAATTTGGAATCAATGTGCTTTGAAAATCAAAAAAGATACTGATTTGCCGATAATTGGATTTGGAACAGAATTCGGAGACAAAAAAATAAGGAAAATTGCGGAAAAAGTGATGGAGAAAGAAGAGATTGACTACAGGGACTTTATCATCAAACAAATACCTGAGCTAAGCTCAGAAGGAAGCTCAAGAAGAATATACGCAAAGATAAAAAAGTTGAAAATTAGAAAATTAGAAAATGATGAATTGAACAAAGGAAAAAAGAAAGTAAAACTGAAATTCTTTTTAGATAAGGGCTGCTATGCAACGATGGCTGTTAAGAACATGCTTAAATAACATCACTTTTATTTTATCATACTTACCAAATAATCAATATTAAAATCTTTTGATATGTCAATTACAATATCCGCATACTTTTCATATAAATGCCTTCTTTCGTTAAATAGACTTAGCAAATCCTTGTTTTTAAGGCCTACAATCCCTCTTGACTCCTTGTTGACTATTCTCTTTGATATAATATCAAACGGGGCGTCTAAAAACACTAATTTTGAGATTTTCTTCAGGAACTCCATTGCTTTTCTTGAGTAAATGACGCTTCCTCCCGGAGAAATGACATGATTATCTATATCTTTTAAATTCAGAACAGTTTCTTCCTCAATTTTTATGAAATCACTGTCGCCATATCTGTCAATCACCTGCTGAAGCTTCAATTTTGTTTTTCTTTCAATCAGCTCATCAACATCAAGAAAAATATAACCTAATTTACCGGCCAGTTCTTTGCCCAAGGTGGTTTTTCCCGCTCCGGCCATGCCAATCAGAGTAATGTTCATAATAAAAAGCCTCCGAAGGGAGTTGCACCCTTGACCTGCGGTTAATTTGGTTTCTAACTTACAAAACCGCCGCTATAGCTACTAAGCCACG
>DUFL01000018.1 GCA_013331965.1 Candidatus Woesearchaeota archaeon | reverse complement strand
TAACGACTTTCGGGACAGAGCCATTTTTGGCATAACATTTATAAAAGAAAAGAGATAATAACTTACTATGGCAAAAAAAGAGAGTGACTGGAAGTCTATCCTCGGGAATGTTGTTAAGGAAGAAGTAATCGGCGGTGTCAAATCCTATGCCCATAATGCTGTAAAAATTACTCAAAAAAAAATCAAAAGAAAGGTAATTTCTTTCGCAATGTGTTTGCTTGGAATAGTTTTCCTCATTTTTGGAGGAACTTATTATCTTATTGATACGCTGAACTATTCAAGAAGCTCAATTTATTCAGTAGTTGGTCTAATCCTTATCTTGGTTTCGATAATTATCGCACAATCTGCGAAATTGCTGAAATACTAAAAGAGGTAACAAAATGAAAATAAACAAGAAAAAAGTAATGGCACAAGTTAAGAAAGCAAAAGCTCAGTTAGCTAAAGCAGAAGCTAAGGCTAAGGAAGCAAGAAGAAAGGTGGATTCAGCAGTAAGAAAGCATCCAGAAAGGGCAATTGCTATAGCTGCCGCAGCAGGGGCTGCTCTTGGTGCTGTTGCAATGGCTTTAAGAAGAAGGAAGTAAATTCTTCTTTTTTTATTTATTTTTTAACACCTGATTAGAATCAGCTATCATCGGATTTAGAGGGTTCTTTATATACTCTTAAGGAAATGTTTAAAAATCTGCCTTTTTAAATAATAAGGATATGCAAAGTCTGGTGTTTGAAGTCACAATCTGGGTAATGTATCTGGTTGCTCTATATTATTCTGTATTCTGGCTGTTAGTCGTTTTTGACAAGGGTTTCAGTGAAAAGAAGACGAAACTCAAAAGACTCCCATTAGTCTCAGTAATAGTGCCTGCATATAATGAGGAGAAAACAATAGGAAACACCATAAAATCTCTTCTTTCTCTCGATTATCCGCACGATAAGCTTGAAATAATAGCTGTGAATGACGGAAGCAAAGATAATACGCTTAAAGTCATTGAAGATATAATCAAGAACAATAAAAACAGAAATATAATACTGATAAATCAGCTCAACCAGGGAAAAGCAAGGTCATTGAATAACGGGCTGAAAATAGCGAAGGGAGAATTTTTCGCCTGCCTCGATGCTGATTCTGTCGTAGAAAAAGATGCGCTTAAAAAAATGCTGGCAGTCTTCCAGTCGAATGGTTCTGAACTGGCGATAGTGACTCCCTCCATGAGAATAAGAAATCCTGAAACCATGCTGCAGAAATTCCAGAGACTTGAATACATAATGTCTATAACTTGGGCAAGATTCAGGAGCAAACTTGACTGCGCTCATGTTGCGCCAGGACCATTCAGCCTTTATAGGAAAGAATATGTCACAAAACTTGGCGGGTTTGATGAGAATAATCTGACAGAAGACCAGGAGATAGCATACAGGATGCAGAAGAATCACTACAGAATACTGCAGTGCCCAGAGGCGAAAGTATATACAATATGCCCGCACGATCTTAAAGGATTATACAGGCAGAGAAACAGGTGGTTTAAAGGAAGCCTCCTTAATGTGCTGAAGTATAGAAGCATGATGTTCAACAGAGAGTATGCCAACTTCGGTATGCTTCAGATGCCGATAAATCTATTTACTTTTTTTACAGGAATTGCGGCCCTGTTCTTTTTGTTTAAGCTGTCTGTCTGGCCTTTATTGAAGAAGCTGCGCGACCTTTACCTGATACGGTTTGATGTACTGCCTCTGCTGGGAAATATGGAATTTTCATTTAATGCGCTGTTTAATGTTGAATTCGCGAAGTTTTTCATGGTAATAACATTGCTTTTATTGGTATTTGTATGGTTCTACATATCGCATAAAAGCACAGATGAGAAGATCTCCAGATATGGTGTGGTTTACTTCATCCCTTACTTTTTGGCATACTTCCTGATTCTAAGCTTCATATCAGTCATTGTTTTTGCTGAGATATTGAGGGGCAAAATACAAAAATGGTAAGGAGGGACTTCGACAAGAGCAGATATATCATAGTAGGCATCATAACATTCTTGATATTTGGGCTGGGAATCACTCTTGGAATAATTGTGACAAGCGCAAAGGTGAGTTCAAGCGAGAGCCTGAGAAAAATGCAGGAAATCGACTTCAAAGAGCTTCAATTCCAGTATTTATTCATGAGCACACTGGAAAAATCAGGCTCTGGATGCAATGTGCTGAGGATTGCGCTTGATAAAAGCGTCAATGACCTTGCTAAATCTCTCAAGACATTATCCAGCTACAAGGAAAAATCCATGCCGACAAGCGACAATGAGATACGGATGATTGAGAGAAATTATCTGCTGGATAATCTGAAGTACTGGCTGTTTGCACAGGAAAGCAAAAAGACATGCAATCTGGATATCGTAAGCATACTTTACTTCTATTCGGAGAAAAACTGCCCGGCATGCTCCGACCAGGGCGTCATTCTTACGTATTATAAGCAGCTGTTGCAGGATAAACTTCTCGTATTTCCGATAAATGCCGATCTTGAAGAA
This sequence comes from Candidatus Woesearchaeota archaeon, assembly GCA_013331965.1. GTDB lineage: Archaea > Nanobdellota > Nanobdellia > Woesearchaeales > UBA10107 > UBA10107 > UBA10107 sp10107u. The sequence continues at coordinate 3,542 of DUFL01000018.1, read as the reverse complement.
ACAGATCCTATTATAACAATACTTAGGAGCAGATATAATATAACGGAGTATTCTTCGCTGGTCATAGAAGACGAGACTCACAGCGGAGTCATCCAGAAAGACGAGCTCGAACAGCTGATATGCCAAAGATATAAAAATAAATCAACTTGTTACACATGAAGCGGGAGAATTCTTTATACATAAAAGGAGTTTTTGTCATAATTGCTGTATTTTTTCTTGCAAAACTCTTCTTTTTATCACGGTATCATTCAGTAATATGGGATGAAGCTATCTATATTGGAATAGGAAAATACTTATGGTCTGCAGGACAGGCTGGCTTATTCGATATACAAAGGCCTCTTTTACTGCCGCTCATCATCGGCCTGTTCTGGAGATTAGGATTGAATCCAATAATAGCCGGAGAGATCCTTGGAATAATTTTTTCATCAGGACTCATCTTTGCAGGCTATCTTGTCGGCAGGAGATTAGTTAATGAGAAAGTCGGACTAATCGCTTCGATGATAACTGCAACTTTGCCGGCAATAGTGCTGTACAGTTCATATATACTCACAGATATCCCTTCAGTATTATTTTCATTGCTAGCAATATATTCTCTCATAAGCAGAAAATGGTCTCAGGCTGGAGTATTTTTCGGATTATCGTTCTTGTTAAGATTTCCGCATCTTCTGACAGCCATCGCAGCGACAGCCATTTTATTGTTTGCATGCGTGATGAAAAGAGATAAGATTGTTCTTAAAAATGTCCTGACTATGATTGTTTTTTTTGGACTGACAATCGCGCCTTGGCTTGTATTCAATGCCTTTTATTTCGGCGGAATTAGCTCTGCAATAGCTCCTTTACAAAAAGCAAATGTGAATATAAATGATGTTGCGGTGCATAATGCACAGGAACCGTCATTCTATGCCGCAAGTACACTTAAACAAAGTGTTCTTTTTGTATTTTTGCTGCCGTTCATCTTCTTTTACATCAAGAACAGATGGTATAAAGAGTTAAAATTCAATGTATTGCTTCTTGCAGCACTATCGCATCTTATTTATCTTAGTTTCTTCATATTCAATGATGAAAGGTATGCCATATCCTTCATACCATTCCTGACTGTATTGGCTTCTGTTGGGATCTATAAGATTACTGACGTGAAGGATAAGATATTTAAAAAAATAATTACGATTATTATTATTGCACTGGTTGTTGCATTAACTGCAAGGACCGCATATCATGATCAGGACTATTATTATTGGAGAGATGCAAATGAACCTCCAATGTATTCTGAATATTATAAGTTTTTTACGAACAACCCGAGGGAAGGGACTATCTTTACTTCGGATCCTGTTCATGCAACGTATGCTGATAATAAATTTATTGCAAACAGCTTCTTTATAGAACAGACAGCAGAGGAGTATGATAAGAACAAGGATTCTATCGCCGCAGTCATATATCTGCCGGCAAGTTTTCCATGCCTCTCCGATGATATAAAATGTGAAGATGGGAAAAAACTATTCTTGAAAAAACTTATTGCAGAAAATGAACTGGTCTTCAACAAGACATATGACGGAAAAACGTACTATATATTTGAAAGAAATCCAAAATCATGAATTAAGAAACTATTTAAAGCACTGCAAACATAGATAGAAGATGAAAAAGACACCAACTGGAACTATTATTGACGAGCTTCTTGACGGCGGGTTTGAGAATGATGTTGTAACAACAATCTATGGCCCTGCCGGCTCGGGAAAAACAAATATCTGCATTTTATCTGCAATAAATGTCGCAAGACAGGGAGGGAAAGTTATTTTTATTGATTCAGAGGGTGGGTTTTCGGCAGAAAGAGCAAAGCAGATCTGCAAGGAAGACACTGAAAAAATCCTTGATAAGATATTTTTCTTTAATCCTACTGACTTTAAAGAACAGCAGGATGTGTTTGAAAAAATAAAGGAAATGGTTGATGAAAATATTAAATTAATTGTTGTTGATACCATCTCGATGCTATACAGGCTGGAAAGAGGTTCTGATAATGAGCCGTTTGATGCAAATTTAATTTTGGCCAAACAAATCGCATATTTGACGCAGATTGCGCGCAAGAGCAACATTCCTGTCTTGATTGCAAATCAGGTCTATGCTGATTTTGAAAATCCAAACGGAATAAAGATTGTCGGAGGGGATATTCTGAAATACGGAAGCAAATGCATGATTGAGCTTCAAGCCGGACATAATGGGGTAAGAAAAGCAACTTTGATTAAGCATAGGTCGCTGCCGCAGTCTAAAGAGATAATGTTCAGGATTGTTAATGAAGGGATAGAGAACGTTTAATCAGGCTCAGCAAAATCTTCTAACACATTTGTGAACTCTTCATTCTTATGTATGATTCCCTTGGCCTTCAGGTATTCCCTTGCAAGTATCATGAAGAACAATCCCAATGATTTCTTTCCCTTGTTGTTGCACGGAACAACTAAATCAACATTGTTTGACTGGTTGTTGGTGTCACAAAGTGCAATGACTGGGATTCCCACTCTGCCGGCGTCTTCCACTGCGTTCTTGTCCGGCCACGGATCAGTAACTAAAACAATCTTCTTTTCCATGAAATTTTTCAAGGAAGTATTAGTTAATATTCCCGGAGGATATCTTCCTGCAAAAACAGTTACTCCTGTTATCTTTGAGAATGTTTTGATAGGCTTCCAGCCGTTTTCTCTTCTTGAAACTATCAAAATATCTTCAGGATTGTAATGTGAAAGCATCTTTGCAGCTAAAGATATCCTTTCATCAACTTTTTCCAGATTAAGAATGAATAAACCATCGGGCCTGATTTTATATATGAATGGCTCCATGTATGCTGACTTGAATTTAGTTCCTATGTGTATTCCTGCCCTTAGATAAAGTTCTACAGGTACAAGCATTTCTTTTTGTTCTGCCATAGTGTTTTAACAATAGAATTTGAGTTCTATTGTCCTTCTATCGCCCGGACAAAGTGTTTAAGGTCCCTTTCGGCTACCCCTTGAACAAGGCAATGATATTTTGAGAACTGAGGTGGTTTATAAAGATTGCTAAATAAATAAAAATAAAAAAAGAAAGGCTTTAGCCTTCCTCTTCAAATGAGCCTTCTTCTCCGAATTCCTCTGAATCATCTCCTGCAAACTGCTCCTCTTCTTTCTTTTCTTCCTTTTTAGGAGGTTTTGTATCTACAGGAATAGGACCCTGAGCAGGACCGATTGATTCTGCAAAGCCTACTTTTCTCAAGACCTTAGTCACTCTTACTCTGACCAAGTCTCCTTCCTTGACGCCAGGCACAAAAAGAACAAATCCTTTTACCTTGGCTACACCGTCTCCTTTCTCTCCGACGGCTTCTATCTTTACGTCTATTTCATCCCCAACATTGACCGGCACAAAATTGCTTCTGCCGCCGAATCCGCTGTCTCTTCTTGGACGGAATCCGCCCCTATCTTCCCTATCTTCTCTGTACATGTTTAACTAACTCCTGCATTTTTCAATGCATTACTTTTATTTAATATAGATGTTGTTATGAATATTTATAAAGGTTGGGGTTTTAA
>DUFL01000056.1:446-9062 GCA_013331965.1 Candidatus Woesearchaeota archaeon | reverse complement strand
GCCACTGATTATCTAAAAAAAGGAAATTTTTCAGACATCAGTGCCAGCACAGTATTCTATTCAATGTATCACTGTCTTCTTGCCATCGCTGCCAAATTTGGATATGAATCCCGGAATCAAGAGTGTACATTTGCACTATTGTATAGTCTCATTGAAGATAAAGAAATACAGTTTGAAAGAGCGTTATTGGACAAAATAGCTTCGCTTGATACCGATAAAACTACAGAAAAAACAAGTGCCGAAATAAGAGAACTATGCCAATATGGAACCAGTCTTTCACTTAAAGATGATCTCTACAAAGAGTTGTTTATGTTATCACAAGAAGTTCTGGCAAAGACAAAGACGATAATAGAACAATAAGGCCGTGCTTATGGGGATCATAAAGATTTAATCGTTTTCGCCAGAACCCCCGATTTGCAAGGTTATAAGCCTTAAAAGGCAAAATATTTATAAACTATAAAGAGTGATTTTAAAACTAAGAGGAAGATAGATGGCTAACAACAATAGAATAGTTCCATTTCCACAAATTCCTATTAAAAAATCGCATAAAAAAGTAATTATTATTGTTGCTGTGGTTGTGATTATTGGTATTGGAGGTTATTTCTTTCTATCAAACTTTAATGTATTGGTTGGCAAAGATCCCTGCAAAGGAATATCAGATCAATCCAAAAGAGAAAGTTGCTATACGAATCTAGCTTTAAATAATCTTAACATTTCACTTTGCGACCCTATTGAAACAAAAGAAACATACACAAACTGCGTTCAGAACTTCGTTTCTATAGCATTACAGAACAAAACAACTTCCATATGTTTTACTAATGATATTTGCTATACTGCCGCTACCAGAATATCGGAAAATGAATCTAATGTAAATCAAGTGTGTGATGACTTCAGAAAGAGCAGAATAGCAAGCTTGATTAATGAAGCTCCTAAAAATGAAGATTTAGTTAAGTATTGTTCATCAAGCAGTACAGAATTCTGCCAAGAGTTCAATAGGTATCAGGTTCCACCTATAAAACAGATTGAGAGATGTACGATATGATGCTAAAAAGAAATAAATTAACAAAACTTTTTTTGATAAGTTTGGTTATATTGTTGATTTATATTTCATTGATTCCGAATGTAACTGCTGTAGGTCCGCAATGTACCCGGCAAATACTAGGTTATGTTACTTATGAGGGTCATCCAAAGAGTTGGTGTTCAACATGGATAGATAGTGTGCAAATGCAAGGTGGCAGACAAGCATTTCAAAGCACAACTGGTTCCCAAACAGATACTGTGTGTGAAGAATGGTTCGATTGTGGAGCAAGCAATCCATCTGGTACACAGCTCTGTTACGATCCAGGAGGCTATCAAGGGCATTGTACAGACGCGTGCAGTGCAGAGGCATGCTTTGCGGGCAATCCATCGGGTGTAGCGAATTTAGGTGCATGTGACAGGGCAAACATAGAGTGTAAAACATACGGCCATTATTTTGACGGCGTTCATTATGCAACTAATTGCAATGCTTTCAAGCCAGAAGGAACTCTTTGCGCAGGAGGTACGAAAAGCTGTACAAAAGGCATATGCGGAGTTCCTCCTGATAGTGATGCCAAAATGTGTGCTTTAGCTGTGAACAATAATCAAGACGATCCTTTAGTGCAGGAATATTTCCTGGAAGAGTCATCAACAACAGATCCAAACAGATGCTGCGGAAATGTTCCAGCAGACTATGGCTATATAACAACAGATATAATAAACGGAGTGACGTATGGAAAGTATCTTTGCGATAAGGATGCATCAGGCTGGAAATGGAAAGCAGCAACAGATCCGTTAAGCAATTTCAAGATAAAAAATTTAACAAATAAATATTACACCATTGCTAATGGAAATTCATGGCAGGTCTGCAAGCCGGCAGAGACATCTACTGCTCCAAACGTATTTGCAGGAGTTCCTGATGAGATGACATTCACAAAATCATTCCTTTCAGGATATCTCAGCCAGTCAAATGTTGATTATGGAGTTACTCCCGGTTCACAGTTCCCGGTCGTCGGCTCTTCCCCTGTTTTGATAACGTCATCTTTAGAAGGAGCGGTTTCTCTTGAGCAGTTTTCAAATGATTTCAGCCAAGTCATCGTATTTCCTCTCGAAGAGACAGTCTCAGCTTCAGACGGAGTCAGCATAACAATCCTTCCTCCTTCTATAAGGCGAAATGAGCCCATAAAACTAAAAATATCAGGACTGCCAGTTGGTTCTCAGTATAAGATATTAAATGATACAGGTCTTGGAATATTAGTAAAGGATGGAAATACATGGAAAAAAGCATACCATGCTCCGGAAACAGTTTCTGATATCAGCGGAAGATTCGGATTTGACGATGCGAATCCATTTTACATCACAGTGCCAAATGATTTGATAGAAGGAAAGCACTTGCTTAACATAACTATTGTCCAGCAGACAGGAACTCCGCCTGTAACCTCAATATACAAAAGATACAATAAGACATTCACAGTCACCCAGCCTCCTATATTGACAAGTTTCGAGCCTTATTACATAAATCCTGAAAAATTCTTTTGCTATAACGGAACAAACGAACAGGGAGCTGAAACCCAATTTATTTCATACAGGACGGGAATGATTGCAGAATGCTGCGGCCCTAATTATGCGTACTGTCTTAATAAAAATAAGAACCTGTCAAGGATTGCGGGCGGACCAACAACTTTAATTAAAGATTATTACGGCAGCGACAGCAGAAATAATGTCTATAGAAGAATATTTTCTGAATTGCTGCAGCCAAACATAAAACTGATAGAAGTAAAAGACTTGGCTATAAGAAACTGGAACATCTATGATAATTTGGAATTTGACATATTCCTGGCAGGAAGCAAAAAACTTAATATTTCAATCAACTGGACTCCTCAAAGCGGCACTCCAAAAACAAAATCTTTTGATTTCCTCGTTTTGGCTTATTCTCCGTCAGGAAATGAACTAAATAAATGGCATCACATAGTTATCCCGATTACTTCTGAAATAAAATCCGGAAAAGTAAATCAAATATCATTTTATGTTTCTCAAAAGCAATTAACAGATGAATTAGGAAGCTTTGACATAGCTACATACGGGCCCGGTGCGAAGCCAAGCTCATGCCTTACTTCAACCGGCTGCAAAAGGATAAACATATCAGGAAATTATTCTCTTAATCTGGTCGGATTAGACAGGTTTTTCCTGAGCAACTCTGAAACAAAGTTCTGTGCGAGCAGTTATGATCTATTTAGGGGAGTCTCAGAAGTAGGAAAGTGGATTAATGATTTCGATCTGACAGGAACAGGAGCTGAAGAAGCATGCAATAATGTTGCTTCATACAGATGGACAGGTTCAAGATGCTGCGGGGATGACCAAGGAATATTAAACGAATATGTATTTAGAGGAATAACAGCATATGTTTATACTGCTGAGCTCCCAGAAACTGTGCCTATATTCAGAATCTTTAATCCAACAACAGGGGACAATAGATATATTCCTCACTACTCGGAAGCTGGAAGAGATAACATTATTGCTAATAAAGGTTATATTGATAAAGGCGTAGTTGCATATTCTCTTGTAAGCCATCCGGGGGGAGACATACAAACCATACAACTAGGGGTAAGATATTCTCCCCCGACAGATGAAAGACCGTTTGGGGATCAAATTTTTATAGCTAAACCAGAAGACACAGCTTATGCAACTTCATTGGGATATACAGGTTCAACGTCATGGGGCAACATAGTCTTTACAACCTCGCAGCCAAACGCACTCCCTCTTTATGAATTTTATAATCCAAAAACATACGACCATCTCTACACAGCAGAGCCGGAAGAAATAAATGTTTTACTTAAAGCGGAAACATTCAATGACAATAATGCAGGATGCTGGCAGGGAACGACTGCAAGAAACAATACTCTTGCAGATAATTCAGCCCTTCTTTTCTTTAATGACGGAACAGATTCTATATTTAGAGCATGCAACATAAATACGGAAACAAAAACGCAATTAGAGCAGTCCTCAAGTCAAGTTGGCAGTGTTGATATAGATACCAGAAGCTTATGCACCAACCTTGGCTCATGGTACTGCGATTCAACTTCAAAGTGGGAATATGCCTTCAAATACGGAATAACAAATCCAATTAATGCAGCAAGAGATTCACTTCTTCTGAAGTCAGATCCGAAATATCCGGCAGCAAAATCAAGAGATAATTCCTGCTGTCCAAGCAGCTTCTGTTTCAACGGAACAAGCTGTGAAAATTCAAAAGATTACACAAGCAATGCAAAGAAACCACCTATATTCAAAGATTATGAGCAAACTGGATTCAGATGCAGCGCAAGCGGAATATGGAAAGAAGTTTCAATGAGAAAAGACTTTTTCCTCAATGATACAGGCTATTGCAATGAGAACTCAGAGTGCTATGCAAATAATAAATGCTATCCTGACGGAAACTGGAGCATATTCAAGGGAATTGACAGGCTGTGTTACAATGGAGACTGGACAACGAGGTCAAAATATATCGCAAATGCTTTATTAAGATATACGCAAAGAATCTCTGTCAGCCCTAATGATTATACATTATACTGCGATTCTTTGGAAACAGCATTAGGAGAAGCCGCAAGCGACATAAGTTATTCAATTACATCCGGAGAAGCAGGAAAATCATTCGGAGACTTTACTCCTCAGATGAATGGGTTATGCATTTTGAAGTATAAAAAATTAGGAGAAGGTAATAAAATAATAATAGGAACTGCATTATACAAGCCAATCAGCATCAATTATCCTGTATACGAAGCATTTGGATTTGAAGAAAGCCAGTGCGACTTAAATTTTCTAGCAGGAACAGAAGATACTGTTAAAAGAATCTGCAGCACAAGCGAATCAGGTTCTTTATTCTATTCGAAAGCCAAGCAGGTAATGTTTTACTCTGCAGATAGTTCTGTTCCTATATTTAGCATAAATCCTTTGCAGAATTTTTTAAATACCATAACGAACCCTCTTACGTCCATTGTAAACCTTGTGAAAAAAATAATCTCTTCAACACCTCACGATGTTGAAATGGTAAATAACATTAAGGATTTCAACAAGATATTCTTCCTTCAGAAAACATCAAAATCTTTGACAGGAATTGTTGAAACAAAAGTTGACCAGGCTTCGGGCGATCTTACCACTGCGTTATCGCTGAACTACACAGGATTTACAAGTATAGATTTCAAAAGCAATCTATGCGCAGCAGTNNTTTGTCTAATTTATTATACATCTGTACAATATAATGTACAATAGTAACCTTTAAAAAGTATAAAAAATTATACAGTTGTACAATAAAATGAACAATAAGGAGAAAATACTCAAATTTATATTTGAAGAGCCGAATAAAGAATTCCATTTAAGGCTGCTTGCAAGGCTCAGCGGTCTGCATCCAAATACGGTAATTTCTATTACTGATGAACTTTCCAAATGCGGGCTGATAACCAAGCACAAGGATAAAGAAAGAAATGTTGCAGTAATCAAGGCAAATAAACAAAATGATATATATAAGCTTAAAAAGCAATTCTATAATATTGAAAAAATTCATGAGAGCGGTTTAATAGATTTCCTGAATAGGGAACTGTCATATCCCGCTGTGTTTCTTTTCGGTTCATACGCAAAAGCAGAAAATTATCCGGGCAGCGACATTGATTTATTCATTATTACGGAAGAAAACAAAAAAATTAACGTAAATGATTATGAAGCTAAACTGCATGCAAAAATGCAGCTCTTTGTTCATACAAAAGCAGAATTTGAAAAATTAAAAAAGACAAATCCGGAACTAATCAATAACGTACTCAATGGATATAAATTAACAGGCTATCTGGAGGTCATATGACCGATTTTGATTCTTTCATTAAAGAAGGAAAAGTTATTCCTGGAGAAATATTTGACAGATTACGAAAGTTAAGAAACGGAATTAATTATTATGGAAGGCAGGTTTCAGTAAATGTTGCTATTGACGCACAGAAACAAATAAAAGAGATTTGCATAATCCTAAAAAAAGATATCTTTCGCAAATTATAAGATGAAAACAAATAAGGCACAGCTAACTATGTTCATTATTTTAGGCATTGTAATCATATCTATCTTCGGATTTGTTTTTTTTGCAACAGGACAGATTGCAAAACAGAGGGCAGAACAGCAGGCCGAGCAGATATTTGCTGAAATACTGGAAACTACCTCGTTGAAGTTTTATGTCAGCAGATGCACCGAACGGGCACTAAGCGAAGGAGTTGATTTAATCTCCAAGCAGGGAGGCAGGATTTATCCTTCGCAAGGAGGTCCGGAATCAAACAATTACGAAAAAATATTCTTATTTGAAGATAAGTTTAGGGGTAAAACTTATGATGTAGGATATGGAATTTTAAAAGAGAACATCCCTTTACCGCAATACCCGTGCAAGATAGGATTTACAAATTACGATAAATCCCCTGCTTTTTGCGAATATTCCCAGACGAAAGCAAAATTCAACAATATGGATTTCGGAATAGCGAATCTTCCCCATCTCTGCAAAGACAGGTATGGAGGCTGCAATATAAGGGAAGGATGGAATCCTCAGTTTTCAGTGCAGTCGCAGCTTGAGCAGTTTATTGCAAATTCTGTGCAAAAATGCGTCAATTTTGAATCTATAATCGGAATAAACCAAAGCTATCTCATAAATGAAGGAAATGCAACTGCAAATGTAACATTTTCAAATACGGATATAACTGCAGCAATTAATTTTCCCATAGTTATATCTCCTCCGGCGAGCCAGCCAGTAACGAGATTGGTAAGCTTTGAAAGCTCTTATACGACAAATTTCAAGCAGATGTACGGGCTCGCAAGAGAAGCAGTTGTCTCAGATGTTTCCTCTCCAACTGCCCCAATCAGCAATTTTATATGGAAATTTAAAAATTTAACAAACATTCGCTTCAAAAATACAGCAAATAGAGATCCTTATGCCATAGTAAAGCAGGAAGATGTTTCATTCTTTGACGATTTGATAAGAATTGTTGATCTAACTGCACCAACGGGAACAGAAACAGTACTGCAGTTTGTCCTTGAAAACAGGCCCCCTGTCCTGAATCAGATTGATCCTTATGGCCCTTACCCTGCTGTTGTTGCAGAAGGATGCCAGCAATTTGACCTAATTGCAGTAGAGAATCAATTATTGACATTGGAGCCGCTGGCTTTTGATACAGACGAAGATGAGTTAACTTATTCTTATTCGGGTTGGCTTGAAGAATATAATGAGACAGTCGGAAATGAAGTAATCGATCCTATATCAAAATGCGTAAAAAGCTATGCGAGCAGCAAAATAACTTACGATCCTGAAAAACCAGGCCAGATTCGCTGGATTAAAGATCCCGATTTTGAAAATAACGGCAAGGCATCTGCTTTTATCACAACAAAAGATATAGGTCCTCATAATATGAGGATTACAGTCTGCGACAAGCAGAATTACTGCGATTACCAGGATATCAGAATTTTAATTGATGATTTCATCAAAATTGCAGTTGAACCATCAAATAAATTAGGCACGAGAACGTTTTCTTTGGAAGATCCATACACATTTACTGCTGAAATAACAGACATCTATAATCCGGGGGCGTATGCATTTTCATGGAAAATTAAAAATAGCTTGGGAAGTGTTTTGAAGGAATACGAAGCAGCCGATCAAAAACTAAATATTCCGGAAGAATACACGATTTCAAATATCAAGGAGAAAATACAGGAAGTCGCTTCTTTTGTGACGGGTGAAATGTATGTGATTGCTGCCGAAGTTGTCCAGGGCGGAGGTTATCCTGTAACTAATGATACAGAAATAATTCCTCTTCAGTGCATTCCTCATAATAATCCTGATGCAGATCCATATCCTTACAATGGAGCAACAGACCCATTCCTTGCAGATCATGCATGCTGCAATACTGACGGAACGTACAAAACAACAAGCTCTGTCTGCTATAATGAAGCAACATATGGAAGCTACAGGTCATTTGATCAGGATAAATACCAGACTCCGGGAATACCTCCTCCTCTGTACAGCAATGATATCTTCAAAAGGGCATTTGAAAGAAAATGTTCAGGAACAAGGGGAAATACATGCGAAGGAGCGATGACTGAAGCATATTCTGTTGTTGGAACAGGTTGCCTTGATAAAAATCCATCTACAGAAAGGGCAACCTGTCAAGGCCCGGATAAAAATTTATTGGGATTAAATACAGAAACAACCGCATCACAATCATGCGTCTATTATGATAAAACAACTTTTGAAAGAGAAGTTGGTCTGGCTGGATATACTAATGATATCCTTTGCAATAATGCAGTAAAATGCACAACAGATAGCAGCAATACAAAAGGAACAGATGATACGTTCATTTCACAAAGAGTTTCAGCAGGAATTCCTAAAAGATATTACTGCAATTCAACCTGCGGCCCATATGGATGCACGCAAACTTTGCCTGAATTATGCCACGATTGTTATCAGGATCAGACTTGCACAGGACCAGGTGCGCCGACTCCGACTGCCGTAAATACGATTACCACAAAAGTTTATTCCAACTGTCCAACTACATCCTGTACATTTACTACTCCCTCTTTTACTGA
>DUFL01000056.1:0-367 GCA_013331965.1 Candidatus Woesearchaeota archaeon | reverse complement strand
GGAAACTACAAGCTCAAGGAATGCGTGAAGGGAAACATCTGGCCCGGCGGAGATGAAATCATAAAGGAATCATGCAGTACAATTACTTATGATTACGATAGTCCTTTGATACCAGAAGATGCGGCCAGTGTTCTTTGCTCAACAAGCCAGTTCTCGGGAGGAGTTTATGGGATATGGAATGATGCACAAAACTGCTGCAGAGGAGACGATCTTTCTGAAACTTGCCCATTGCCTTGATTGGTTTAATTTAATTATATGAGCTTTGTCCTAATAGTCGTTAGCATACGTTTAATTAAAAGTCAGCGTCAGCATAGAAAGCAACGCCATTTACCGAGCGATGGATAATAAAGAATAATAAGAGTTCAAG
>DUFL01000017.1 GCA_013331965.1 Candidatus Woesearchaeota archaeon | reverse complement strand
GACAGCCATCCAAGTTCAATTCTTTTCAGTCTTTCATCAGATGTTTCTTTTACTCCTGAATTGTCATATGCTCTTAGAAGGTCTTCAAATTCAATCCTTCCAGCAAATTTGGCCCACTTGTGAAGATTTACTATCGCTTCAAGCCTTAGCAATCCTGATTCTCTTTCGTAGTTATTTATTGCAGTTGGTAATGTCATGTTAAAGCTCGGAATTGAAACGTCTGATTTTGCTTCTCCTGAAGTTGCTGCTTTCCTGTATATTATCTCAACAGCAACTTTTTCAGTGTCAATTCCTGCACCGGCTGAATATTCAAGTCCTGATGCATTTTCAGTTTGCTCAATAAATAATATATCGTGAGGGCCTTTCCTGCTTCCAGAAGATTTTCTGTAGCCAATCCCTGCATTTGCAGAGAAATCTATATTTTTCCAAGGGAATATTCTTTTGTACTGCGCTCCAAATGATATATCACTTTCTGATACATCTGATTTTCCTACTTTTCCAACTGTATCAATTTCGTTTTCCAAAGAAGCTGATGTTATTTTTAATTCAACGGGCAGTGAAACTTCATTATGTCTAAGGAATCTTACTCCTGGAGCAACTCTTGAATATAGAACCGTTTGGCTTCCTGTTGATGTCGCTGGAAGAAATGAAGCTCCTGACTGAGCTTTTGAATTCGCTTCATATGAGCCAGGCAGGAATCTTGCGTCTGCATCAAATAAAAATGAATCTATGAAAGGACTTGAGGATGTCTTAGTTTTCTTTGCTGGTTTTACAAGTGTCGGAGCAGGTTCATTGACTATAATCTCTTCAGGCATGGTTTCTTCTGTTGCAATATTATTTGGTTTTACAACTGCTTTTGGTGCAGTTCCTTGCGCTGGCTCTTCTTCAATTTCAACAATCTCTCCGCCAATATCAACTTTTTCTGAATAAGCATTGTCTGCATAAAGAATTCCTGACAGTGCCAAAGGCATAATTATAGCTTTTTTGTAATTGTTCATGACATACCCCCAGTATGGATTTATCTATCCCAACCCCCTGCTGATTTCATATACTTCACGTATATAAATGTTTTCTTTATTTAGCATTCATTAGTGGTTACAGTACTTACTGTGCTTATTAAATATTTTCCATACTGAAAATAATAAATGGAGTGAGAAAAAGCCTCCGGTAAGGCCTTATTCAAGGCTGAGAAAGAATGAAATCCTAAAGCTTTCCTATTGCCTCAAGTAATTCCCTATACTCCTGAATTGTTTGTTTTATTAGTTTCTTTTTATCTTCTGAATTCACGAATTTCCCCTCCCATTAACCAGTTCTTAATTTCCGTATCTTTATAATAATCTTCCCTAATGCCTTGCAAAACCTCATCATTTTCTTTTCTATTCCTGACTCCCAGCTCTTTTTTATTTATTCTTAAAAATATGATAACGGCTTCGACAGCAGTTCTTCTATTGGCGCTTGCAAATATATGTTCCTTGACTACGTCTTTCAGAAGGGTTACAGCCTTCTCAAATAAGTCTCCTTCTGTTCTTCTATAATTCGTTGAAACATCCATCAACTTTTTTTGACTCAATATTTGGTGTTTGTCTGCTTTTTTCACAGGCAGATTCTCGATAATATCTTTATTTATTTCTACAATATCTTTGTAATCTAAATATTCGATTTTAGTCAGCTCTCTTCTTTCTTTGTCCCAGTAAGGGCTCTTGCAATGAGGACACATCTTTGGAAGCTGCTCTTTTCTCTGTATCCATTCCCAATAGCATCTTTTACATCTTAACTTACTTATCATGATAATATTATTATGATAATAGTATATAAACCTTCTTATTTTTCGGTTGAGTTCGTATAAAAGCCTCCGGTGAGACTTGCACTCACGACCTGCTGCTTACTAGGCAGCCGCTATAGCTACTAAGCCACGGAGGCATAATATTGAGAACCTTGAACTCCTTTAAATACCTTCTGCCTACATCAATCCTTCCGGCGGCTGAGAAACTGTTTCTTTCTCTGCGGTTGATTCCAGCCTGAAGAATTGCTTAAACATATTCTGAAGCCTGTAGGATTCAAGAATTAAAAATTCTATGTGCTTGCCTATGTCTTTTTTGTACAATCTCTTCTTGAATATCTCATCGAATAATCCGGCAAGCCCCTTGTTTTTCCATTCGTTCCTGAAATCAAGCTCGACTGTCGGTGTTATCGTGATGCTCATCTCTCCTCTGTTTAATTTGACTTTCTTTCCCTTGTGCACAACTTCAGTTTCTGCAGCATCCCCTAAGTAATGCATATCAATATTTAATCTATATCTAAGATAAGCTGTCTTCTTTGCTGTCCCTTCCGGATATTTTACGCATCTCCACCACAGCCATGAATCAAGAAAAGATCCTCCGGATTTTAATGCATGAGTATACAGAGTCTCATAATCTTCTTTGCCGTTTAAATCGACATAATGGTTTTCTTTCAGCCACTCATTCAGGTCCTTAAGCAAGTCTGCAACTGAGAATTTATCTTTTACTTTTATCTTCAATTCCGTTATTTTGATGAAGTCCCGCATAAGTATGATTATCTAAATAGGCATTATAAAGGTTTCGGGGATTATGGCTCTGTCATAAATCTCGCGATTTGCCGTTAGCACCGACTCAGCTTGTAATAATGCAGCGAAGAGAAATCGTTGCAGTCCCGTATGGCACAATCTCGACAAAGTCGAGCTGTGCGCAACTTCGTTGCTGAGCGTCCCCTGCAACTCATTTTATACTGCAACACATTAAGCCTCGTTATTGGTGCTAACGACTCTTAGGACAGAGCCGAGGATTATTAGTTTTGCCGTCAATATGTGAGACCCATTACAACTTTGCATATATTGCCGGAGGGGGACGACTCTTACGGGGATACGGCAGTCTGCTCAACAAGAAAGGGTCGAACCGACGGCAAAACGTTTTCCTAGTTTGTTATTACTACGAGCAAAATCCAACCTTGGTTTGAACACAGAGAACGATAACTTAGATAACTTTTTATAATCATTGTAAACCTTAATTTTTATGATAATCGGTTTAGTCGGAGCACCTAGTTCTGGAAAATCTACGTTTTTTAATGCAGCGACACTGGCCGGTGCTGAAATGGCAGCCTATCCTTTCACAACAATAAAAGCCAATCATGCAGTTGGATTTGTCAAGATCCATTGTGTTGATAAGTTTTTTGGGAAACAATGCAATCCAAGATTTGGCTACTGTACGGACCACAACCGCTTTGTTCCGGTTGATATGATGGACATCGCAGGGTTAGTTCCCGGAGCTCATGAAGGGCTTGGCATGGGAAACCAGTTCTTGGAGGATATTAGGCAGGCAAATTGCTGCATCCACATAGTTGATGCTTCTGGAAGTACAAATGAAAAAGGAGAGAATGTAAATCCGCTATCGCATGATCCTGTGATTAATGTGAGATTTTTAGAGGAGGAGCTTAATTACTGGTACTTAGGAATAATCAAGAAAGGCTGGGAGAAGCTGGCAAGACAGATGGTCCAGGAAAAACAGGAAGCTTACAAAGTAATTTGGAAGCAGATGAGCGCTTTTGGAGTTACAGAAGATATGTCCAAGCAAACTCTTGAAAAACTTAAACTGAATGATAAACTTCCAACACTATGGACTGAAGAAGATTTAATGGAGATGGCATTCAGGTTCAGAAAGTTAACTAAGCCGGTAATTATCGCTGCGAATAAGATTGATATTCAAGGAACAGAAAAAAATATTGAAAAGTTAAAATCTGCTTTTCCTGATTACATGATTGTTCCATGCAGTTCTGAAAGCGAATATGCATTAAGACAGGCGGCGAAACACGGAGTTATTGATTATATTCCGGGGGAATCGGATTTTAAAATAAAAGATGGAAGCAAACTGAATGAAACGCAGAAAAAAGCGCTGGAATTCATAAGAGAGAACATTCTTAAAAAATACGGAAGCACAGGAGTTCAGCAGGTATTGAACTCTGCTGTGTTTGATTTCCTTAAATATGTCGCGATATATCCGGGAGGGATTGGCAAGCTGACAGACAAAGACGGAAATGTTCTTCCTGACTGTTTTTTGATGCCTCCTAAAACAACTGCTTTGGATTTCGCATTCAGGATCCATTCAGACATAGGAAATAAATTTGCAAGAGCAATGAATGTAAAGGCTAAAATGCCGATTGCTAAAGACCATATTTTAGAGAACGGGGACGTGATTGAGATACTGACACAATAAGAACATTATTTTCTCACAAACGGCTTTCCAAATCTTACTACAGTGTATGAGAAATACAAAGAGAATATCAGCGCCAAAAACATGAAAAAGTACCATAAATTCTCCAAAAGCTCTGTTGCCATAACGAGTCCCATGCCTGCTGTGATGTGATATGCACTCATTGCAGTAACTCCGATTACTGAGATAATCAGAAACAACCCAGACTTGAATATCAGGCTTCTGAATGAATCCCTTGACAGGCCTCTTGTCGCAGCAAAAGTCATTATCATTGCGATAATGCCCGCTAAACTGGTTAAACTTGCGCTCACTTGTGCTATTAATAATATTGGTAGTGCCATTTTATCTGAATTTAAACTCCCTTGCGAGATTTAATGTTTTTTTTGCTGAAACTGCGAAAACTGTGAATGCAATAAATAGCATAACGTGTGCGAAACTCTCCAAACCTAATTCAAGATTCTTATCTGCATAATTTCCACCGAAATAATCGCCTGATGTATGGATGATGAACCCTATGCTCATCAGCAGAATAGCAAAAGCATAGTATTTCAGGGCGCTTTTATTCTCACGTATAGCGTAATTCAAAGAATAAAATCCAAACACAGTAGATAAAACTCCCATTACAATAGAAGCTGCATATAATACTGTCACATCAACCATAATAGCATTAATTTAATTTGGGACTTATAAATATTATGGTTACTTCTGATTAAATGCGGAATTCAAATCAATCAGATACTTTCCTTCACCAATCTTGAATATTAAAGGATCTTTCTTAAATAAGCGGACTAAATCCAATTCAAACTTGCCAGGCTCTATTGACCTTATGCTCTCTATATCAAGTATGACCGGAACATCATCCGGCTTGTATTCGATTAAATCAAATACTTCCCTCTCCATCTCGACTTTTTCAGTCGGAGTTAAATTCTTTATCGCTTCAAGAGTTTCCTGAGACTGCTTGAGCTTCTCTTTTCTGACGAAGAAAAACATCTTTGCTCCGCAAGAACAGCCCTTCAGTATCTCTTCAGAACCATCATCATAGAATTTATTGCATCTTACGCATTGGTGAGGCATTATCTCCTCTTTCTGCTCTTATTCATCATCAATTGTATTCTGTCCGGATCTTTTTTGATAGCTTTCACAATATTTGCAGGACCAACTAAAGTAAATCCCTGCCTGTCTCCCAAAACTGCATTGATTATATCATTCTTTATTGAGGCGAAGCCTCCTTCTTTTGTTTTTCCCGGCTTCACGACTGCAAGCTCAATTCCTTTAAAATCTTTATTTATTTTTTCCATTGTTGCTTTAATTAATTCAGTCTCTTCTTCCGGCTTCAATCTTCCCTGAAGTAAAACAACAGTATCGTCCTTCGCAACATCAAGAAGTTTTCTTATTCTTCCAAGAGATGATAATCCCTCGATTTGCGAATATGGCATCAATTGCAGCGTTACCATTCAGCCCACCAGCGCGAACAGAGCTTCATAGAACTCGTCCATCCCTTTTCCTTTTTTAGCAGACATCCCGACAACATCATACTGCGGGAAAGCGGCTTGTACTTTTTTAATACTTGCTTTTTTCAAGTCAGTTTTATTGGCGATTATCAAGACGGGAATGTCCCTTGCTGCCAGATTACCGATAATTGTTATGTTGACCTGAGAATAAGGATCTTTTGTGGCATCCAAAACAACTACTACCACATCCATGTTATCAATCCATTTTATTGCTTCGATGACTCCCTTAGTTGCTTCTTTCGCCCTCTGCTTCGCTTTAGCCCTGTTTATTCCTGATTTTATGAAATCCTCATAGTCAATCTTTGTCGCGATTCCGGGAGTGTCAGCAATGGCAAAAGTGAGTTTTTTCCCGTCATGCTCAACTTCAACTTCTCCTTTTACCGAAACCTTTCTTGTTTCATGGGCAATCTCAGAAACCTTGCCTATCTCCTCTCCAACCCAGTCCATGCAGATTTTATTGGCAAGAGTTGTCTTTCCTGCGTTTGGAGGGCCGTAGAAGCCTAATTTAAGTTCTCCTCTGTGCGAGAATATATCGTTAAACACCTTTTGTATAAACTTCTTTAAAATATTTAACATCTAACCACCACTTAGGGAACTAATGCCGAAACATGTTTATAAAGGTTTTGTCGTCCCTTTTAAGAAGCTTTAAATAAGCTGTATTTTAAGTATAAATTTGATGGACGCAGACATAAAAAAAGAGATTGTTTATGTTCTCACGAAAGCTCTTTCTCTGATTAAAAGAGAGGATTTTGTCTCATTAAAAGAACTGAGCAACCATGTTATTGATAATGCGGCAATATATCAGGACAAGGATTCAATCCAGGTCGCGGTTATTATTTATTCTTTGGCAAAAATTCTTGAAAGAGAAAAAAGCAGTGGAAAACAGATATCTGCAAGCCTAAATATAGAAATAGAAAAAGCAGTCAGTCGGCTGATTGACAACGATGAAGAAAAATACAGAAAAGAAATTACGCATGTTTTCCGGCAGATACATGAAAATGATGAAAAACTCTACATGTACATCCAGAACATAATCGAAAAAGCCAACATAGCAAAAGGAACGAAAGTTTATGAGCACGGTATTTCAGCAGGAAGGGTCTCTGAAATTTTAGGAATAAGCCAATGGGACCTGATGAGTTTCATAGGAAAGACGAGAATCGCGGATGAGGAAGGATTGACTCCCGATATAAGCAAAAGACTGAGTTTTGCGAAAAAATTATTCAAGGTAACATGAGCTCGATAGTTTTTGACACAGGACCGGTGATAAGTTTGGCGACAAACAACTTACTATGGCTTCTTGGAAATCTTAAGGAAAGATATAAGGGTGATTTTGTGATTCCGAAAGATGTCCAGAGAGAACTGATCGAAGTTCCTCTTGAGATCAAAAGGTTCAAATTGGAGGCGCTGCAAGTCAACAGGGAGATAAACAAGGGAAATCTCACTGTCGTTGAAGATCCAAGAATACAGATTCTGGAGCAGGAGCTTCTTTCATTGGCTAACAATTGTTTTAAAGCGAAAGGATTTCCTGTAAAAATTGTCCAGAAAGGAGAGATGGCTGCTGTCGCTGCCGCAATTGTACTTAATGCAGATGCTATTGTCATTGATGAAAGGACGACAAGAGAATTGATTGAAGACCCTGAAAGGATAATACAATTAATGAGCGACAAGCTTAAAACAAGAATTGAAGCCGATAAAAATTGTTTAGCAAAAATAAAATCTATGATTGGAAATCTGAAAGTCATACGCTCTATTGAGCTGGCGATGGTCGGTTATGATCTTGGATGGTTTGACAAATATCTCACAGATAATAAAGATGCGAGAAAAGATCTGAAAGAAGCTATACTTTGGGGAATCAAAATAAGAGGCGCTTCCATTTCCCAGGAAGAGATTGACAAGATTGTGAGGATGGAGAAGTAGATAAGTTTTTATATCAGCAGACAATATTAAATTCTATGGGCAAAGCTGAAGACAGAATAATTGAATATGAAGAAAGGCTTCCTAAAGAGACCAACCCTGCTAAAATAAAACTTATGCAGGAAGCCATTGAAAAATTAATTGATGCTGCAAAATCAGATATCGCAAAAGCGATAAATGCCCTGACAAAACGCCTGATTGAAATGCCAGATGCTGCGTTCGAGCTTAATGCGGCGGGAGGAAGAAAATTAGGGCCCTTAAGCGGATTCTATCCGTATCTAAATGATGTTGAAAACGTATGCAAAGAAGTGTCTGCTCTTGAAAAACTTCCTAAGTACAGAAATATGGCTAAGGTACTGAAAACTTTTGCTTTAGGGATGGAAACTATAAGAAGACACCTGATAAAAGGCGGGTTGGAAACAAAAGACCAAACTGTATCGCAGTATGAATTGATGTTAAAAGACTTCTTAAGGACTCTGGAAGGCTCAGGATTCAGTTTGAGAGATCGAATAAGGCAAAGATAGAAAAACGATATGTTTATATATAAATTCTTACTTCTTAAAGGTGAAAATGGATATGAAATATGTTGATAGGCTTAGAGAAGGTCTCTATGAAGCTTTATCAGGCAGCCTTGAGCTTATTGAACAATACAAAAGAACAAGACTTCCAGAACCATTAAGAGGCGCGTATTCTCCGTTGGACCGTTCCGTTCTATCTGAAGCAAGTTCAGACTCAAGAAAATACTTAATTGCACAAGATCTTTCTAAAATCATAAATTCTAATTGAGCAAAGCTTAAATAAAAACTGAACATTGCAATTATATGAAATTCATGCACTTCTCTGACTGCCATATAGGCGGCTGGAGAGATGAAAGGATGGGAGTTTTGGGACTTGAAGCTTTCAAACAGGCAATAGAGCAAAGCATATCCAGGAATGTCGATTTTGTTCTTATAGCGGGAGATTTATTTAATTCAGCTCTGCCGCCGATAGATAAGCTGAAAGAAGTAGTAATCGCCCTGAAAAGACTAAAGCAAAATAACATTCCCTGCTATATAATCCCGGGAAGCCATGATTTCTCAGCTTCCGGAAAAACTATGCTTGACATCCTTGAACATGCTGAATTATTAATTAATGTTTTCAAAGGAGAGGTTGTTGACGGAAAACTAAAGCTAAAATTTACAGTTGATAAAAAAACGAATGCAAAAATAACAGGAATTTTGGGGAAAAAAGGTATGCTTGACAAAAAATATTATGAAGATCTGGACAGGAGCATAGAGAATGAGCCCGGATTCAAGATTTTTTTATTCCATACCGCCATAAAAGAGCTTATGCCGGACAATGACAAGATAGAGAATTTCCCTGTATCAATCCTCCCGAAAAATTTCGATTATTACGGCGGAGGACACATACATGTCATTAAAAGCAAAAATTTTGAAGGGTATAAAAATGTAAGCTACCCTGGCGCTCTGTTCCCGAACAATTTCAGGGAGCTTGAAGAATTCAGGAATGGAGGGTATTATTTATTTGAAGACGGAAAAATAACGTGGAATCCAATCATAATCAAAGAAATTGAAGTTTTGAATTTCAACTGCGACCAAAAAACGCCGTCTCAGATTGAGAAAGAAGTCCTCGAGAAATTAAAAGAAGTTGAAGTCAGGAACAAGATTGTGACCATAAGAATCAAGGGGGAATTAATCTCAGGAAAGGCTTCTGACATACAGCTGAATGATATTTTCGGGATTTTGCTTCACAAGGGAGCATATTATGTGATGAAAAGCACATCTTTAGTGAAGTCCAAAGAATTCGAGGAAGTCCAGTCTAATGTCTCATCAATTGAAGAAGCAGAAGAGAAAGTGATTAAAAGCAATGTAGGGCAGTCTTCAATCAAAAATGAGGAGGAATTGATCAGGAGTTTGATTAAAGTCTTTTCTCTCGAAAAGCAGGATGGNNTTGCGGGGCTTTAGCGACTTGTGATTGTTGTGCTATTTAATGCCGAGCGACTGCATAACACAATTCCCGCTTAAGCTGACTTAATAAAGAATTAGAAAAGCTTAAATATTGGACGTAAATCCACTTATAAAAATGAATTACACCTCAGAACTGTATCGCAAAAGTTTAGAAGATGCCAGTAAGCTTGGGCTGGATTATTCATCCCTGCCTATTGGAATGGTTCATGCAGCAATATGTTTTTCGGAAGAACAGGAAAACCCATCTTTGGGATCCGATGAAATTGCAGCTCTTGAAGAAAAAGTAAAGGATAGCTTAAGACTTGCATTTGAAAGCCTTCCTCGAAATAATAACGGAAAATCTGCACAAAGATTTGCAGGACAAACAGGTTAAAGAGGATAAAATGGGATTAGAACAGGCAGCTGAAACAAAAATGGTTTATCCTGTTGGTTTATTAGGAAATTATTTGCGCGGACTTGATGAATATAAGGCAAAAGGCTTTGATTTTCTTAAAACAGTTGAGGCGAGAATGCTTCTGGCAGGAATTGCTGCAGAAAGAATAACACCCATTTCTTCTGAAGATGAAGGAAATAGAATCGCGATGTACAGAGAACAAAGGGCAAAAGTGCGTATACAGCTTACTTATGCCTACGTTTTGTGCGGCGGAAACATGAATTGCATGATACAATATCTAAGGAAAACTGGAATAAGATTTGACGAAATGCTCGAGTTGCTTAGAGAATCCGGACATGAGCGTACATTGGTAGAAAAGTGCTTTACAAAAGCCTAGATTAATTTCTTCAATAACCTGAGAACTTCATCAGGAGATGCTGTTCCTCTTGATTTTCTCATAATCTGACCAATGAGGAAATTTACCGCTTTTTCGTTTCCATTCTTGTAATCGTCGACAACTTTTGGATTTTCTTTGATTGCTTCCCTGCAGAACTTTTCCAAGTCCCCTTTATCGGAAACTGCCTCTAATCTGTTGTCTTTGACGTATTTTTCAACGTCAAACAATTTTAATCCTAATTCATTCATTATCTTCTGGCCTGTTTTCTCTGTTATTTTATTGTGTTGTATCAATTTTAACAATGGAATCAATTCTTTTTCTGTTATTTTCATCTCATCGAGCTCTTTCTGGTTATAATTTGTGATTCTCACAAATTCTCTCCTGAGCCATTTCGCTGTTAAAATAGGGTCAACTGATTTTGATATCTTTTCAAATAATTCAGCAAGAATAATTTCAGAAGCTAAAACTTCCGCATTTTCTTTTTCAATACCCATATTTTCGTATTTCTTTATCTTTTCGTCGGGGCGTTCCGGCAGCCTTGACTTCAATTTTGCCAGATAATCATCTTTTATATCAATGACCGGCAGATCAGGCTCCGGAATGAACATATAGTCTTCTGCCGTCTCTTTGCTTCTCATGAAATGTGTAACTCCGTTCAAATCATCCCATGCCCTTGTATGCTGCTCTGTTTTTTCTTTTGATTCCAGGACTTTTTTCTGCCTTTTTTCTTCTGCATTAATTGCCCTTACGATTGAACTGAAAGAATTTACATTTTTCACCTCTACTCTCGGATGTCTTTCTATGTTGATATTTACATCAGCCTTGATTCCTGCATCTTTGTGTATTGCCTTTATGTAAGCCAGAGTTGTCATCAATTTTTTAAGCCAGTTTTCGACTTGTTCCGCGCTTGTAAAATCCGGAGCGGTAACAATTTCAATTAATGGAACTCCGGAACGATTGTAATCGACCTTGCCGGTGCTTGGCTCATATCTTGCAGGATCTTCCTCCAGATGGACCTGCTGTATCCCGATTCCCAGGAATTTTCCGTTTATTCCTACGGGCATCGAATAAGAGCCGCTCATAGTTTTTTGGTAGCCATTTGGTAAGTCAGGATAAGAATAATGCTTTCTCTGAAACATTAACTTCGGGCTTATTTTGCAGCCGAGCATCAAGCCTATTTCAACAGCTTTATCTATCGCTTCTTTGTTCGGGAGCATTGGTTTTGAACCTGGCTGTCCCGTACAAACAGGACAAATATTTGTGTTCGGGCTTACTTCACCATGTTCAGCGAAACATTCACAGAAGAGTTTCTTTTTAGTCTGCTCTAGATTGACATACCCATGAATTTCCAGGCCTATTCTTACCATAGTAAATATTCTCTGGAAACTAGGTTTAAATAAGTTGCTATCGACAGCTTTATTAATAAACTCTTAATTGACAAAATGTGCCAAAAGTAATATATATCTCGCATCCCGTAACGGAGGACGTTGATAGGAATATAGAAAAGATTCTTAGTATTCTGAAAGTAATCCATACGCAGTCTAAAGGCGAGATAATTCCCATTGCACCATACATTGTTGCCCTGCAATATCTTGATGACAGCGTGACAGAAGAGAGGGAACTGGGAATATTAGCTAACGAAGAACATTTTGTAAGAAAAATAATGGAAGAAACATGGTTTTATGGAAATAAGATTGGAAAAGGCGGAGAAAAAGAAATAAAACTAAGCCTAAAATATAAAATACCCATAGTCTGTAAAAACCAGACAATTAAACCAAGATTAGAAGAAGTAATAGCAATTAATTCCGGAAATTAAATTATTTCTTATGCTCAACTTTCAGTTTCAGNNGGAATATGAACCCTTATTGAACCAGAGCCAAGCTCAGTTCCGTTCAAAACAAGGTCATACAAAGAAGCAGTAACCTTTTCCGGCTCTTTTTCAAGTGTTGCATGGAATTCTTTTTTCGGCATGGTGAACATATGGTGCGCAGGATCCCATTTTTCTTCCTCTTCGTTCCATTCAAACATGGTGAAATCGACTATCCAGACAAATTCCATCGCATTTTCCTTTATCAGCTTCAGATCTTCCCCTAATTTATTCCTCAGCTTGGACAGGACAGCGTTCGTGTTTTTTTTGGAGTCTGCAACAAAAAATAAAATTCCTTCTTTTGCCTTTGTTTTTTCAATCAATTTTTTCTGCACATCTGATGAGAAATATTTTGTTATCGAGCTTTCCAGCTGGTTTCCTTTTACTCTCGCCCAGGCCAGACCTTTTCCTCCGTTTTCCTTGACCCACTCTATTAATTTGTCGATATCGCCCCTCGTCATGTCATTGGGACATGGAAGGCATTTTACCATCTGGGAATCTTTAAAGACTGAAAATTCCGATTTCTTCGCGATTTCAGTGACATCGGCCAATTCCAGCCCAAATCTTAAGTCAGGCTTGTCTGTTCCGTACTTATCCATCGCATCTGTATATTTCATAACCTTAAATCTTTCTGGTGATTTTTTTCCTGTTGTTTTTTCAACGATATGCTTTATCATTCCCTCTACAACATCAAG
>DUFL01000027.1 GCA_013331965.1 Candidatus Woesearchaeota archaeon | reverse complement strand
ATGAGACACTTAAACTTCCTGAATTCTAAAGATTACAAAGAAATAGCTAAAAAGATTAATGAACAGTGGGATGCTGACTTCTCTTTTGCCGATTTTGTTATAAAAAGTGCAAAAGATAAAATATACATCATTTCAAGGGATTTAGAGAAAATTGATTACAAGAACTACAACATTGAACAAGCTGGATTGTATATCGCGCACATCAATGACAGGAATGAAATAAGATTAAGCATTGAAGGCTCTGAAATCATCGGTCCAAAAGCAAAGAAGAATGTTGTTGATATCGGAAAGCTGTCTAAATTATGGATGGCAGGGCAGGATATCCCTTTCAAGACATCATGCACAGGAATGGTCATAATTAAAGACGGAAATGACTATTTAGGTTCAGGAAAAGTTATGACTAAAGAAGTTTCTGTCTTTGACGAAGAAGGAAAACCAAAGAAAGAAATGCAGACAATGATTCTTAATTTTGTTCCAAAGACAAGAAGACATGTTAAGGATTAGACCATATCTCATCCCCGACATAATGTATATTCTTAATCACTCTTCCCGTTTTATATGCTTCTATCTCTTTTGAATTAAACAATGCGATTCCTACTGCCAATGGTTTCTTATTATTTACATCAACAACTGAGACAAAATCATCTGCATTAAACTCTTCAACATCAACAATCCCTGGCCTCATTATGTCAGCTCCGTCAACTACAAACTTCACAGCACCCATATCAACTGTGACTTTCTTCAGAAAATTGATTTTCTGCAGCAATTTAAGTGTCGGAACATACCTGTCTTCATAAGAAAAGAAATAAAGCTCTTTATTCACTAAAATAGACTTAGTATCAGTGTTAAGCTGGATAATATCTCCTTTCTTGAACAGATCAACCTTATAAATTGCCCATAATTCATCCCTTAATTTTTTTACTTCTGCTTTGCTTAATGTCTTCATCATTTTAAGTGCTTGAAATATTCTATCTGCCTCAGTCTTTTAAGCGCATCCTCTTTCTTTCTGTAACCCTTGCTTAACTTCTTCTTTCCCGTGTGATTATACACGTAGTAAAGGCCTGCTCTCTTCTTTATCATCCATTTAAAAGCATACATAAAACATTATAAATCTTTTCCCTCCTTTAAAGAGTATGGCAAAGCTGGCAAGAGTTGTCGATGATAAAGGGCTTGTTCCTGAAGAAAGCTGGAAAAGATTCATAGACAGCTTAAATGGAAAAGTTACTGGAAAATCTGATAAAGAGAGGTTAAAGCAGACTTTAATTGAAGCAGTTAAAAAGAGGGTTCCGAATGGAGAATTTGCATTATTCTTTTCAGGAGGATTAGATTCAGCATTATTGGCGTTGATTTGCAAAGAACTAAACCTGAAATTCACGTGCTACACAGTCGGCTATCAAAGTGAATCAGGAGAAGTTCCTCCTGATGTTTGGTATGCGAGAGAATTGGCTAAAAAATTAGACTTAACTTACGCAGAGAAAGTGTTTAATTTAAACGAAATAAAAGAAATAATTAAACAGGCGATGAAAGTGTTTCCAACGCCAAAAATATTTGATACAAATTATTTTGTGACGCTTGATGTTGCTTCTGTCGTCATCGCGGCAAAATCAATAGCAGAAGAGAATATCTTCTTTTCAGGATTAGGAGCAGAAGAGATATTTGCCGGCTATCAAAGGCACGAGAAATGTTCAGATGTAAATGAAGAGTGCTGGAGAGGTCTAAGGGAGATGTGGAGCAGGGATCTGTATAGAGATGTTACTTTGGGGGATGCTTTGGGGATTGACTTGCTTGTTCCCTTTCTGGACGAAAACGTCATAATCGAAGCAATGAAATTTGAAGGAGAAAGCAAAATTAAAAATGGGGAGAAAAAGGTAATCTTGAGAAAGATTGCCGAAGAGATGGGATTGCCAAAAGAATTTGCATGGAGAAAGAAACAGGGAGCTCAGTACGGCTCTAAATTCGACAGGGCAATAGAGAAGTTAACTAAGATGAACGGATTTAAGTATAAGCAGGAATATATAGAGAGTTTAGCTAAAGAAAAGAAATAACTATTCTTTTAATCCTGTCCAGTACCATTTTTCTAATTGAGGTCTTGTATTGATTCCCGCTATATCTATTAATTCAAATTCAGAAAGCCCCTCATCAAATGTATTCCCAAAACGAGGCTGGCAAACTCGCGCAATCTTAAGCACATACTCCAGATCAATCCTATCGTCACTTACTAAAGACGGATTAGAAAGATTTAATTTCCCGGGTTTTTTGCTTAACATAGTTTTTGTAGCAGCATCTAAATCACTTTGCAGCTTATTATTGAAACAATAGCCATGATAATTCACACCAGCATACCTTCGAAGATCTATTGGGAGAATTATTGGTTCACTGCAAAGACTGCAGTCAACACCTTCTTTAAACATTTTAGGATAGCCATCCATCGACTCCATGAAAAGTCTTTTTGTATCTTCATCGTTTAAAGAAAACATAGTAATCTTTCCTGATTCATAATCTTTCCCAAGATTGCTTGGCTTGTATCCTGCCATATCAGTTGCAAAGCCGAATTGTTTTAGAAGTTTAATCCTCTTTTCAGTTTTTAGTGGCATATTCCCAAAAAACACAACTGACTTAAATAATTAACTATTCCTCAACTGTCTCTAATGCCCCAACAATTCCTAATAATTGAGTTCTTGTATAAGAATCTACATCATTGTTTGCTGCCAATTCGTCCAGCTCATGCGAAGCTTTATTCTTCTTCAGAGAAATATCGCTGTCTGCCTTCAAAATTGAAACGATATGGCTTATCTTTAATTTTAAATTTTTAGTTGAATTAGAATCATCAGAAATTTCCATTAACAAATCAATGATTTCAGAAATAGTCGCCATAGCTTCACTCCTTCATCCCTTTCATCAGTTCTTTATGCATTTTTCCAGCTTCTTCCTGGTATTTCTGCTCCTGTTTCTCAAGAACTTTCAGTCTTGCGGAAAAAACTTCTTTTTTTTCTTCCAAATCTTTCCTCAGGTCTTCCTTCTTAGAACTGACCATGATATTTCCGACTATTTTGTAAGCGGTATTTGATTTTAATAGTTCAGCCAAAGCTGATTCAACCTCAATCAACTGCGCATGGAACTGCTGCTTCTGCATGTGGACAGCCTGCAAAGATTGCTCCAGAATCTGATATTGTTTTAGATTTTCTTGGTTCATCTTGCCTTTACTTTAGTCGGAACGGATCTTGGCTTGTAAAGCATCTTTCCGCCGCAGTATGGGCAGCGGACCATCCTTCTTAATGTTGTAGAATCTATATTTTTCCCGCAGTCAAAACACTTGTATTCAACCATTTTCAGCTGCCTCCTCTTTCTCTTCTTTCTTCAAAGTATAAGCTGCTCCGGAAAATTTGACACTGCAGTTTCTGCAACCCCATATTCCTGCAGCGATTCTTTTTACTTTCATCTTAGAGCAATAAGGACACTTTATCTTGTTCCTCATCGTTTTTTCTATGTCGCTAATCTTGGATCTTGTAGTCCTTCCATATCTAGCTTCAAATCTCTTTGCTGAACCGCCTGATTTCTTTGCTTCTGCCATAGTATAAAAAATATTTTTGGGTATTAAAATGGGGCTGCCCGGATTCGAACCGGGGTCACAAGGTCCCAAACCTCGAAGGATAACCAAGCTACCCCACAGCTTTACGCTGCTTCTAGGCTCTCTAAACGCAGTCCCGTACTGTATAGGGATAGCTAACAGCCTTTAAATCCTTGAATTTGGGGGTAACTACTGTTTTTTAAATCTATCGTTTAAAAATCGAAACATTTATATTTAACATTATTTAATAATGTATAACGTGATACTGATGGACGCATGCACAGCCATACTGCTCGCTAAGGCATCTGTGCTGGAATCAACAGCAAGGACATTTGAGGTAGTTTTACCTAAAAGTGTTTATGAAGAGGTTTTAGCAGGGAAAGAGAAAAAGTTTGCCGAAGCACTGCTGACAGAAAGGCTTGTCCAAAATAAGACAATAAAAGTAAAGGATGTTGAAAATAAAAAAATGAGAGATATGATTAAGCATGATTTTGGAATGGGAATTGGAGAAGCAGATACTATTACTTTAGCGTTCGAAGAAGACCAGATGGTTGCAACAGATAACAAACAAGGAAGGAAAGCAGCATATATAAATACGCTGAAGTTAATAGGCAGTCCTGAAATAGTTGTCGCATTGATGAAGATGGGAAAAATATCAAAAGACAAGGCAAAACAATCCTTGAAAATATTAAAGAATGAAGGATGGTTTAATGATTTGCTTATTGAAAAAACAGTTGAGGAGATTGAAAATGTCAGAAATTAAATTCATAGGAGCCAGACTTGGGCCAGAAACTTCGAAAATGCTGGAGGACACAGCAAGAGAAGAGAAAATAGATAAGAGTACTGCTTTAAAAGAACTAATAATTTTCGGAAGACAGAAAATTCTTGAAAAAAGGGCGGTAGAATTATACAGGGATGGCAGGATTTCAACAGACAAAGCTGCTGAAATGCTTTCAACTACAGTGACAGAAGTAATGAGATTATTTGTATCGGCAGGAATAAAATCAGAGGAAACGCTGGAAGAATATTCAGAAGGACTAAAATTATTGCTGAAAGCCTAAAACGATAAAAACAGGAAGAGATTTTATTTATAAACCTTTCCTTTTGCGTAATATACGAAAGGTTTATATACTGAATAGGTATATAAGAAAATATGCTAGTAGAAATAAAGCAAAAAGGTTTTAAGTGCGAACGTTGTGGTCATGAATGGGTGCCTCACGACATAAAGCAAGAGCCGACAGTATGCCCAAAATGTAAGTCTCCTTATTGGAATAAGCCACGACAGAAAAAAGGTTAGCATGAAAACCACTCACCAAATAGTATACGGGAATTGTTTAGAGAAGTTAAAGAAACTTCCAGATGAATCAGTAGATTTAATTTTTGCAGATCCTCCTTATGGTTTAGCTAAAAAGAAAGGTTTGGGCTGGGCATATAGCAAACACATAACACTTCAAGAAACATGGGATATATTCTCAAAGGATGAATTTTTTAAATTTAATATTGAATGGATTAATGAATGTTGGCGTGTTTTAAAACAAGGCGGCAGTTTTTGGGTTTGTGGTTCATTTCATAATATCTATCAATTAGGTTTTATTTTACAGCATTTAGATGCAAAAATAAATAACAGCATTGTTTGGTTTAAACCAAATGCACAGCCAAATATAACGTGCAGAATGTTCACAGAAAGCACAGAGCATTTAATATGGGCTGTTAAAAATCATTCTAAAACAAAATGGACATTTAATTATGACGATACTAAAAATAAGATTTTTGATAGCTTAAGCCCGAAAGGAAAGCAAACAAGAAATGTTTGGAGTATTGCCCTCACATCACCAAAAGAAAAATGGGCGGGAGTTCATCCAACACAGAAACCATCTGAATTATTAAGACGTGTTATTTTATCATCCTCGAAACCAAATGATTTAGTTCTTGATCCGTTTGTTGGCTCTGGAACAACTTCTGTTGTAGCTAAATCACTAGGCAGGAATTCAATAGGAATAGACAATAATAAGAAGTATCTAGAAATAGCAAAGAAAAGATTATCGCAAGAATTATTATAATTAACCGATCTGTGTTGCTCTACTAACGATAACAAATATTTCTTTCTCTTGAAGCATTGCATCCATAAGCTCTCTAAATACTCTTGCTGGTTTATTTGGTGGAGTATTCTTTTCCATTTTTATCATCAATTCAATAAGATGACCAATAAAATCTACTTTATACTCGCCATATTTATTTAATGGCTCAAATCGCTTTAGCTTCTCTGCTGTTGTTTCTTTAATAATACATTTCTCTCTATCAGCTTTACTTTTGAACGCTTCAACTCTATCATACATTTCTCGTAAATATTTCATAAATTCAAGCGTGAGTTTTCTATCGTGTTCTTTCTTTATGAGCAAATCAATAACCCAATGAATGTGTTTTGGGGTTCGTATATGTTTCCCTTTTTCTTGGTATCTTATGAGAATATCGTGTTCAGGTATATGTCCTCGTTCACCTGCAAATATACCTATAATGGTGCCATCAGGCAAAGATATTTCTTTTATGGAGTACTTTCTTGGTAATCTTATTGCTTCTCCTTTCTTTTTTCTCGGCTGAAAGTCCATAAAAAAGGAGAAGAATAAAGACTATTTAAATAGATCCCTCTTAATTAACAGCTCA
>DUFL01000054.1 GCA_013331965.1 Candidatus Woesearchaeota archaeon | reverse complement strand
CACAACCTTTAAATACCCCCTCAATACACTAAATACCAGTATACGAGGTAACGTACTTCTAGTATAGTTAAGCAGTATAACTAATTAACACGGGTGAATATATACCATGGGTTTCGACCAAGGCTTTAGAAGAGACTTCGGACCAAGAGAAATGCACAAGGCAACTTGCGCTGATTGCGGTAAAGAATGTGAAGTACCTTTTAAACCAAAAGAAGGCAGACCAGTTTATTGCAGGGACTGCTACGCTAAACACAAGCCAAAATTCTAATTGAATTTTGCTAAGTTAGGCAACACCCGTTGAAAAATGGGATATTTTTCTTTTTTATTTCAATTTCTTATATATTGATGACGGCATATTCTCTGCAGAGCCTTAACAAGCGAAAGCTTTATATAATAATTCATTATATTTTATTATAATATATAACAAAGGTGAGAAAATGGCACAGGCAATAGTATCTTTAGGAGAGCACGAAGACAGGGTTTTAACCATAATCAAAGGAAAATATGGACTGAAGAATAAGTCTGATGCGGTAAATTTCGTAATTGACAGATTTGAAGAGCAGCTTCTTGAGCCTCAATTAAGACCTGAATATACCGATAAACTGAAGAAAATAGAACGGCAGAAAGGTATAAAATTCAGCTCTATTGAAGAATTGAGGAGAAAGATAGAAGATGCATAATTATGAGATTAAGCCTCATCTTCAAAAAATTCTGAACAAACTTTCAAAAAAAGACAAGATTGCTTATGAAATGGTCTTAAGTAAAATTGAAGAGATTAAAAATTCTGCTGATGTCGGACATTATAAAAATCTGCAGTATGATATGAAGAACAGGAAAAGAGTCCATATCATCAAAAGTTTTGTTCTTGTATTCAGCTATGATAAAGAATCTAACACGATTTCATTCCTTGATTATGATCATCACGATAACATCTACAAGCATTAAAAGAATCATTCCTGCAATGTCTTCTCAATATCTTTCTTCAATGCGTAAGCATATTTCTCGAATGGCTGGCCCCATCCGTTTTCTTCATCTTCCGGATAAATCTTAACATTCACCGTCTTGGCCAAAGAATTGATATAAAGATAGACAGTTGAGCCGTTTGAAGCAAAGGCTCCCAATGCTTTAGGCCCGAACACTATATTTTTCAGTCCTAATTCTTCCAGTTTCTTCTTCTCCCTGGAAACGCCGGATTCGACGTCAAGATATTTCTTGTGCAATTTTTTCAGAGTGTCAACTCTGACTTCATGCCTTTCAGCAAGATCGAAGACAGCAAGAAGATTTGTCTTAAGGTTAAATTCCTTAGTTTCAATCAAATACTGTATCCTTTGGACGTCAGTTATGTCTTTTGCCTTTGATTTGACCTGGTTTATGGCAACACGTGCTGCATTCTTGATTTCCTCATATGTGCTGCCCAATTCCAGAAGACTGTCTTTCAGACTCATGCTAATTTGAAAGATGAGCTGATTTAAATAACTTTTGCCATCATTTTATCGATTTATTAGCAATAATTTGTGCTCTATACCGCACTCCGGCCAAATGTTTTTCGTAATATTTTCGTAATAATTACAAATTAAGAGTTAGCATCGGCTCGGCCCAATTCAAAGTTAGCACCACTCGGCTTTTAATTCTGTAATCTCACAAATCGCTGAAGCTCCGCAGGAATCTTCCCTCACAGCTCAGTTTCTATAAAAAATAATTAAGCCTCGGTGCGAGTGCTAACTTTGAATACAGTGATGCTAACTTAATTAACTCAAACTATCCAATTCAGAAAGCTTTTAATACACATCCCAGCTATAAAGCTCTATGGACGTGTTTGACGGCAGTTTCAGGGAGATTATCAGTTCACAGATGGTTTCTGTGTTTGGAGGACTGGTGACAGGAACCATTCTTGCCGCTTATACGGATAAAATACTGCTGATTCCAGGGATGCTCATCCTTCTTCCCGGACTTTTAGAGATGAGAGGAAATATAAGCGGCGCTTTTGCATCAAGATTAAGCGCAGGATTATTCTTAGGAGTTGTAAAGCCAAAACTTAAAAGAACAAAACTGATAAATGCAAACCTCGCAGCTTCATTCTTTCTTGCAATAATTACATCATTCATGCTCGGCTTGATAGCATTCGCATTCACTTATCTCATATTGGGAGTAACAATGGTAAAAATAATCTTCCTTCCGGTTATTACTGCAATCATCGCAAACATGATTGAAATTCCTGTGACATTATTCACAACACTCAATCTGTTCAAAAAAGGGCATGATCCCAACAACATAATGGGGCCGTTTGTCACTTCAACAGGAGATGTTACAACAACCGTTGCTTTACTTATAACGCTGGCTATAATATGACAAAAATAATACATACAAAAAAATTGCCGGGGCATCTGCACGAATTAAGCATACTGGAAAGGAAGAAGCATCATCCGCTGATGCACCATCTGCATAAAGTGCATAAATTTTCAAAAGAAACTTTATTTTACATGAAAGAGTACGGCCCTAAGTCCCATGCGATGAAAACAATCATCAAAGAAAGCCTCTTAATTCTTTTATTTGCATCGGCAATAAGCTCGTTCGGTGGATTTGCGCTGGAAAGGATAAAAACATTATTTGTAACAATCATCCCTTTGATTATAATGCTTCCTGCACTTAATGACATGATCGGGGATTATGGCTCCATAATATCCTCGCGTTTTGCAACAATGCTCTACAAAGGAAAAGTAAAGGACTGGAAAAATAATCAGGAGATAAAAAAACTTTATACGCAGATAATCATCATTTCACTTCTTATATCATCTGCAAGCGCGGTAATCTCAATGATAATTTCAGGATTTTCAGATTATAATGTAACATTGTCTGTCGCTGCAAAACTTTTCTTTGTCGTATGGCTTGACGTGGCTTTGCTTGTAACTCTATTATTCATAGTATCGATAATTGCCGGACTATACTTCTTCAAAAAACATGAAGACCCAAACAATTTTCTAATACCTATTGCAACATCAATTGCAGACTTCGGAAACATGCTTCTTCTGGCGATGCTTGTTACTGTTTTGTTTTAGATTACTATATCTTATTTAGAAAACTTTAAATAGGATTGCGCATGGATTATGATTATGAAACATCAGCTGAATTGGACAGCAATCATCATTGCCCTGATTGTTCTTGCGGGAGTTGTTGGTATCGTATATTACACTGTTCCAAGACAAAGCACAGAGAACATAGCTGATGTTACAGGGACAGCGCAGATAACTGTTTCCCCTGATCAGGTCGTCGTTTACGCACAGGTTCTGACAAAGGCGGAAACAGCAGAAGCTGCAAAAAATATGAATTCAGAAATATCTGAGAAAGTTATTAATGCATTAAAATTAATAGGAATTGAAACAAAAAACATTGAAACGGAAAACTACAACATATACCAGGACTGCGAATGGACGCAGGACGGGCAGAAATGCAAAGGTTATGCCGTTTCAAACTCAATCAAGATAAAAAGCAAGGAATTTGACAATGCAGGAAAGATAGTTGATGCTGTAGTTGATTCAGGAGCTTTGGTAAGCTACATCAATTTCGAATTATCTTTAGAGAAACAAAATGAGCACAAAAAAACTGTTCTTGCCGAAGCTGCAAAAGATGCAAAGTCAAAAGCAGAAGCATTAGCTTCAGGATTCGGAAAAAGAGTCGGAAAGCTGGTTTCGGTATCTTCATCTGATTACAATTATATGCCATACCCGCTTTACGCAAGAGCAGAAGGAGTATCATCTGATGCGAAGCAGATTGCGACTAATCTCCCTTCAAAGACACTTGAAATTACTGCAACAGTAAGTGCAAGATACGAAATAAAATGATTGAATTCTTGGTCCAATTTGCTGAATTTTTCCTGCATCTAGACAAGTCTCTCGGAGGAATAATACAGAGTTACGGGACACTGACATACGTCATACTGTTCCTGATAATATTTTCTGAGACAGGATTGGTCATCGCTCCTCTTCTTCCCGGAGATTCGTTGTTATTTGCAGCCGGAACTTTTGCAGCAATCGGCTCATTAAACATATTTTTGTTATTCATACTTCTTTGCGTCGCTGCGATAATAGGGGACAGCATCAATTACTCCGTTGGAAAACTTGCCGGAATTAAAGTATTTTCCAAAAAAAGCCGCTTCTTCAAGAAAGAATATCTGGATAAGACTAAGG
>DUFL01000021.1:3939-11374 GCA_013331965.1 Candidatus Woesearchaeota archaeon | reverse complement strand
ACAGACATAGACAAGATAAATACTGTCTGCGATTACATTAAAGATATTTCCAGCAGAACAGGAGTTTCAATCCGCGGCCCGATTCCTTTGCCTACTAAAAAACTTAAGATAACTACAAGAAAAACTCCCTGCGGCAACGGAAAAGCTTCTTTCGACCGCTACGAGATGAGAATCCATAAGAGACTGATTGATTTGGGTGTTGATGAGCGTTCTTTGAGACTTGTTATGAGAGTGCCTATTCCTGAAGGATTGAATATTGAGATAGAGATGATTTGATTGTGTTAAAGCGCCCCGGCCAAATTCTAATTAAAATACTAACGAACCGAGAAAACGTTTTTAGTTTGTAATTATTACGAATAGAATTTGGCTTGTGTTGTTTGCTGAGTTCGACTACAGGACAGCTCTGGCAAAGTTATTTAAAGTAATTACATTCTATTAGAAAAATGGCATATAAAACTTATGTGAAGGGCAAAGTTTCTGAAGGATTATGGCCATGTGAAAAAGGGTTTACGCTTTATGATGAAAAAAGAAATTTTCTCGGCAGCGGAGTTTTTCCGACATTGGCAGTAAAAGAAGACAGGTTAGAAATTATGGTAAGGGGCGAGAAAAAAGGCAGATTTTTAGTGCATTTTATCAATGCAGGGGGATTGGGATTTTTTGGAAATAACTCATACTGGGTACCCAAATCATTAGTAACAAGAGAAGCGCACTGAGAAACCTTTAAATAACAACAATTTTCTAATTGAAAATTTTCCACAAGACAACCTCAGATAATATTTATATACTGGTACTACGCAGTAATAGAATATGAATTACTCAGAAAGAAACAGAAAAGTTGCAATTTCTCGATGGAAAAAAGTACATGAACTCGAATTGAGCAGAATAAAGAATACGCAGGAAATTATCAGGCATAAAGCACTAATCTGCGGATTTCTTGCCGGAGATGGGAGCGTTCAAGAAAAAAAAAGAAAAACGTTTTCGTATTGCCAAGTTGACTTTTTCGCTGATGACAAAAAAATGCTGAATGATTATGTCTATTCCATAAAGGAAGTCTATGACAAAACTCCAACAATAAAAAACGAAAATCAGTTCATCACAGCAAGACTGAGTTCCAAAACTGTTGTACAAGATCTTAAAAAAATTGCTTCATTTGGCATTAAAACATGGCTTCCTCCCGAGTCTCTTTTTTCGATAAAAGGTACAAAGGAGAACTGGTTGCGAGGATTTTTCTCTGCAGAAGGATATGTAGAACCAAATGCCATTAAAATACAAACTGTGAATGAGGCAGGCATGACTAAAGTGGTTGAAATGCTAAATGATTTAGGAATAGACAACAAACAATATGAATATCAGCCAAAAGATATCAATCATTCAAAAGTGCATATAATAAGAATAACAAAAAAAGAAGCACTTGAAAGGTTTTATAATAAAGTAGGATTTTCACACTACAAAAAGGCAACTGTGCTTAAAAAAGCACTAGGTTTATAAAACTGCTCGAAAGACTCAATGCTAGGCTGTCGTGGCACAACCTGGTACTGCGCAAATCAAGTGCTTAAACGGCAATTGAGCGTAAGCCTGGAATAACATTCCAAGGAAAGTACCATAAAGCTTGTTTCCGCAAGGATATCCCGGTTCAAATCCGGGCGACAGCGCTTATGATAAAGGTTATAAACAACTGCAAACGACTCACATTTAATGGGCTCGTAGCGCAGCCTGGTTAGCGCATCGGACTCTTAATCCGAGGGTCGCCGGTTCAAATCCGGCCGGGCTCATATTTTAATTTGTGCAGTTGCTACCGAGCAAAGTGAGTGTAGTATTACGGCCGAGCTCACCATTTTTTCGACTCTGTNNCGCTCGGTAAATGGTGCTAACGATGTTCGGGACAGAGAGCCTACTTTTTAACATTATTTATATATAACTTGTTTTCTTAAAAGTTGATGAAAAAAACCAAAATAAAGCTAAGCGAAAGAATATTGCTGGCAGAGGCTGATGCGTCGGTTGAACGCCTGACATCGGCAATAGAAGAAAAGTTCAGAAATTATGAAAACATAAGAAACAGTTATGAACTTTTAAGGAAGAAAAATCCAAATCACATCGTTTTAGATATGATAATATTTAACGGAGCGATACCTCAGCACACAGAGCAATTCAACGAGAAGTACAGGGAATATATCAAGCAAAACACTTCAGATTCATTTGAAGACAGGTACAGAAGAGCAGATGAAATGCACCTCACAGAAGTATTGAGAGCATTAAAAGGTTTTGAAGTCTCTAAAACATAATAATATTTTAAAAAAGCTTATTTTTTAATTACTTTTATATAATAGTTATATTTAGAGAATCAAAAAGAGGTGTTATTTTGAAAAGAATAGAAGGTCCAAGACATATTTCAGGTATTCTTCCTGAAGTTACTGCACAAATAGAAGCAAGGTGCAAAGTAACTGCATTGAGATTCTCTCCTTTAAGGGATCTGCAAAGTTTGCTAAGAGAACATTTCCCGTGCCATCATTTATTAGAGCTGGCTGTTTTTGATGAGGCTGGACTTCCATACAAAAATATTGAGTTTGAAAGAATGTACAATGGAACAATTTTTGATCAGAAAGCAGTTGAAAAATATTCCGCAGACATAAAAGAGATGTTAAATAAACCCAAAGGTTAAAATTCATTTATCTTCTTATTCTTAAAACAGATGTTATAAAAGTCGCACTGTCCTGTGCTCCACTTGCATAATGGGCCGGGATTAAGAGGGTAATCCTCAATATCATCGCTCAATGTCCTTCTGTGAATCTCAAGGCATTCTTTTTCCGCCAATTTTAATAATTTTTCGTCAGCTTTGATAGTTTTTTCTCCGTGCCTCAACAAGTATAATCCAACCTCGTCAGGAAATTTGCCGTATTTTTCATGATAAAGCAGGGTATAAATGGACAGCTGCAGAAGATATTCATCAGTAAGTTCACTGCTGGATGAAGTCTTATAGTCCATGACCCTTGTCTTTCCATCCTGAATTTCAATCGCATCAATGAATCCCTGAACTCCGAATTTTCTGGATATGAAATGCTGCTCTGCGATAGGTGTCAAGTATGCAAACGCTTCCTTGAATGATTTTTTTGCAGATCTTATCTTTCTGCAGAACAGATCGACCCATGCTATCAACATATGCAGCGTGTCTTCAAAGTAATGCTGTATCTTATCTTCCGGAAGCTTTAATTTGTCCAGCCTTTCTTTTTCAGCTCTCCAATGAAAGACCAGCAGCTCCTGCATCGCTACCTTCAGGTGCTTTTCATAATTGTGCTCGTCGATATGGTTGGTGTTTATTGAGAAAAAATGCTCTAATGCAGAATGGGCTATATTTCCCCTGACCTGATAGATATTGTCAGATGTAGGAAGCTCTAAAACATATGAATAGAAGTACTTTCTCGGACACTGCTTGAAAGTATTTATCGAAGATGCAGACTGTATCCTCTTTATCTTGATATCTCCTTCTTTGAAATCCATGACCATAATAAAAACTGGAAAATAATGATATATAAATCTATGCCGCGGTTGTCCAGTGGGAATTACTGTGTTAGGACAACATCATATTTATATAAGACGATATTTTTAGTTCATAATTATGAAATTAGAAGACAGGAGTTGTTTTAAGACTGAAGACATAAAAGTCAAAGATATTGATATTGAAGAACTCATAAAAAGTCTTGGAAAAAGAAAGATATTCATGAGCAAGGATTTTTCTGAGAAGATTATTTCTAATAATAATGCAGTTGCAATTTACAAACTTGGGGAAAAGACGAGCAGAACACCTATTACTGGCTATCGCTTGCTGACTGTCGAACCTGGATTATTGACTGCTGAGATATCAGACTATGCTCATTCTTATCAAACAACAAGCAGAAGAGGAATAATAGGGTACCTGTGACGGCCTATACTTACGGCATTGATACACACCTATTATATGAGGGCCCGGAAAAAGGAAGTTCAATGCTTGTTGCCGCAAAAACAGCCATTAATGAACACCTTAATGCGATGATAGAAGAACTGGACAAAAATCCGAAGTTTAGAGAAGCTAGTTTCAAGAGGCACTTAGAACGATTAAGAGACAGCTAAAACACGATATATTTTTAAACATACCAAATTCTGAATTTAATCATGCCCCTGTAGTGTAGCCCGGTTAATCATCCCGCCTTCTCGGGGCGGTG
Organism: Candidatus Woesearchaeota archaeon; assembly: GCA_013331965.1. Lineage (GTDB taxonomy): Archaea > Nanobdellota > Nanobdellia > Woesearchaeales > UBA10107 > UBA10107 > UBA10107 sp10107u. The sequence goes on along the minus strand of DUFL01000021.1, from coordinate 7,178 downwards.
ACTCGGGTTCAAATCCCGACGGGGGCATATTTTTATATATGACCTGGAAGATTGATTTCTAAAATGACGCTTGAGAGTGAAATAAACATCTTGATAGAAAACGCTAAATTAAACAAAAGAGATTCTGAGGAGATAAAGATGTATAAAAACCTCGTCCTGACCTCATTTGAATATGAAAATTCAATATACAATCCGTTAAGAACATACGCTGGATTCGNNGGGCTTGCAGTTCCTCTTATGCTTGATCTTGGACCCGTCACGACATTTATATCTACTATTGCGGCCGGCTCAATAGGAGCAAAGGTATTTGCAGACAATCAGTTCAGAATGACATTGAGCAATTACAGGAATCTAAAAAAAACACTAAAAGATATGCAGAATAAATCTGCTTCCAGTTAATCTTTTATAGTAGTAGTTCTGATTAAACTATTAAGCCAGCATCGCGTAATCCGGTATCGCGGCAGTCTCGAATCTATGAAAGAAAACTGCTGTCCGCAAGGACTTCCAGGTTCAAATCCTGGTGCTGGCGTTTAATAACAATGGTACAATTCAAACAAAGATGCGTGAGATGCAAGAAGAACATGGTACTGATGACTTCAAGGTCCCAGTTTCCATTATGCTATGACTGCGAAAAGAAAGAGCTTCAAGGAGAAATAACAGATCCTGAAATGAAGAAAATGTTCGACATCCCGGAGGAATACTATAAGAACAACTCTTTCCTAAGAAGCATAAAAAAGAATTACTTAAGATTTGGAAATCTGACTGAAAAACAGATTCAGGTGTTCAAGAAAGTAGTGGAAGATCTAAAAGAAGAAAGTAGCCGCACCCCGGTTAAATGATAATAAAAATAATAACAAACTAAAAAAATTAAAGAACAACATTTAAAAATACCATTTTCAGCAGTATTAACAATGACAACCCTGACAAAAAAAGTAAAGGACATAGAGCAGGAAAAAGAGAATAAGCTGAAAGCGAAGGCATGCGATATAAGCATAAAAGAGGGTTCTGCGTACAGCATCAGTGAAGGGTTTGGATTTAGGTATATAACTCCTTACGCGCTGGCGCTTGGAGCAAAAAACACTCATATCGGACTGTTAAGCTCAATTCCTTCTTTAATTGGAAGTTTTTCAAGTTTAAATGGCGTTCATCTGATGAAGGAAATATCCAGGAAAAAACTGGTGACATTTGGTGTTTTCATTCAGGCGCTGATGTGGCTCGCACTAATAGGAATAGGAGTTCTTTACTTTGTTTTTGGAGTTGATTCTGACATCGCACCTCTGCTTGTTATCATAACATACAGCCTTTTAGTTGTATCCGGAGCGATGACAGATCCTGCATGGAATTCATGGATGAAAGACATAATCCCTGAAAAATACGGAAGATATTTCGGAATAAGAAACAGAATATGCGGTTCTGTTTCACTGCTGGCGATGTTGGCTGCAGGATTCATCCTTGATTATTTCAAGAAAACAAACCTATTCATAGGATTCATAATCTTATTCGGGATATCTTTCATAGGAAGAAGCATATCTGCACATCTTTTTACAAGAGAATACGAGCCAAAATTTAAGGCTGAAAATCACGAGCATCTGACGTTTTTGTCTTTCCTCAAAAAGATATATAAAAATAATTTTGGAAAATTTACCATTTTTCAGTCAGTAATGATGTTTTCTGCCGGGATTTCTTCTCCTTTTTTTGCAGTGTATATGCTTAAGGATTTAAAATTCACTTACATCATGTTTACCGCAGTAACGATGATAACTTTAATCGTCAGATTATTAGTCCTTCCTGCATGGGGAAGATTCACAGATAAATACGGGAACGTAAGAGCGATGAGAATAACAGGGGTACTAATTCCTTTAGTTCCCTTGTTCTGGCTTTTGGTTCCAATTTTGCTTAAAATAAACCCGGCACTGGTCTTTCCATATCTGCTTGTTACTGGAACGATATCCGGCCTTGCGTGGGCAGGATTTGATACAGGCTCCGGAAATTTTGTTTTCGCTTCAAGCAACAGGGAGAATATGCCGATGTTTACGGCATACTATTCAATTTTTGCAAACATCGGAAATTTCGGAGGGGCACTGCTTGGGGGAATTTTATCATCATTATCTTTCACGGTATTCGGATTATCTTCGATTTTATTTGTATTTTTACTGAGCGGAATTGCAAGATTGATTACTTCATTTTATATGCTGCCGCGCCTGAAGGAAGTAAGAGAAGTTAAAAAATTTGATACATCTGATGCAAAAAGAATAATATTCCATTTATCCCCGCACAATATAATAAGAATTTTAAGATAAAAATATATTGAAAAATTATTTAATAATCTTAGGCAGCAACGAGTCTTCTTGAATCTTTTTTATTCCGCTCTTCTTTTGCTTTTTGTTCTGCTCTTATCAATTCTTCAAGTTTTGATTTAGTTATTGTTAATGAATGTATGTCCAAGACGAGAATATTGCCGAAAATATATTCAGTCCTTCCCTCTTTTAGATGAGCTATTGCATTTTTCCCAAATATAATATGATCACTTTCAAACATCTTGCTTTTATCACGCACTCTTGCCACAGAGACTATCCTTCCATCATCTACAAAATAAACCGCCCTTCTTCCTGGAACATAGATGCAGTTATATCTGAATCTCCACGAAGGGTCTGTTCCTTCTTCCGTATATCGGATTGCTTTCATTTTAAGATTGAAATCTGGTTATTATTTAAAACTTGATAAAATTAATGCCGGTGGGGAGATTTGAACGCCCGACTTCAACGTTATGAGCGTTGCACTCTGAACCAGGCTGAGTTACACCGGCGTTAAGCTATTTTTAAGTAAAATAGCTCTTTTTTAAAGGTTTGTTTTAAAAAGCAATACATAAGCCTTATATACCCTTATAGACGCAATTAGAGTATAAATATCTCAAGAGGTGGCTAAAAAAATGGTACAAGGAAGATGCATGAAGTGCAAAACGCAGAGAGAAATGAATAACATGAAAGAAGTGACCATGAAAAATGGCATGAGAGCAGCTAAAGGCGTTTGTGCAAAGTGCGGCACTAATATGTATAAAATCTTAGGAAAAAAGAAATAAATAACATATTTATTTTAAATTTTTTCTTATTAATTCTTTATTTTCTTCTAGTTTTTGGCTTCCATTCCCGCCTTCCGGCCATACCCAGACATGCGCATGAGCAACTTCATCGCCATAAATCTGCTCTCTGACTAAATCAGTCTTAAATGTTTTTTTCTGA
>DUFL01000021.1:0-3914 GCA_013331965.1 Candidatus Woesearchaeota archaeon | reverse complement strand
GCTGTTCATTATAAATATTTCGTTATTTATGTTTTTTGCTGCAGTCCGAATCATCCGTTTTTTAGTTTGTCATTATTACGATTAAAATCCGCATAGGTGTTTTGCTAACTTCGAACTTGTAGCAAACTTTTATAAATATGCATCAAGATAGCACTATCATGGACAAAAAGCTGAAAAACAGCCTGATGAAGTTCGCTTTGCAGAACGGAGTTAAATTCGATACAGTCAGTGCAGGAGCTGTCATCTCTAAAGTCATCGGAGAGCACCCCAAGGCAAAAGAGCATATGAAGGAGATAAGCGCTGAACTTCAGAAAATAATAAAAGAAGTCAATGCGATGGATAAAGATGACAGAATTAGTCATCTCAAAGAACTTGCTCCTGAACTGCTGGAAGAAAAAGTATTTGTTAAGAGAGAAGGATTAAAAGACCTGCCAAACGCCGGAAATAAAGTTGTCTTAAGGATTGCACCTTCTCCATCCGGACCTTTGCATATAGGCCATTCTTATATCGCGGGATTAAATTATCAATACAAGACTCAGTACAAAGGAAAATTCATTTTAAGGATAGAAGATACAAATCCCGACAATGTTGACAAGGATGCCTACAAAATGATTCCTGAAGATTTGAACTGGATGACTGACAATGGAGTTGATGAGATTGTAATCCAGTCGGATGACGACAGAATGGAAACTTACTATGAATATGCGCTGAAATTAATCGAAGAAGAGCATGCTTATGTCTGCACATGTGAAACAGAAGTTTTCAGGGGAAAATTAAGCAAGATGAGTCCGTGCGACTGCAGAAATTTAAGCGTAAGGGAACATTTGCAGAGATGGAAAAAAATGTTTAAAGAATATGATGATGGGGATGCTGTCGTGAGATTCAAGTCAGATGTAAGCCACCCTAATCCCGCAATGAGAGATTTTCCTTTATTGAGAATTAATACATCAGAGCATCCAAGGGTCGGATTAAAATACAGAGTCTGGCCATTGATGAATTTTTCAGTCGCAATCGATGATATGGAAATGGGAATAACCCACGCAATAAGGGGAAAAGATCATGCAGACAATGCAAAAAGACAGGAAATGATCCACAATGTCCTGAAATCTGACACACCCGTACCGATTTCAGTCGGAAGAATTAATTTTGAAGGGTTTGATTTAAGCACGACTGAAACAAAGGCCCAGATTAAACAGATGAAATACACTGGCTGGGATGACATAAGAATCCCTTTCCTAAGGGCCATGAAAAGAAAAGGATATCAGGCAGGAGCGTTAAGAAAATTTGCAGTATCTATGGGAATCACCGCAACTGACAAAACAGTAGGAAAAGAGGAGTTTTTGAAAAGCCTGAATTTCTTCAACAAAGAGATAATAGATCCTGTTTCAAACCGCTATTTTGCAATCAGGGATCCTGCTGTCATAACTGTCAAGAATGCGCCGAAATTAGACTTTGAGCAGGACTTGCATCCCGACAAAATAAAAGGCGGAAGAAAATTCTCAACACACGAAAACTTTTATATTGAACGGGAAGATTTGGAAAACATAAAACCAAACGAATTAATCAGATTGATGGGCTGTTTAAACTTTATTAAAAAAGGAAAGAACTTTGAATTTGTCTCGAAAGAATACGGAGCATTCAAAGATGTTGGCAAAAAACAGATTCACTGGCTTCCTCAGGATCAAAAACAGATAATTAAGATAAATATTAAATTGGACGATAATTCAGATATCGAAGCTTACGCTGAAAAAGCTGTTGAAGATATCAAGAAAGACACCATGATCCAATTCGAAAGATTCGGTTTCTGCCGATGCGACTCAAAGAACAGCTTCTGGTTCACGCACAGGTAAAACCTTCTTTAACCCCCTTCTCTGCCATTCATAACGAAATATTTATAAACACAAATAGGCTAAAATGGCTTTATAGGGCTTCAAACCCCTAAATACGAGGTGCTGAACAATGGCAGAGAGTTTAGTTGTTAAGGCAAAGATAAAGGATGCGGCAAAAGGATTCAATGTTGCCGGAGACTTCGCAGATGCTTTAAGCGGTGTTGTTGAAAGAAAAGTAAAACAAGCATGCGAAAGGGCGGAAGCTAACGGAAGAAAGACAGTAATGGCTAAAGACCTTTAGAATTTTTTTATTTTAAATCTAACATTAAGTTAATGCTATCTATTCTTTAAAGACCATATCTTGTCTTTCAATTCCTGAATCTTGTCTTTTAATTTCATCAAATCTTCTTCAGAATATTTTTCGTTATTCTCCAGGTCATAATATCTTGATTCAAGAGAATAAAGTTTTTCCTCAAGCTGCTCCAGTAAACTTGGCTTTTGATGAATTTCTTCATTCAACTGTTTTTTAATTTCTTCTTCATCTACTTTTTTCCCAAGCTTTGCAAGCAGTTCATTCATCTTTTCTATTTTTTGGTTTAATTCTGATTCTTTTTCTTTTAATCTCACTAAAGTTCTCTTTTCATCCAATGAAGTCTTTTTTGGAAACTGCATTTTTTTCTCTATGATTTCCGCAAGATTCTGCTCTAATTTGGAAAGTTCAGAAGAAATAACAGATTTCTTTGGAGACTGTGCAGAAACAATCTTTATTTTTCTTAGATGCCCTCTTAACTGCTCTCTTGCTAATTTTTTATCATATACTCTTTTCGAAGCCAAAGAGAGGCTGTAGAAATATTTTCTTAACCCTGGATGCAGTTGCATTTTATTTCTTGAAGCCGAACAATCCTTTCTTTTCCTCTCTCTTAGGAGGCATTAAAGGAGGAAGCGATATAGGCTGTCCAGGCGGCGGAGGAAGACCTCCCATCGGAGGAAGCTTTGAAATATTTTGAGGCCTTGACATCGGAGGAGGCATCATAGGCATAGGTTTCTGGATCTGTTGCTGCGGTCTTTGCCTTTCTTTTTCGGCAACCATGTCTGCAACTGCCAGGATTCCTTTCGCTATCTTTTGATTTTGATCAGAAAGTTCTTCAAGTCTTTTTTCGATTGGAGCTATTCTGCTGATAATTACGTCAGATTCCCTTTCTTCTGCCTTCATCATATCGGAAGCTTCTTTGAATATTTCGATAAGCTCAGAGATGCTTTCATTTAATTTGTCGATAGATTCCTGGAGTGTCTTGCCTGAATGAGAGCCACCCAATGGATTTTTCTTAAGATATTCCATATCCTGCTTTAATTCAGATACTTCTTTAGAACTCAATAGTGTATAATCGTCATCAGTGTTCATCTAGCCACCTCTTAATAATGACGATTAGGTTAGGTTTATTTATAAAGGTTACGCAGAATTACGGCTCTGTAGAAAATAACGCTGCCATCACTTTATGAGGCTTATTACGTTGCAGATTAAATGGAGTTGGAGGGAATTCCTTATGGGACACAATTTTGGCATAGCCAAAATGTGCAGCTCGGCTTAGCCGAGATTGCACCAACGATTTGTGAATGTTGAACTATTGCAAGCCGAATTCGATGGCAGCGAATAAACGTATTTTCTACAGAGCCGCAGAATTACGGCTCTACCCTAAACGTCGTTAGTATCAATAACCGTTGTCATTCCATCTCCATGTCTGGCATATTCTGTGTTGATTGTCCTTTTCCTGCAGCAATCACATCATCAATCCTTAATATCATCTCAGCTACTTCTGATGCTGAACTTACAGCCTGAGTTTTAATTTTCAAAGGTTCAATTATTCCTTCATCCCAAGCATCAATAATTCTTCCAGTAAAAACATCAATTCCTGCCCATTTTACACCTTTGTCATGCGCAACTTTTAAGTCTGTTAAAACATCAATAGGATCAAGTCCTGCATTTTCAGCAAGTGTAATTGGAATAATTTCCATCGCATCAGCGAAAGCAAGGACTGCCAATTGTTCTCTTCCGCTCAATGAGGTGGCGAATAATCTCAAGTTTCT
>DUFL01000028.1 GCA_013331965.1 Candidatus Woesearchaeota archaeon | reverse complement strand
CCTATTATGCCGATTTTAACGATAATTACACCCCAAACAAGAAAAAAGAGACCTATATTTATATACCTTTTCCAATTACTTTGCTTACTTACCTTAATCTCAATGTTTGATTATTTGAGTTTTGGGAAATAACCCTTAATATCTTAAGCTTTATAAATAGCAAATAAATCTCAAAATATATGGTTGATTTGAAACGAGCTTCCAAAAATACATATGAGACTGTAGTCAAAATCGCCTTGCGTTATAAGCCAAAAAAAATTCTTGATTTGGGATCTGGCAAAGGAGGGCTTATTAAACAATTATATGATGCTGGACTTAATGTTACAGCAAGTGATATGGATACTGAGCAATTCAAGGTTCCAAATGTGACTTGTTTAAAAATAGATTTAAACAAAAAGTTCATAGTTCCAGGAAAATACGATTTAATTACCTGTACAGAAGTAATAGAGCATGTAGAAAATCCTAAGAAATTGTTAGTTGACGTATATAATCTTCTTGAAAAAAATGGAATTTTGATTCTGTCAACCCCTAATAATCAAAATTGGTTCAGTCGATTATATTTCTTATTTACTGGGGAGTTGCCTATGATGGACCCTCATCCCGATCACATTTCTCCGATATTTACCGGGCAGCTGGCAAAGCTCATCAGCGAATTGTTCAAATTAGAGGGAATTCAGTTCAATAGGTCAGTTGTACCGTTAATACATATAAATTTGCCTATTAAAAATTTATTTTTCGGGCAAAATCTTATTTTCATTCTAAGAAAGATTTAGGTATTCGTAACATTATATTTAAATATTAGATGATTAAATTTATCGCATGCAAACTTATATTATTGGAGGCGGTGTAATCGGCAGTGCTGTTGCGAGGGAAATAAGACTAAGAGACTTGTCTGAAATTGTTGTTCTTGAAAAAGAGGAAAGTACTGCAATGCATGCTAGCGGAAGAAATAGTGGGGTTATCCATTCCGGAATAAATCAGTTTCCAGGTTCACTAAAAGCAGACTTTTGTTTAAAAGGCAGCCGTGAATTGAGAAAATATTGTAAAGAAAAAAATATACCATTTAAAGAATGTGGAACTATCGTTACTGCTAGAAATAAACAAGAAGAATTTGTTCTGTATACTTTGTTGGGGATGGGAAGACAGATTGGTGTTCCAAATCTTGAAATAATAAACAAAAGTAAATTGGCAGAAAAAGAGCCGGCTGTAAAGGCATCCCTTGCTATTTTTTCACCGACTGGAGCTGTTGTCGACAGTCAAAAATTAGTAGAAACTTTAGCAGACGAAGCTAAATCTCTTGGAGCGAAATATAAATTAGGAGAAAAAGTCATAGCGATAGAAAAAAATGAGATTATAACGCAAAATAACAAATTCTATGCAGATTATATCATAAATTGCGCAGGACTTTATGCAGATAAAATTGCGCATATGATGAACACCGGAGAAAGATACTCAATTATTCCTTTCAGAGGAGAATACCAGGAAGTTAATAATTTGTCAATCAGGACAATGGTATATGCAGCTCCAGATTTGAATTTTCCATTCTTGGGGATTCATTTTACAAGATCTATTGGTGGAAAATTATTAGCTGGTCCATCTGCATCTTTGGCATTCGGAAGGGAAGCTTACAATAAACAGGTTGTTGTAAGAGAAACGATTGACATGCTTTCAACACAAAACTTTTGGAGATTAATTTTAAGCAAAAAATTCATGAAATTGGCAGCACATAACGCAAAACTATCTATATCTAAAAAAGCATTTATGAGAGAGATTAATTATTTATTGAAATCACCAATTTTGGATAAAGATATTGTTCCGCATAAAGCTGGAATAAGAGCTCAAGTTGTTTCTACAGATGGTAAAATGCTTGATGATATTTTAGTAGAACATAAAGATAATTCTACGCATGTATTAAATGCAGTATCTCCCGGAATGACATGTTCTTTGGCTTTTGCGGAGTATATTGTTGATGAAATCACAAAAAGAATAAAATAAAATGTGGACAGCTTTCTGCTCTTCCCGTACATAAGTACAGTACCGGGCAGAACGGAAGCCTTCTTAACTGCGGAGTTCGAAATGGGATCCGGTGAACCAGGCTCCTATGACCGTCCACGATTTAAGATTCTGGGGTGGTTTATAAAGGTTTTGGTAATGCCGGCTCTGTCCCGAAAGTCGTTAACACCAATTACGAGCGATGGATAAATCATAATAAACAAAGCTGAGGGGGTCGCCCCCTACGGGGCTTCAGCGGTTTGTGATAAGTTAGAATTACATCGTGAGTCGGTGCTAACGACAAATCGTAAGATTTGGGACAGAGCCGGTAATGCAGATGTTTATTCTATAGCTTTGTTAGATAACCTTTTTAAAAGGCGTACTAGCCAATATTACCAATGACAGGCAAGCTAATATCCTTCATTGGCATTGATGGTGCAGGCAAGACCTCTTTAGTCAATTTGCTTAAAAAAGAGATTGAAAAAAAGAATTATTCGGTTCAGATTGTTTATGCCGGAAGAGGAAGGAGTAATGTGCTTCCGATTCAGATTCTTGGCAAAATTTATAGAAAATCCGGCGGTAGCGAGTCCAATGTTCCAATAAATGGTAGAAAATTCGAGAAGTTAAGCGTAATTCATACCCTTGCAGCACCAATTTTTGCTTTTGATATGTTTCTGCGTTATCTTTTTATAATTCTTCCAGCAAAATTTAAAAATGATTTTGTTCTTACCGATCGTTATTCAACTGATCTTCTTCTGGTTAATAAAGTTCCAGATTGGTTAAAGAGATTTCTTTATTCTTTTTTTCCAAAACCGAACGAACTGTTTTATATCTATAATACAATAAAAATTCTTCACAAGCGAAAACCTGATCATTCTATTGAAGATTTGAAAAGACAAGAAAAAATCTTCAAGCAATTACTCTCAGAAATAAATGCTACAAAAATAAAAAATGACAGTCTCAGCAGATCAGCAAATAAAATATTGGAGATAATCCGATGAGGTTGAGCAAATTATTCAAAGATGTGGCATGGACATCTGTATTTGTCATATTTGGCGCCTTTCTGGGATATGGAATGAGAATCTTGTTTGCAAGAAATCTTTCTTCAAGTGATTATGGGTTATTTTATGCTATTGTAAGTTTTTTTGCATTGTTCAGTTTGTTTAGAAGCTTAGGAATGACAGAAAGTCTTGTGCATTTCATACCAAAATATGTTGCTATGCAGAGTTGGAATAAACTGAGAGGTTTGATAAGGTTTGTTTTTAGCATACAATTACCCCTCAGTTTTATTTTTTCACTGTTATTTTTTATATTTGCAAAAAGCATCGCAGTTAATTTTTTTCATCTTGAAAGTGCAGCTCCGTTAATTCGTCTGCAGGCCATTACTTTTTTTATAATAGGCGTTGTTGAAATTCTAGTAAGTATATTTAGAGGATTCCAGAATCCAATATTCGCCTCATTATACGATCCAATCAGGCTATTTATAATGGTTGCAGCTTCCGTAATGTTTCTCAAATTAAAAATATTCCATATTGATAATTTGTTTTTGGCTTGGCTTTTAAGCTATCTTGTGCTTGCCGTTTTGTACTTTATTCAATTATATCTCAAATATAAGAAAATATTTTCATTTTCAATCAAAAAAGAAAAATCTGTTGTAAAAGATATAATGTCTTATTCAATTCCCTTGATGCTCGGCGTTGGAGTGCAGATTATATTTGCAAGAATTGACGAATTAATTTTATTGTTTTTCAAAGGAACTGAGCAAGTCGCATTATATGAAATAGCATATCCGGCGTCCCAATTAATGATGATTCTTGTTTCTCCTTTTTTATTCATTTTGCTCCCCTCAATATCTAAATTATACTTCGAAAAGAATAAAGAAGGAATCAGAAACATCCTCCAGATGATATATAATGCAGGACTGTTTTTTGCAGCACCACTCGCTTTACTTCTGTTTTTTTATCCTGAAATTATAATAAAACTTCTTTTTTCATCAAAATATCTCGTGGCAAGCACAGCACTGCAGGTAATGACGTTCGGTACTTTCTTTTTGATGTTTAGCAATATAAATCTTAATGTACTTTCGGGCATGGGAAAAATAGCGACAAGAACAAAAATACTATATGTAATTGGAATATTTAATATAGTATTCAATCTTATTTTAGTTCCAAAATTTGGATACATGGGTGCAGTTTTTGCAACTTCTTCTGCTTTTTTCCTGCTTTGGTTTTCTAGTTACGCTGCATTTTCAAAAGAGGTTCCAGGATTTAAGCTCAGTAAATCACATCTCTTAAGAATTTTATTTTGTTCTTTTGTTTTTATGTTTTTAGTTGTTTTTTTGAAGAAAATATTAATTTTAAATATGTATTTTGAAGCAGCACTTATTATGTTTGTGAGCTTTACAGTTTATTTTTCACTCGGAATATTTGTCTTTAAAATAATAAACATTAAAGCTATTAAAGAAATGATTGGTGAAATCAGAAAATGATTGTTGAAAAATATCTTGATTTTATGAAAGAATTAAATAGGCACAGAATTAATTGGTGTTTAATCAAAGACTATGAATATTTGATGAGGCACGGTTATGATAATGAGATAGACTTGATTGCTTACGGAAAAGACAGAGAGAGGATAAGGAAAATCGCAAGGAAAAACAAATGGCACGAATCAGCACTCAATTCAGCGAATACTCATCTTATTTTTTGGAAATTTGAATGTTTGAAGCCGTTCAGGATTGATATTCATATTGACAAAGCATTGGCGACAGCAGTTCCATGGTTAAAAGCAGAAGATATCGTTGCTGATAAAGTAAGAAATGGAGATATATGGCATGTTTCATCAAAATACGAGCTTGCTATTCTTCTTTTGTCAAGCTTTAGAGGGAGAACACCTAAATCTTGGAGAATTAAAAGAGCAAAAGAACTCAGAACTTATTTAGATGAAGCTAAAAAAATTCTTGGTTCATACCTAACTTACTATGATGTTGAAAAATACTATGACTATTTGGTCAGAGGAAAGATTGTAAGGTTATTGAAATTAAAGAGACTTGGAATATTAGGAATAATAAAAGAATGTGTCCTAATTCCACGTCTTTTATTTTGCAGAATGCTGAAACCTGCAAGGATTTTGGTTGTTTCCAATGGAGTCAGCGAAAGTTTAATAAAAATACTCAAAGATTCAAAGTTAAACGTTAAAAAATCAAAAAATCCAATTATGAGGTTAGTTTCCGATATCGTAATAAGAACGGACGACAAAAACTCATCTGATATCAAGAAAATTATAAACAATATTTCCGAGGCAAAAAATGTATATTGAATTTTATGGTTTGCCGGGAGCAGGAAAAACAACTTTTGCAGAGAAGTTTAACAAGATACTAAACAAAGATTCGAGAGAGAATTATAGTCCTTTAACTATTCTAAAAACAATATTCGCGTTCAGTAAGTTTATGGTGTTAGTTTTATTGAAAATGATAACGTCTATCTCGTTTCTTATTGCAGTTATAAATCGTCCTTTGCATTTTATGGCGTTCGTAAAAGGAATGCTAGTTAGGTTTATTGTTGTATTTAGACATGAAAAAAGCGGAGTGTTTATTTCAGACCACGGTCTTATCCAAACTCCAAGCCAAAACAGCGTATTCAGGAAAGCATTAATTGAAGACAAATTGTTTCTTTGTAGAATTCTAAGTACATTTCCAAGAAAACGGTCTGTGCAGTATATTCATCTTAAGTCTGAAACTGAACTTTCAATGAAGCGTGTGCTTACGCGAGAACGTTACCATGTGTTCTCCCAAGAATTTCTCATTGAATGCTCCATTTTATTCAAATATGCACAGAATTTCTTTAAGTCAACAACTATAAGAACTGACATTCCTCTGAAAAAGATGGAGAATATTGTCGAAACAATTTTAAAGAAGAAGAGATTTATGTTAACCAAGAAGAGATAATATTTATGAAAAAACTAACCACTTTATATGTAAAAAAAGAATATGACCGTCAGTTGAAGGCAGAGCATGGAGACTATGAATTCAATCGCTGGTTCAAAAATCCAGAGAATAAACTAGGATATGATATGCATTATTCATCTCAGAGATTTCACACAAAAGGGATAGAATTCAAGAGTTATTTTGAATTTGGAGTTGGTCCGGGGACATGGACTAAGATGTTTCTCTCTTCAAGCAAGAGATTTGTTCTCTTGGACATCTCAGAAGAAATGATAAAACAAGCAAAGCAAAAAATAGGAAATGGTAAAAATATGAGGTACATCACTGGAAACGTACTTAACTTAAACCAAAGAGAAAAATTTGATTTTGTATTCTCTTCCAGAGCGATAAAGTATATTCCAAATAAAGAAAAGCTGTTTAGAGTAATTTACAGTTCATTAAGAAATGGGGGGAAATGCGTCATAATAAGTCAGTCAATTGACACTTTAATGCAAAGACTGTATCGATTGCTTGGAATAAAAGAGAGAGATGCACTTCATACCGGAGGAATAACAATCAAAGAATTAAAGAAAATTCTTTTAGAAGCAGGATTTAAGGACGTAAAGTTTTATCCTGTTGAGATAAAAGTAGGAATTCCTAGTGTTGTTATTTTCAAGGGTTTAAGCAGTATCGTATGGAATATATTCTATAAACACGAATTAAACTGGCTAAGTACCTTCTTGAGCGGAAGTTATCTTGTGAAGATGAGAAAATAGTCAAAGATTCTTTACGACAGGATGATAATTTATTGGCTTGTCCAGTAGCAACGTTTCATAAATTCTTATTCCGAGAAGCATCACATATAGCGCACAATTTACGATAAATCCGTATCTGCTCTTTTTTATTGCTGGGTCATTTAGAGTTTCTTTTAAGTATTCATACTTGACATACTTCTTTTCTCTGAACATCGTGTCCAAAAGAATAAGGTTTATGTTTTTCTTCTTGCAGAATGAAACGAGTCTACTATATCCATAAAACTGTGAATTGTTGACTATCGCAATAACTGCTTCATATTTGCGGTAGTCTTTTTTAATATTCTTTAAATCAAGTATAGAAACAACATTTTTGACACTGAGTCTATTCTTAACATATGACAGCAAATCATTATGGCAGTAGTTGTATAATACAATTTTCTTATTTTTAATATTTGATATCTCGGATTTATCGTACTCCTCAGAAATTAGCTTGAATATACTCTTCTTTGCGTCTTCATCGGTGGTTTCCAGAAATTTTTTGAATTTCTCCGGAAGTTTTTGAATGTCTTTGTCATCAGAAACAAAATGTACAGAATGCCCGTCTATCAGCGCAGTTCTCTTATGGTTTTGCATATAATAACGACTGTCAACTCTTAACATCCTCTTATTGAATATATCTTTTATTTTTTCATCATTTGTTTCAATAAGTCTTTTGAGGGACACGGCTTTTTTGTTCTCAGCACCAAAAGGTATCTTTGTGTAGTCACATACAGTTTCCAGAATGTCAAACAAGCAAACAGGGACATCTATTTCTTTTGTTCTGACATTAGATAAACTGGAAGGGAGTCTGATGTTAAGATTTGCAAGATATGTATTCGAATCAACATAGAAGGAGTGTGTCCTTGGCTGCAATGCCCATCCAAAATAATGGAATCTTCCGTAATCAACATATCCATGGTCAGAAGACATTATTACTATGGCATCATTGTAGAGATTTTGTTTTTTGAGATATTCAAATATTTTTGGAACGTAAGTATCGTTGTCCTCAAATGGACCGGTGTGAACAAAGATGAAGTTTGGTTTATCAGGATTAAAGTGATTTTTCATCAAATACAAGAATTCTTCAAACATACCTTTTGTAGTGTTTATGTGGTCTGGAGATATTATGTGTGTATTGAATTTATTTTGAAATAATTTTCTTCCTGCGCCAGAATCATAAATCGCAGACGCAACATTATATCCTGCTTTCTTGATTGCATCAAGATATGTGGGATACACAATGCCTTTTGTCATCACATAACCAAAGTCTGGATAAAGACCAACCGAAAATCGTCCAGTTGCAGTTGCACACATTGACATTATTGTCGCCGGTGCTGAGGATATGGCTTGTTTGAATCGTATGGAGTCTTTGTCGAAATCATAATATGTCTTCAAACGGCCGAAGTTATCCTTTCCGGGCTTGTTTCTTATGCTATCTGTAAGAATCCAGAATATGTTTGGTTTCATATCAAATATTCCTCATTTCTAATTTAAAAATCTTTCCATGCATTAACCTCTCAAACCTTCGTTTTCAGGCATTACAGCTTTTGAAAGCCAATTCAGGCCATTCATAAACTTAATAAATGACTTCAAGTTCAATCATCGTGATGAACCGACCGAAAAAAGTTTATGTTGGCATGGCTGCAGACTTAATACATCCTGGGCACTTGATAGTAATATCGGAAGCAAGAAAATTAGGTGATGTTACAATAGGTCTGTTAACAGACCGAGCAATTGCAAGTTACAAACGTCTTCCTTTCTTATCATTCGAGCAAAGAAAAGCAGTCATTCAAAATATAAAAGGAGTTTCAAATGTTGTTTTACAAAATACACTCGATTATGTTCCAAATTTAATGAAATTAAAACCGGATTACGTAGTTCATAGTGATGACTGGAAAACAGGAATTCAAAAAGAAACAAGACAAAGAGTAATAGATACTTTGGCATTATGGGATGGAAAACTTGTTGAGCCAAAATACGACAGAAGTCTTTCTTCTTCAACGAAATTAAATATGGCTTTGCGCGAAGCAGGAACAACACCGGAAATTAGAATGAAGAGATTAAGAAGATTAATAGATTCAAAATCAATTGTAACGCTTCTCGAAGCACATAATGGATTGGGAGCACACATAATAGAAAATGCAAGAGTAAATTATGGTGGAATGATAAAAGAATTTGATGGCGTTTGGATAAGCAGCTTGACAGATTCTGCAGCAAAAGGAAAGCCGGATACTGGCACAATTGATTTAACATCAAAAGTTGATACTCTTGGATATATGCTGGAAGCTACAACAAAACCATTCGTTGTTGATGGAGATAACGGCGGATCTATAGAACATTTCCCTTACCAAGTTAGAACATTGGAGAGACATGGAATTTCTGCAATCATAATAGAAGACAAGATAGGATCAAAAAAGAATTCACTCTTAGAAACAAAAATGGCGCAAGAGCAAGATTCTATAAAAGATTTCTCAAGGAAAATTTCTGCAGGAAAAAGAGGACAGGTAACCGGAGACCTAATGGTTGTAGCGAGAATAGAGAGTTTGATAGGAAATGCAGGAATGAATGATGCTGTAAAGAGAGCAAGAGCTTATATCGATGCAGGAGCAGACGGAATCATGATTCACAGCAAGGCAAAAACCCCTGCCGAGATTTTAGAGTTCTGTAAGCGATATTCAAAATTCAAAAGAAAAGCACCTTTGTTTGCAGTCCCTTCAACATACAGCGGCGTTAAAGAAGATGAGTTGGCAAAAGCAGGAGTTAATGTTGTAATTTATGCAAATCATCTTCTTAGAGCAGCATATCCTGCAATGTTGAATGCGGCAGAATCGATACTTACTAACGGAAGAGCACATGAACTGGAAGAAACATCTTTGCCGATAAAAGACTTGCTAAATATTTTTTCAAAGGAGAAATAAAATGATAAACAATAAGGATTTTTATGACGCATTAAACAGTCAAGGAATATCTTTCTTTACGGGAGTCCCTGATTCTTTGTTAAAGGATATGTGCGCATATGTTATGGATAATACTTCAAGAAATAATCATGTGATTGCGGCAAATGAAGGCGGAGCGGTTGCATTGGCAGCAGGACATTACCTTGCTTCAGGAAAACCTGCCTTAGTTTATATGCAGAATTCAGGACAGGGAAATGCGGTAAATCCATTAGTTTCATTAGCCGATAAAGAAGTTTACGGAATTCCAATGATACTTCTTGTTGGTTTGAGAGGAGAGCCTGGAAAAGAAGATGAACCTCAGCATAAAAAGCAAGGAAGAATAACACAAACATTGTTCGATACATTAGAAATACCTCATAAGATTCTTCCATCAGAAATAAATGAAGCAAGAAATGTAATAGACCTTGCTATAAAATATACCAAAAGTGCAAGCGAACCCTTCGCGTTGATTGTCAAAAAAGGAACATTTGAACCTTATTCTCTCAAGAATATTCCAAGAACAGAGTATGATATCGGAAGAGAAGAAGCAATCAAATTAATCGTATCACAGTTGGGAAGTAGAGACATTGTTGTCTCTACAACTGGAATGGCATCAAGAGAATTATATGAACATAGATTAAATCAAAAACAAAGTCATGATGGAGATTTCCTAACTGTCGGTTCAATGGGTCATTCTTCATCAATTGCGTTAGGAATTGCAATGCAAAAACCAGACAGAAATGTTTATTGCTTAGACGGAGACGGCGCAGTAATAATGCACATGGGAAGTTTAGCAATAATAGGGTCGCAAAAACCGAGAAATTTAAGACACATCATCATCAACAACGAATGTCATGACTCTGTCGGAGGACAGCCAACTGCAGGATCATTAATAGACATTCCAAAAATAGCTAAAGCGTGCGGCTATGAACGAGTTTTTAGTGCAAATAAGAAAGGAGAAATTGAAAGAAAAATGACAGAATTGATGAGTGTTGGTGGTCCTTCGTTATTGGAAGTTAAAGTAAATAAAGGGCATAGATCTGATTTAGGACGACCAAAAACATCTCCATCTGAAAACAAAGACGAATTCATGAAATTTCTGCGATGATTAAAAATGAATTTGTCGGATATGGGAGTATTAGTAATCTAGAGAGATTGTTGAGAATTTATCATCCTAAACGTGTGTTCTTAGTTACAGGGAGAAAATCGTATAACGAACACATTAGTGAATATTTAAGTGATGTATTGTCTAACTTTAATTTCTCAAGATTCTGTGATTTCGAGACAAATCCAAAACTTAGTGATATCGAAAGAGGAATTCAAATGATGAATTCAAGAGAACACGATATCGTAGTTTGCGTTGGTGGAGGAAGTGTCATTGATGCAGCAAAGACAATAAATGTTCTGGCTGCAAACAAGAGAAGTTCAAAAGATTATGTTTCTGGAAAAAGTAAAATACAAAATAAAGGGAAAACACTGATCGCAATACCAACAACATCCGGCTCAGGAAGCGAAGCAACTAGTTTTTCCGTAGTCTATATGGGAAAAAAGAAATACTCTCTCGAACACAAGTTTATTTTCCCTGATTATTCAATCATAGACCCGGTTTTAACAGAAAAACTTCCAAAAGACATTACTGCAGTATCCGGAATGGACGCATTAAGTCAAGCAATAGAGTCGTATTGGTCAGTAAACTCAACAAATGAATCAAAAAAGTATGCAAGAGAAGCAATAAAATTAATTGTTCGTAGTCTGAATGGTGCTGTAAATCATCCAAACTTGGAAAACAGACTTGATATGGCGAAAGGCGCTCATCTTGCCGGAAAGGCAATAAACATATCAAAAACAACAGCACCTCATGCAATTTCTTATGCAATGACTTCGCATTTCGGAATTCCTCATGGACATGCTGTAGCATTAACTCTCGGAGATGTTCTTGTGCATAATGCAGGAATTGCTCACGATGATTATGCAGATAAGAGGGGGTCGAATTACGTTAAAAAAACACTAAACGAAATATGCACGTTTTTAGATTCGAAAGATGAAAGCGCAGCAAAAAGAAAGATTAATGCGCTAATGAGCAGTATAGGATTAAAAACAAGATTATCTCAATTCGGAATAAGTACGCGGGCAATAAGAAAAATTGCAAATAAAGTAAATAATCAGAGACTAAAAAACAATCCGAGATTAATAACAAAACAAGACATTATTGGTTTTCTAAATCACTAAGTCTGTTTTACCAGAAGTCTGGCTCCGCTATTCATTCCATATATTTCTTTGAATCTTTGAGGATCATATTCCTTGAGTTTTGAGTTTAATCTGTGATTCTTTTCGTTTACCCATGCTTCAAATTCTTCAGAACTCCTGAATCCTTCTGCTTTTACAAGAGATTTTCTATAGATTATATCTTTTGGATCAAGTTCTCCGGTCCACCATAGGTTCTGTTCAACAGATTCTCTATATTGAGAAGTTCCAGGCAGCGGACTTAATATGCTAATAGAATAGCTGTCTGCACCGCATCCCTCTGCAAATTCAATGCTTTTTTCCATTTCTTCTCTTGTTTCTCCAACGCTTCCGACTACCCAGAATGTGTGAACGAATAATCCTGCCTTCTTTGCTCTCTCTATTGTTGGCAATACTGTTTCAAGAGGAAGTCCCTTTCTAATTACATGATCCAGAACTCTTTGCACTCCGCTCTCTATAGCAAATGTAATCTGATAACATCCGCTGTCTTTCATTTTTTTGAATAATTGATATTGTTTTTCAGGATTTCTGGAGTGATAATTTACTTTTGTTCCATTTGGAGTGCACCAGCTCAAACCAAGAGGTTCAATCTTTTCGCATAATTTTTCAAGATTGACGCTATTTGCTGTAAGAGTATCGTCTTCAAAGTGAATCTCGCCAATTTTAAAATCTTCCTTAAGTCCTTTTATTTCTCTATAGACATTTTCCGGACTTCTCCATCTTACGACATTACCCCATGTTTCCGGTGTAGTGCAGAATGAACAATGTTCAGGGCATCCTCTGCTCGCCATAACGCTTCCAACTCTATTTGATCTTGGATTTGCAGAATGGAAACGGCCAATTTTGAAGTAACCTTCCATGTTCATCAAATCTCTTGCAGGGAAAGGAAGATCATCCATATTTTTTAGTCTTCCTGATGTTTCATTTATTTTGATTTCCCCATTTTGTGTTTTGTATATCAAACCAGGAGTGCCGTACGGGGGTTTTCCATCAGACAATGCATGCACTAAATCAGCAAGATCAAAATCAACTTCTCCTCTCATTGCAAAATCTACATTAGGATCCTGAATAGCATCTAATTTTGCAGTTTTTCCTTTGGAAGTGAAATATTTGAAGTCTAAAGCTGAATTAGTTACATGATTTCCGCCAAGTATTACTTTAGCATTTGGTACGGTTCTTTTGGATATCGCAGCAATTTGATGCGCATGAGCAGCAAGGTTAGAGAAAAGAACAGAAATGCCGACATAATCTGGATTGACCTCAGACAGCCAAGCAGCCGTGCTTTCTTCTGATTCTCCGATAGTTACTGTTTTTCCATCAGAATTAGGAACCACTCTGTCATAATGTTCAAGCGCAGTATCTCTCATGAAGACCTCGTGCCCTCTTTGCCTTAAAACTCCAGCTAGATAACCCACTCCCAAGGAGGGTTGTATTCTATTTATTCCTTTTTCCATACCCATCAAATTAGGGGTCAATAAAGCTATTTTTGTCATCACGCTTGGGTCATTAATCTCTTATTTAAATGTTATTATTCGGAATAAATGTCAAGATACCTGCCTATTACTCGTCTATAATCAAACTCGAGTGCCTTTTTATGCGCCTTTTCAATCATTCGTTTATCGGGGCCGTTCCTAAGAAACTCTTTTATTTTTGCAGCTAAACTCTCAGTATTACATGGTTTTGCAAGAATAGCATAGCCTGAGACTAATTCTTTTAACTCTTTTATGTCTGTGGTTATTAACTGAGTTTTAGATGCCATTGATTCAATAACGCANNTATTCTTCAATGTTTCTTGTTTTTTTAACAGGGGTTTTAATTATCTTTATTTTATTTTGAAGGTTTTTCTTTCTCACCGCCCGTTCATATGGCTGGATGAAGTTCTCTCCAGAACCGGTTATGAACAATGCGATAAAATCTTCATCTTTAATCAACTCTATGGCATCAATAAGATTGTAAATGCCTTTTGATTCAGACATGTGCCCGTAGTAAAGGAGAATTTTCTTATTGTTTAGCCTATATTTTCTTTTTAATGCATTCTTGTCTCTTGGTTTAAATTTATTGATGTCTATGTACGAAGAAATGAGCTTAATCTTTATCGGATTCAATCCGAATCTTATCAGAGTTTTTCTCAGTGAATTTGTAGGAACTACAACGAAGTCGAACTTGTTTAGCAACGGCGTAAGGAGGTAGGACAAATAAAAATTTGTACGTGCCCTGATGGTCTGTATTAATTTTGCGTTTTTGGAATGTTTTTTTGCCAATACTGCTCTAATGGCAAGTATCGGAGATGCACTAAAATTATGAATTACATCAAATTCTTTTCCCGACTGCTCAACTTCTTTTTTTATCATTTTTGAAAAGTTAAGCAGCTGCATCGCAGATTTATATCTGGAATTATAATCTGATTTCTGCCTTACAACTTTATATCCGTTTATTTTTTCAATTAATGGCTGTTTAAGAATTTGATTGCAGAATATTATAACTTCATGTCCCTTTTTGGAAAGCTCTTCTGCGAGAATCATCAAAGTTATGTTCGATGCTTCCGGTGCGAAAGTTCTAAATCCTTGCGTTAGTAGTGCTATTTTCATTTATGGATAATCCTCAAAACACTAATCTTTAACTTTGGATAATTCAACTTTTTTATTTCGAATGATTCCAAACGTCTTTTTCAATGTGATTATTGGATGTTGTCTAAATAAAGAAACGAAGGTTCTTGCAGATTTTACAGGATGGTGAAGGTGATATTGTCTGTTAAATTGATACTGGTAATATTGAACTAATCTATCTATGTCGCCACCATTGAACTCTTTAGTTGAAATTAGATGAGTGCCATTCATTGACATTCCGGAAGCCAGGTCTTTCTCATCTAACCCTTTTCTTATATAACCATTATCTTCACAAGTCTTATATAAATCAGTTCCAAATATCGGATTCGCTACATATAGGCAAGGCGAAACCCCATAATCTTTTAACAGGCGAATTGCATAGTCTATTGTCTGTTTCATTGTTTTTATTGTTTCCCCGGGGAATCCTATGATATAAAAAGCACTTAATTTAATATTTAATTTTTTACAGTCTTTTACCACTTCTTCAATCTTTTTTAATGAAGTGTTCTTTTTTATTATATCGTTTAACACATTTTGATTTCCAGATTCTATTGCTATTTGAATATCAGTATTTCCAGATTCTTTCATTTTCTTTAATAAATCATAATTTAACATATCTGCTCTCATTCCGCTTGGATCATCCCATTTTAGTTTAAATGGTATGATGCCGTCAAGTATCTTTTCGCATCTTTCATTGTCGGCAGAAAAGTTATCATCTAGGATGTGGATTTTTTTTATTCCAAAATTGTCCATTAAATATTTTATGTGATTGATTACATACTCCGATGAATGCGGTCTCCATTGCTGTCCCATATGTTTCTTTATCGCACAGAAAACACAGTTAAATGGGCAGCCGCGGCTGGTTAAAATTGGCATGACTCTTGTCGGAATAAGTTCTGTTGTATAAACTAATTTCTTTTTTAAATACTCGTTGACATCAATAAGATCATATGCCGGATAAGGAAGATTGTCTAAGTTTTTGATTAGTTCTCTTCTTAGCAGATTTACCTTATTATTTACTATATAAGCGATTCCTTTTATGTCCGTTAATGGCATATTTGCGTTATACTTCTCAACGAATTCTCTGAATGTTTCTTCTCCCTCTCCCACAACACAATAATCGCAATTTTGATCCAACAAAAACTTCTCGTATCTAATTGACGTATATGCTCCCCCAAATACAACAACAATATTTTTATTTATTTTCTTACATATTTTACTGATTGCTTTTGCTCCTCCTATCAAGGGGAAGAATGTAACAGATATCCCCACTATGTCTGGCTTAAATTTTTTTATTTGTTTTTCTATTTCCTTATCAGACATTCCAACTCTTGTTAGATCTCCCTGCTTGGTTGGAGGATTACTCGTAAGCATGCAGTTGAGAATCTTAATCTCTGAAATATCCCTGACCATCGAAGCTAGCATCATTAATCCTAGTGGAAAATAAATATTATGTTTAACAAACTTCTGGTGCAATGTTTCTGGAGGGCTTATCAGCAATATTCTTGTTTTTTTCATTTGTTAATTATCATCTTCTTGGTATATTTTTCATATAACGCCTTATTTATAAAGGTTTTTGTTAACGACAACTATTTTAACTTTTTTGGGTGACAATGCTATTTTCATCTAATCGCCTTTAAAATATAGCTTTTTTCAGTTCGCTCAGAGTCAATTTTTTTGAGTACGACCTCCCTTATAATTTTAAGCCCATTTTTTTGCGTTATCTTCTTTAATTTATTTTCATTAAAAAGTGTACAGACCCATTCGGAACCATATGCTTTCTGCCTTTGATAGATTTCTTTCCCATCAGTTACAGATGTTCTTGTTATCAGCACATATTTCTTTGTTACACGAGCAAGTTCTGAAATTGCTTTGGAATAATTTTTAGCATAGGGAAGAACGCTCGATGAACATGAAATATCGAATGTTTTGTTTTTGAATGGAAGTTTCTGCATATCTGCAGTTCTGAATTTTGAATTCTCATCTTTAAAATTTTCATTAGCCAATGAAATTGCTTCTTTTGAATAATCAACACCAGTATATTCTATTTTGTGATTTGGAAGCAAAATTTTGAATAATTTGTTATAATTGCCGACACCACATCCAACATCAAGATAGCTAAAGTTCTTCAATCCTGTTGATTTTATCAGATCTATGTTTGTTTTTATATTTACATCTATATTTCCTTTATTTATCTTTTCAATATCGAATTTAGAAATCTTCAGCATTCTCTCCGCAACATTATTTTTCTTCCAGCCTTCAAACAATTTCGGGGCGGGCTTATCCTTTAAGTCTTCTTTTGCAGTCTTACCAAGATAAAATATATTTATAATTACTTGTTTTATTTTATCGATTATGTTCATTTTATTTTATCCCTGAGTTCTGCTATTTTAATTTTAAAATCTTTTATGCTATTCTTCTCGCTGTGTTTTTTGACCTCTAATCTGCATTTTCTGCTTAATTCATAGTATCTTTTTCTATTCTCCTTGAGCCATTCTATTTTTTTAACTATCTCCTCAGGATTTAATGAAATTATGAGCCTCTTATCAACTTTTTTAACGATTTCAGCAGCTCCACAATATTCTGAAACTAACGGGGGAATTCCTGCTGCCATCGCCTCAATCACGTTTACTCCGAATGGCTCATATCTGGCGGGATTGATATAGACGCTGCATTTTTTATAAAAAGAAACAGCAGGAACAAATCCTGGTGCGATTCCTCCAGCTTCTCTTATTTTTTCAATCCACCTTGTTTTTGCATCCCCGCCTTCCCATCCGGGGGCAAAAAGCTGTGCATCTTTATGTTTTTTCTTATATTTTTTGAAAACATCAATCAAAATGTCAGTTCCTTTTGTATATCTTATCCCTGCTACATTACAAACATTATTATTCTCAAACCTAGGATTTATTTTAAACAATTCTTTATTTTCCATAAATGGGTAGACAACTTTTGATATTTTTGTCGCCTGATTTTTCATCATTTCTGAAGTTGAAATAAAACCACTTATTCTTTTCAAAAGAAGTTTTGAATAGAATTTGACTAACCACGAAGAATTTTTCATGTTATAGAAAAATGTATCAGAGTTTATTGAAATTACCCTTCCTCTTTTTAAGAATAGACAAGCTGCTGTCGCGGGTGCTTCTATGATGTATTCTTTAGCGGAGGGGATAAACAATCCATAAACGATTGAAACTATTTGTGCAAGCGCAGGAAACCGCTTAATGCCAATCCCATTTTTAGAAAGGAATCTGTCCGGAACATATGGAAGAATTTTTCTTGAGCTTACTGATTTCATCCATACTTCATGCACAGGGTGCGCTTTTCTAAAAAAAGAAATACATTGCACATTGTTTTTATCAACACTCATCTTTCTTTCCCCGCAAATGTTATCAATTGTCCGATATTTGCCGTTTTTGCCAAAAAATTTGATTTTTTAAGTATTTTTTCAATTTCAAAGCACGTTTTCTTTCCTTTAACTATATGATATGATGCTATCGCAAGATTCTTTGTATGCATTAGCATCTTTTCTGCTCCTTTTATCGCTTCAATCTCCGCTCCTTCAATGTCCATCTTGATTAAATCAACATTTTTAATTTTTAATTCTTTGAATATGTCGTCTAATGTTGTTGTTTTAATCGTAAACATCTTCGATTTTCCTCTTTGTGAGATTATTCCGCCCACAGACCAGCCAATCTTGTTTTTTTTATTGCTGAGCCCATAGCTTATTACTATCACATTGTGAAGCCTATTCGCTTTTATTGTTTTTTCCAGATTGGCTCGGTTAAACGGATCAGGTTCGATTGCTATGACCTTTCCTTTGTTTCCAACTAGTCTTGATGCCGCAACAGTAAACTGCCCTACGAATGCCCCCGCATCAATAACTATGTCTCCTTTTTTCGGCCGATAATAATTAAAATAATCTCCAATGTATTCGTATTCCTCAGCTTTTTCCCACGGATAAAAATAGAAGTATCCTCTTATGTTTTTGTACAGGACCAGTTCTTTCTTGACAAATTTCAATTTATTCAAAAACCAATAAATAGGAAACCTTGCAGTATCCTTGAATGAGCCTTCTGGAATAATTTTTGAAAATGTGGAAATAATTTTCATTTTAGTTTTTCATCACTCCTATTAGTATGGCATTTGCACATTCATATGGAAAGTTATAGCGGCGCTTCAATGCATCTTTCTCATCTATTTCTTCCCATGTATTGCTCAAAGATATTCTTCTGAAGTAATGTATTTCGTCAATTTTTATTTTGTGTTCTTTTATTATCTTGTCCATGTGCGGATTATATCCGAGCGGAACTGTAAATATTAGCATTCCGCCTTTTTTAAGACAGTTCTTTTTTATATTGTTTATCGCATCAATAAATCCATTAGGATTTTTCTTAATTTCATCAAATCCGACATGTTCAAGAGTTGAAATACTCACTATGCACTTATATTTCTTATTTGGTATGTAACTAATAACGTCAGCGTTGATTACCTTTTCATTTTTTTCATATTTGTCAATAATGTCGTGATTAAAGCCACTATATTTACCAAGAACATTTCCGATCTCAAGAGTTTTCTTGTTCCGATTATTTTTTATTAAAAACAATGCTGCCGGAATCTCTATTGTTCTTTCATTTGCAAAAGCAAAATCAATTTTTGAATCACAATAGCTAAGCATATTGTTTTTAAATTGGAAGTGCTTTTTCTTTTTAAAAAACATCCAATCTAGTTTAGAAAATCTTGCGATGCGATTTCTAACTGTCAGAATAAAATACAAAATCCCTTTAGTTTTGAGCGCAGAAAATGCTTTTCCAACTATGTAAGCTATATCTTCTTTATATTGTTTTTTGTTATATTCTGGTTCATATGTCATTTATCTTCAATACAACCCGCTAAATAGTTCTTTGTTTTGTTTAACCCATTCACTGAGTTTTTGAATACCTTTCCTAACATTAATTTTTGGTTCCCATCCAAAATCTTTTTTTGCCTTCGTAATATCACATACAAAAACTGGTTGATCCCCGGGTCTCCACTGATTAAATCTAATTGTTAATTTTTTATTAAATTCTGTTTCTAAATATTTTACAAGTTCAAGCAGAGACATTTGATTTTCACTGCCTCCCCCTATGTTATAGGCTTTTCCTGACGTTTTATCAATATTTTCTATTGCCATTTCATATGCTCTAATTAAATCTTCCACAAACAGAACATCCCTTGTTTGTTTTCCATCACCATATACTGTCAATGGTTTATTGAAAAGTGTCGCTATTGTAAACCATGCAACCCATCCTTGATCTTCTACTCCGAATTGCCTGTATCCATAAATGCAGCTCTGTCTGAAAACAACAGTTCTCAATCCATAAATTCTTCCATAATCGATAACATACTGTTCGGCGCATCCTTTGCTGCAACCATAGGGGGAATGAAAATCAAGAAGGGCATTTTCTGGAATTCCTTTCGGAAAATCAACATATTCATATCTTCCCTTAACTTCATGAACTTTCACGTCTTTCATTCCACCGTAAACCTTGTTTGTGGATGATTCCAAAATCATCGGTTTAGTTTTGGAATTTCTTATTGCTTCCAGAACATTAAATGTTCCTATTGCATTAATTTCAAAATCTTTCCTCGGATTTATTACAGAAGTTGTAACTGCTGTTTGTCCTGCAAAATGCAGGACGACATCTTTTCCTTCAACTTCTTTATTCAGAATAGATTGGTCGTATCTTATGTCAGCTTTCACAAATTTTATTTTTGGATGATTTTTTCTTAACCAATCAAGATTTTTCTCAACACCTTTTCTTGACATATTGTCCAAAACTGTAACTTCATGCCCTTTTTTTAAAAAATAATCTGCAGAATTGCTTCCAATAAAACCACATCCGCCCGTAATTAAGAATTTCATTTTTCGTTTAATACCTCTTCGTATGTTTGTTTTGTTCTTTTAGCAATTTCATTCCTATTGTTATTTTTAACATATTTTAAAATGTTTGCTTTTATGTGTTTCGGATTATTTACTACTTCACGTATTGTCCTCGCAAACTCTTTTTTTGAATAAACATTTGTTGTCTTCAATACGCCTTGTTTCTCTGTTTCCTTAAACTCAGAAATATCTGAAGTAACTATGGGCAGGTGTGCAGATATTGCATCGCTTAATACGCCTGATGCAGATATTCTTGCATAAGGCAGCACAATTACATCCCCACAAGAAAGCCATTCATAATTCATATGCTGCGGGACTTTGTCTTTAAAAATGACTCTTTTTTCAAGTCCTTTTTTTGAAATCTCTTTTTTAAGGAAATCAAGATAATCTTTATACGGCGCATCTCCAAATATGAAAAGCTGCATATCGGGAAGTTCTGTCAGTGCATCAATTACCAGTTCATATTGTTTATCCGGCCTTACAAATCCGAACTGCACGATTGTTTTTCTTTCCGGAAGGCCAAACTTTCTCCTTGCATCTTCAGGTACCATCAAATTTTTTACATCATCAACGCCGTAATTAACAACAGATACTTTTTCTGCTTTAAACCCTTGTCTTATTAACTGATCACGGACAACTGTTCTATGCACAATAATTTTGTCGCTGAATAATTTTATCGGAAGATTCATCAGATCAAGATAGAATCTTTTGAAAAAATTAAGTTTTCTAGGTTCAACTATATCGTGCATAGTTGTTATTATTTTAGGTCCTTTTGGAAATTTCACAAGAAAATAAAAAAGAAATGCATGAATATTATTTATTTTATTAAATAAACTTCCAAAGAGACAATAATTGTGCTGGATGTGCAGCAAATCGCATTTTTTACATTTTTTAGCTAGATTTATGAAATAAAACGGATTTAAGGTCAATCCATTAGTATTCTTGATAATATTTGCCTTTATATATCTCCAAAGAAATTTATCTATTTTGAGCCAGTAGTCTTTTATGCCATCTCTTTTTGTCCACCACGAGACTAGCACATTTATTTTCGGTTCTTTTTTCTCCATTTTCGTATTATTTTCAGTTCGGTTATATTTAAAAAGATACCTCACTCATAGTATAGATTAGTAGTGTAGATGGTTTATTGTAAATGTTTATAAATACATTTAGAACCTGATATCTTATGAAAACAGCACTCATAACAGGCATCACAGGCCAGGATGGGGCTTATTTAGCCAAATTCCTGCTTGATAAGGGTTACAAGGTTTATGGTGCTTTTAGGCGTATAAGCACCCCTAATTTCTGGCGTTTGAAGGCGATGAACCTTCTGGATAAGATAACGCTTATTTCTATGGATTTAACCGATCAAAGCTGCATGATGGAGATTTTTAACCGATTTAAATTTGATGAGGTCTATAATCTCGCTGCGCAAAGTTTCGTTGGCGGTTCTTTCGAGCATCCGACGTGCACTTCAGAAATAGATGCGATAGGTGTTTTAATGCTCCTCGATACCATACGAGTTTTAAGCCCGAAAACAAGATTTTATCAGGCTTCAACTTCAGAGATGTATGGAGAAGTCGGAAAAAATATTCCTCAGGACGAAAATACTCAATTCCACCCAAGAAGTCCTTATGCATCTGCGAAAGTGTTTGCCCACAATATTGTCCAGAATTACAGAGAAGCGTACGGATTATTTGCCTGTTCCGGTATATTATTTAATCATGAATCTCCTTACCGGGGTTTGGAGTTCGTGACAAGAAAAATAACGAATGCTGTCGCAAGAATCAAGCTCGGATTGCAAAAAGAACTCGTTTTAGGAAATCTTGAAGCAAAAAGAGACTGGGGTCATGCTCAGGATTATATCGAAGCGATGTGGGCAATGCTGCAGCAGGATAAGCCAGAAGATTTCGTGATTGCGTCGGGAGAGACAAGAACTGTAGAAGAATTTGCAAAGATTGCATTTGAAACGGTTGGCTTGGATTATAAAAAATATGTCAAAACAGACCCTAACTTCTTAAGGCCATCAGAAGTTAATTTATTGTTAGGAAATCCGACCAAAGCAAAAGAAAAACTAAAATGGGTTCCGAAAACATCTTTCAATAATTTAGTTAAAGAAATGATTGAAGCAGATTTAGACAGGTGGACAAATAAACCTCTTCATTGGGATGCACCCAATGCAACTGGCTGGGAAGAAGCAATGAGACATACTGAAGTTGACAGATAATTGCTTTTAAAAATTAATATTTTTATTTTTTTGCAATATGTTCAAATCTGACTCGATATATATTCTGGCACTTTTTCAAGAGAGTTAACTCTTGATCCGTTATGATTCAAATATTTATTGCGATGGTCAATCAATAATGTTTGTAAACCCAGCGCAGATGCTCCTTCTATGTCTGATTTAACAGAATCTCCAATCATTATGGCTTCATGTGGTTTAATTCCAAGTTGTTTTAACGCAAGTTGAAATATGGCAGGATCTGGTTTTATTAACCCGCACTCATATGAATATACAATTGAATTGAACATAGATTGAACTCCTTCTTTTGCTAGAACATCGTATTTCGGATTTGGTATGTTTGAGATAACTCCCAATTTACACCCTCTCTTTTTGAGTGCATGAACTACTTTCCTAGTTTCGGGCAATAGTTTTGCGTTCAATACATCTATATTGAAGATATTGGTTATTCTTTTTATATTTCTGGAGGTATTTGGAATATTAACACCATTCATGATTGCTTGAATGTAATTATCAAAGTTTCTAAATTCAGTTCCGCACACTAATTTTTCAACTAAAGAATAGTCATGCTCAAGTTTAAACTCTTTTCTGATTTTTTCTTCCGGATTACAGCTTGATTCGGCAAGTGTTCCAAACAAATCAAAAATTACGGCTTTAATCATTTTGTTTTTTATTTAAAAAGATGGTATTAAACGTATGCATTTAGATACTTCGTGACGATGGTTTAATAAGTCCGCCACAAAATGAAAAATCATCCTCTACTAGCATAAATTTCCCTTTGTTCTTGTCGTCTGCAACAAAGTAATATGTTCCGCCATTTCCTGAGACATATTTTGTTATATAGCTTCGTTTAATGACCCCTTCTGCATCACTTTTTGCTTCTCTTTCTGAATTAGCATAGCCACTTTTGTGAAGAATTCTTGCAACGTCTTCCAAAGTCATACTGTTGCTTCTTTTATATCCCAAGAAGAATGAGGGGAATCTATATCTGACACCAAATAATTTTACAAATTCTTTATTTTGTTCGGTTTCAGCACTTCCTTGTATTCTTCTGTATCTCATAGTTATTTACCTCAACACTTCTCTTGCGAGATATTCAAGACCTAGTCTTGTTGAATATATGATGTCGTGCTTTCTGCTTCCGTTTTGAAGTCTTCCTTCGTTAAGAAGAATTTCTGCATCATCTTTTCTTTTGATTGGAACAAGAGACTTATGTTCTCTTTCTGAGACTTTCTTCATCCAGTCTCCAGAATCAAAGTATGCGTCTGGAACGTCTGTTTTAACAGCAAGAACCACATCTGCATCTCCCAATTTAGGGAACGCGGATATTCCTGCAAAACGTGTATTTTCAGAATCTAATTTCATTTCTATGCCGAACTCTTCTTTTAGTTCTTTTTGTGCATCAGCTAAAGCGCTGATTTTATTAACGTCTTCATTGAATGTCATTTGTCCCGCAACTGAGCAAAGCAAACCCGGTCTGTCTACGTTTCCTAATCTTTCTCCGATGTATACGTGTCCGTCTTTTGTTACTGGAAGAACTGCAACACCTAATGGTTTTGCAAAATATTTCCAAGGTTTACCATTTTCCTGAACTCCTCTTAACATCAATGCGAGATTTTCTTCGTCACTTCTTTTAGAATCTTCTTTAAATCTCATATAATCTGTCGGTCCTACTTTAAGTCTGAAAACTTCGTTTACCAGAGTGTACACCGGAACTACGCCAGAATCATCCAATCTTACTTTTCTATCGTCAAATTTTGTTTTAATTCCATCACCAAGTTTTCCGCTTTCTATTTGCGGAAGAATAACTTCGTTATAAAATGAATTAAAAGATGTATCAATTGGATTTTCTATGTTCTGAGGTCCATTTCCTTTTGAAAAAGATACATTTCTGATGTCGCTAGCTGGTGTAATTAAATGAATAAAGTCTCTTCCTTCAGATAATGAGGCGGCCAAATCTCTTCCGCCATATATTCCTTCTAATTCCTTAACTAACTTATCTTTTGTGTTTGTCATTTTTTGCCGTTTATAGCTATCCACGATAGCATTCGATATGGCATTATTACACTATTACATGTATATAAGCTTTATGTATTTTAACTACTTAGAAGTGGTATTCAATTAATAAATATATTATTTACAATATGGTAAATAAATGTTTAATCTATATCATTCATGCAAATTATTAAATAACCAACTTTAAAATATATTCCTCATGGGTAAAGAAATAAAGCAGATAAAAGACAATGATGAACTTCTCGGCATATATATCCCTTCAAATTTTAGTGAAAAGGAGCTTTCTTTTATTTCAGAGCCAAGTTTTCCATTGCAAATTGGTTATCACAATAGGGGGGAAGTCTATGTTGAACCGCACTATCACAAGTCAATCAAAGACGTTAGCAATATAGATATACAGGAATTCTTCTACCTCATAGAAGGTAAGATTTTAGTTGAGTTATACAATAAAAATCATAAAAAAGTAGCAGAACAAATAGTTAAAACAGGAGATTCTATTTTAATTCTAAGCGGCCATGGAATCAAAATTTTAGAAAAAACAAAAATGCTGGAAGTTAAACCAGGCCCATATCCAGGAAAAGAAAAAGAAAAAGTTTACATCAAAGAGGAAGAATGATACCTGTCTGCGAACCAACATTGGAAGGAAATGAATTGAAGTATGTTACAGATTGTATAAAATCCGGATGGATTTCTTCTGCGGGAAAATATATTGAAGAGTTTGAAAAAGCATTCAGTAAATTTTGCAACGCAAAATATGGAATAGCTTGCAGCAATGGAACTGCCGCATTGCATCTGGCGCTAGAATCATTAGGAATAAAGAAAGGAGATGAGGTAATAATTCCTTCTTTTACAATGATTGCTACTGCAAATGCAGTTATTTATACTGGCGCAAAACCAGTTCTCATTGATTCTGAAAATGAAACATGGAATATGGATGTTTCTAAAATTGAAGAAAAAATAACAAAAAACACAAAAGCAATAATTGTCGTTCATATCTACGGGCATCCTATTGACATGGATGTGGTTTTAAAAATTGCAAAAAAGTACAATTTATTTGTCATTGAAGATGCGGCAGAAGCACATGGTGCGGAATATAAAGGAAAAAGAGTGGGAAGTATAGGCGATATTGGATGCTTCAGCTTCTATGGAAACAAGATTTTAACAACAGGGGAAGGCGGCATGGTTGTTACAAACAGTGAAAAACTTGCGGAAAGAGCAAAATTACTAAGAAATCATGCATTTGGGATGCCAAGATTTATTCACAATGAGCTAGGATTTAATTATAGATTGACCAATGTTCAGGCAGCAATCGGTTTGGCACAAACCGAACGTGCAGATTACTTAGTTAATCGAAGAAGAGAAAATGCAAAGTTTTACAATTCTTTATTAAAAGATATTCCGGGGATCATAACTCCGATTGAAAAATCCTGGGCAAAAAATGTTTACTGGATGTATTCAATTTTAATCGATGAGAAGAAATTTGGAATGAACAAGAATCAAGTAATGGAAGCACTGAAAGCAAAAGGAATAGAAACGAGATCATTTTTTCTTCCGATGCATAAACAGCCGGTTTATGCTAAAAATGATGATAGATTTCCAGATATAAACGGAAAATACCCTGTTTCTGAATCATTATTTGAAAGAGGATTATACCTTCCGTCAGGTAGTTCTTTAACAAAAGAACAGATTAAAACAGTAGCTGATGCGCTGAAATCTTTAAGAACGTAGTTTACAGGTAATGAACATCTACTTTAAACATTTTTATGAATGTTTTTATCGCCAATTTTCCGACTGGGTGCTTAAAGAAAGTATTAATTGACCATCTCATTGGTGAGAACATCACAATGAAAGACAAAGGTGTTGCAAACATTTTAAATGATGGTTCCATTTTTCTTGCAATATATCTTCTTAAAATTGTTTTTTCTACACCTTTTGATTTTTTAAGGAGTCTTACCCTCTCTTTTACAGAAAGTTCAGGAGTCGCAAAAACAGGTTTTACTGAAAAATTACAGTGTTCATTTATGTAAGTTTTGAAATCTTCGACGAAATACCCATTTTTCGATACCCAATTATAGAGTTCTGAGCCTGGAAATGGCAGTGGATTGTAAAAATGAGCATCAGAAATTGGGTACTTTAATGCAAGCTTGAAACTGTCTTCTACGTCTTCTTTCGTTTCATATTGGTTTCCTATAACGAAATAAAGCTGCAAATCAAACTTTAATCTTACAATTTCTTTTATGGCCTTTTCAATCTGAGCCAGTGTTTCTCCCTTTTTTATTATTTTCAGCATCTTGTCATTTCCAACTTCAACGCCCACCCCTAACTGGTCAAACCCAACGTTTCTCATATAAGTAAGAACTTCTCTGTCAACCCTGTCTGCACGTATTCCCGCGCATCTCATTTTTAGTCCTGTTAATTTGCTTTTCTTGATAAGCTTGCATAGTTCGATGGCTCTTTCTTTTAATAATGTAAAGTTATCATCTACGAAACAAAATTCGCGGTATCCTTTGTTATACCACATTTTAATTTCTGCAAGCACATTTTCAGGACTTCTTACTCTGAACTGCCTTCCGGTAGTTGTTTCCACTGTACAAAAAGTGCATAGAAAAGGACAGCCTCTCGAAGTACATATGGGAATTAAGTGATCATATTTTTCAAATTCAAAACTTTCATATCTTGGAAAATTAAATTTGTCCAAGTCAGTAACTGGCGGTCTCGTCGGATTTTCTATGATTTTTCCGTCTTTTCTGTAAAGCAAATTAAGTATTTTTTCAAATGGTTCGCCTTTGCATAGTTCAAGCATGGCATCTTCTCCCTCAACTTTAATTGCAAAATCAGCATCAGTCTCCTCAAGAATTTTAGATTTTATCGTTGAAACATGATATCCGCCCAAAACAATTTTGTAGTTTTTATTTTTAATTGCCTTTACAACATCATATGTTTTCTGATATTCATTTGTAAAAACCACTACTGCTACAAGATCTGGTTTGTAATCTGCGAGTTTCTTTTTGATGTCCTGGACTGTATAGCCGAATCTTGTGTCAATTACTTTGTTTTCTATATCATTATCAATAAGGTACTGCGAAATATAACCAACTCCGAGGTACAATCCTCGGTTATCCTGGTTTTGACCGTCAAATGGCGGGACAATAAATGCAACCTTTTTAAATCTCATTTTCTTAACCTATTCGATTACAGTCCTATGTGCTTTATTAATCTTTCTAAATTTCAATATAAATTACCTAGGCCGTTATACTTTAAGAATATTGCCAATCAACGTTTTATAAAAGTTGTCAAATGAAAACTTCTTAACTACTTCCTCTTTTGCTAATCTTGTTATTTTTTTATACTCCTCCGTATTATTCATTTTCATTAAGTATGATTTCTTGATTTTTTCAGATATCTCTTTGGTGCTGTTTGGGCTTACCAAATATCCAGTTATTCCATTTTTGATTAATTCGGGCGGCCCTCCTTCATTGCTGCTGATGGTAATTGCTTGTGCATACATTCCTTCGAGTATTGTCAATGGTCCGCCGGTTTCCTTCCTTGGCAGAGCGACAAAAATATCCGCAGCTCCGTATAAATGATGAAGCAGTTCGTTAGGAATGAATCCGAGAATATGAACATTTTTCATATCTTTTGTTTCTTTTTTCAATTCATCCATCAAATTTCCTCTCCCCCCAATAAGAAGTTTTAGATTTTCATAACCTCCTTCTCCATTTATTTTTTTTATCGTATCAACAAGCTCTAAAATTCCTTTGCTTCTTTCAATTCTTGACTGCGAAAGAACAATTACGTCGGAATTTTTCAGTCCGAGTTTGAAGTGGTTTTCTATTTTTTCTCTGGAGTCTGATTTTGATTTTATCTTAAACTTATCAAGATCAACATACATTTCTGTTGCTTTTTTTACTTTCTTATTTCTGTAAACTGCTTTTGTCTGTGATGTGACATAATCACTAAGCGTGAATACCTCTTTTATATAGTTTTCAACCGCAAAATAATCTTTTCTTTTCCAATTAAAAAATAACGGACTTGCTAATCTAAATTTCAGAGTATCCAAATCTTCCGGGAGATAACCTGCCTCTTTAACCTCTCTGTAATATAGTATTCTATCCGGCTCAAATGAAAGGAAGATGTTCTTTCCGTATTTAATTTTTGGATTTATTTTTACAGCTTCATAAAGAACAAGTGATGCCGGAACATTTGTTATAAAAAGAACATCGCCTGTTTTGTAGTCTTCTGCAATCATTCTGGCCAGTTTTTTGATGTATGTATAGCTTAATGGATTTGTTTTGAATCCAAAAATATTGGTTAGTTTTGGTGAATTTTTAGTTGCCCAGTGAACTCTAGTTTCGTTTTTCAGGCAATCTGCATAGTAAAGAGTATACATTTCAGATTCAAAATCTTTTTTTGTTCTTCTAAACAAGTCAAGCATTAATTTTTCAGCGCCGCCATAGACGCTGAATATTGGGTGAACAAACAAAATTCTTTTTTTAGAATTTGAGTGAAATTTCATGGTATCTTCCTATTTCCAATTTAATGTTTTATCCGTATAGCAACATATATAAATGTTATGCATAAATTTATCAGTATACTATGCCAAAAGAGAGCCTGACCGTTTTAATTCCTGCGTACAATGAAGAAAAGGTAATTAGAACTACAGCTATCGAACTTAAGGCTTATCTTGATTCTTTGAAACATAAAAATCTTATAAGTGAATTTGAAATAATTATTTGTGTAAACGGAAGCACGGACAATACAGAAAAAATAGCCAAAGAACTTTCTAAGAAATACAAAGAAATCAGATATGTTTCAACAAAAGGAAAAGGCATGGGGCTGGCTTTGAGGGAAGGAGTTAAAATGGCAAGAAAAGATATTATAACTTTCATTGCCGCAGATGGAGAAGTTTTAAATCAGTTTATTGAACGAGCAATTTCTATGTTAAAAAATTATGATTTTATAAGCGGTTCAAGATATCTAGTCAAATCTCAGATTAGAGGCTCAAGTCTATCAAGAAGATTTCTCAGCATAGGTTTCTCATATCTTATAAGAATTTTCTTTTCCCAGAAATTTACAGAAGTCGGAACGATAAAGGTATTCAGACGAAATTGGGCTCAGAAAATAATCGGAGAATGCAGGAGAGACGATCCTAGTTGGCAGGTGGAAATGCTTTATTATGCGCTGACAAGCAACCTCAGAATAGGAGAAATTCCAGTATATATAAAAATCAAAAGAGCCAGTGATGAATCAAAAGTTAGAATCTTTAAAGAAGTGTATTATTTTTTTAAAATAACCGCAAAATATTCAATTTTGCTTAGATTATATCAGATTAAGAAGCTGCTCGGACTTAAATCTTAACAGGCATATTTTCTTTGTTTGATTTTAATATAGCAATTGCGATTGTTAAGGCTATTTTAGCATCTTCAGGATTTACAAGAGGCTTTCTTTTTGTTTTTATACATTCAATGAAATGACTAAGCTCAATCCTGAGGGGTTCTTGTTTTATGACAGGAATCTCAACAACCTTTCCTGTGCTTATGCTCCCTTTTTCTAAACTTCTTTCTGTCTCTGCATCGTTGTTTTCATAGAATGTGAGTTCCTGATTAAAATAATCTGCCCTTAGCATACCTTTTAGACCATATATTTCAATTGTTCTGAGTTTTTTTGGTGAAATCCAGCTAAATTCAGAAGATCCCTTTGCAGTTTTTCCTATGGTGAATAAGTTTTTTGCGTATATTTCCTGTTTTCCTGAAAATAGCAGCTGAGAATAAACTTGATTTATTTCACCAACAAGATATCTTATTATATCAATGTCATGAACAGAAATATCGATTAAAACACCTTCCTGAACGCCATAAAATCGTTTTGGGTAAGGACCAATTCTTACACTATTTACCAAATAAATGTCACCAAGATTCCCTGCTTGAATGAATTCTTTTATTTTTGCAACAACGGGATTAAATCTTTCTACATGTCCAATCAGAAGAGTAATTCTCTTTTCTTTTGCCTTATCAATTATTTCCTGAGCTTCTTTAATGTCATGAGAAATAGGCTTTTCAAGCAGAACATTAACTCCTGCATCAATACAGTCAAAAACAACTTTTTTGTGGTGCGTAGCAGGAACAGCGATGACAACTCCGTCAAGTTCTTCATTTTTAAGCAATTCTCTGTGGTCTTTGTATCTTTTAGCTATGTTGAACTGATTTCCGACAGTATTTAGTTTTGCCTCATCGATATCTGATATTGCAATAAAATTAACATTTTCCATCTTTGAAAGAATTCTTGCATGATTAGTCCCCATCATTCCGACACCGATAACTGCTATATTTGTCATTTTATTTTTATCAACTCTGCATTTATTTGCTCATTTTTATCTTGACTTCGTCCCTATTGATTATTATTTTTCCAATTACTTTGGCAGGAGTTCCAGCAGCAACAGAATAGTCGGGGATATTTTTTGTAACAACAGAACCTGCACCAATTATGGAGTGTTTTCCAATTGCAACTCCCATCAATATCGTTGAATTAGCTCCGATGAAAGTATTATTGCCTATTTTAACCGGCTTTTTTTCAATTGACTTCCTGTCTATCGAGCCATCTTTACTGAATTTTTCCCCAGAAACACACCTTTTCGCTGTACTATGCGTATAAATATGAACTCCGCTGCTTATGTCACATTCTTTTCCTATCTTAAGTCCGCCACTGCCATCAATAACTGTGAATGCACCTATCCATGTGCCTTTTCCAATATCAGGATTTCCAACAATCCACGTTGTTTCGTTATATTTTGATTTTTTGTTTTTCATTTTTCTAATATTTCTCCAGATTTTCAGCTATATCCTTTGCAACTTCCGAAAGTCCATCACTTGCACTTACTGTAACTTTAAATCCTATTTTTTGTATTTTGCTTATATCAGCCCTTCTTTCTGACACGATAACATCTCTTTTATTGAATTCCGGTTTAACATCAACCTTTAAACTTTTGATTAAGATGTCTGCTAAATCAGCAATCGTAGTTGAAATTCCTGTGCCAACATTATATATTTCGCTTTCAGTCTCCGAATTCATCGCAAGAACATTCGCCTGTACAATGTCCTTTACATTTACAAAGTCCATAGATTGTTTTCCTTCGCCATCTATAACGGGTGCTTGGCTGCTCAATATTCGTTTAATGAACAAACTGATTACCGATGTGTAATATGCATCTGCTTTCTGGCCAACCCCATATACGTTAAAATATCTTAAGATATTGTAATTCAATCCGGATCTTCCATAAAACTTCAGCAAGTGTTCGCTCGCTAGTTTCGCCAAGCAGTATGGAGTAACCGGTTTCAATTCACTATCCTCTTTCATTGGAAGAACTTTTGGGTCTCCGTATACTGAAGCAGATGAGGAAAAAATAATTCTTTTAACTTTGCGTTTAAGCGCAGCTCTAAACACATTTTCCGAACCCATCAAATTTATTTCAAGAGATTCTTTCGGAAATTTAACGCTGTAATTTATGCATACCGCAGCCAAATGAAAAACATAATCCATTCCTTTTACTGCGCTATCGACCGCTTGTTCATCTCTGACGTCCCCCTTGATGAATTTTATTTTTTTAGATTCAATTAAATCTTTTAGTGAATTATTGTCTGAGCGAAATAAATTGTCGAAAACTGTAACATTATTGCCCATTTTAACAAGCTCTCTTGTCAGATGACTTCCTATGAATCCGCTCCCGCCCGTTATTAGGACATTACTCACGCAGCACCTCTTTCAGCGCTAAAACAACTTCATCTACGTCGCTTAGTTTCATTTTATGATACATGGGAAGCGCAAGACTTTGGTTATAAACAAATTCTGCATTCGGAAAGTCTTTTTCCTCACAATTCGTTATGTTTTTATACACGGGCTGTTTGTGAAGAGCATAAGTTCCTATTTGAGTTTGGATTCCCTTCTCATTTAATTTTGCAATTACATCATTTCTGTTTATTTTTTTATCCAGTAAAATTACATAGCTTTGAAAAACATGCTTGTTGAATTTTTCAGTGAAAGGAACAGTAACTGATTTAATATTTTTTAATTTTTTATTATAATATTCGGCAAGTTCATTTCTTTTTTTAATATATTCTTCAGATCTTCTCAATTGAACTAAGGCAACTGCAGCGGCGATATCGCTTAATTTGTAGTTATAACCTAATTTTGTGAATTCAGGTATGCTGAATTTTTTATCTCTTGAAAAGGCAGATTCCATTCCAAAACATGAAAGACTTCTTATGTTGTCAATCAGTTCTTTATCGTTTGATGTTATCATTCCCCCTTCCCCGGACGTTATGTTTTTTCTCGCATGAAATGAAAAACAACCAGTATCTCCCATGCTGCCAGCTTTTTTCCCTTTATATTTGCTTCCTACCGCACAAGCGGCATCTTCAATTACCTTTAAATTATATTTTTTTGCTATTTTCAAGATTGCGTCCATGTCGGCGCATTGTCCAAAAGCATGGACAGGAATTATCGCTTTGGTCTTTTTAGTTATTTTTTCTTCAATTAGATTAGCATCAACATTATATGTTTTTTTGTTTATATCAACAAAAATTGGTATAGCTCCGCAATAAAGGACAGCATGAGCTGTTGCCGGAAATGTGTAATCCGGAACAATAACTTCGTCATGCTTTTTTATACCTAAAGCAATTAGTGATAAATGTAATGCTGTTGTGCAATTGCTGCTGCAAACAGAATAATTTACGCCTATATATTCAGAAAACTCCTTTTCCAATTTTTTATTTTCTGGACCCTGCCCAGCAACCCAACCTGAGTCTAGAACATTTCTGATTTCATTAATCTCTTTCTCATCAAAAAAAGGCCTGGTCAACGGTATTTTATTCATACAACCCCCCGTGAAAACAAGTAATCAGGCAGTTTATAAATGTTTCTTTAGCTGGGGCTCTGTCCCGAAAGTCGGTAA
>DUFL01000024.1:7145-12915 GCA_013331965.1 Candidatus Woesearchaeota archaeon | reverse complement strand
CTCAGCAACGAAGTTGCGCACAGCTCTGCATAGCAGAGATTGTGCCTACGGAGGTACAGCAGTTTACTTTACAAAACAGGGTCGAGTCAACGGCAAAACGGTACTAAGAAAGGTTTAAATAACAGCTTAAAGTTGAAAATTCTAGGAGAGGAAACTAGGCATGAACTTTTTGATTGAAAAATTGCTTTTGACGCTGTTTATTATTAGTTTGAAAACAAAAAAGATGGTAAAAAGCGCAATTTCAGGGAAACTTAATTATCGCGCAAGAATGTATGCTCCTTTCCTAATTGGATTTTTGATTATAGTGTGGGCTGTATTTATTATTGTAATCTAGTGTAGAACAACTATTTTTGATTCAACCGGTTTGGATTTTTCTTCCGCTTCCATTGTTTTGCCAAGTAGTTTAGGAAGGTTTACGTTTAGTCCTGAATAAGTTGAGATTCCTATGTGAACAGTAATTTTTTTAGGGTCAATTACAACCAATCTTCCATCTTCAACCCTGCGTTCTCTTGGTTTTAAATCCGGATTATCCAAAGGAATTTCCAAAGCCTCTATCGCTCTTTTTATCTCCTGCCCAAATTCGAGAGGGTCTTTTTTCCCAAATGAAACTGCTAAAAAATGATTTAAGTATATTCTTGATTCGGATTCATCGCCATGGTGTGCAAAAAGAGTGTGATAATTAATATCGGAAAATGAAGAGAGTAATCTATCTGCGGCGTTCAATGCATTCATCTCCTGTCTAGGACCAAAAATATCGTAATAGTGCTTGAAAAAATCGATATCAATATCAGCTGAAGAAATGTCTATTTGCTGGACATTTCTCAATAGAACTTCCAGGTCGCTCTTGACTTCCGCCGGTTTCTTTGCATAAAGCATTTTTAACCTGCCGAATCAAAACGTAATTAATATATAAACATTGTTATTTTTCACTACCTTGTGATGGTGCATCTCTCTTATTAGGCATCTGCATTCCCGGCTCATAAACAACAATGCAGTTTCTTTTCTGCTTTGCGTTATACATCGCGATATCTGCTGCGTTGATGACTGAAGCAGGAAGATAAAATTCTTTTCCTGATTCTATTTTTTTATGTTCTGTCCTCAGTAATTCATCCAGGCCTACATTATATGTGAAGACGCCGATGCTCACCGTTCTGCGATCATTAGCGGAAGGTATGATAGTATTTTCGACTCTTGACCTTACTTTTCTTGCGATCTCCAATGCCTGAGCGGAGCCTGTCTGAGGCAAGGCAACTGCAAATTCCTCCCCACCATATCTCGCAACTACATCAGACTGTTTTACAGCTCCGGTGATTGTACTTGCAATAATCTTCAAAGCATCGTCTCCCCTTATGTGCCCATACTGGTCATTAAACTGCTTAAAATGGTCTATGTCAGCCATAAGAACAGATACTTCATTATCATGATCTGCTGCCAGCTTCAGAAATTCATCCAGATGGAAAAATAAACGTTCAGCGTTATATAGGAGTGTTTTTGGATCCCTTTTAGCCTTATCGCTCAATCTGGAAAAAGCCTGTCTTAAAGAGCCTATTACAGCCTTATCTGCTCCATTCTTCTCCAGTTCTGCAAAGTGTGATTCTACTTCGTTTTCAAGCATATTAATGAAGATAGTATTACCCCTATATAAACTTTTTGTATTTTAACTACTATTTGGTAATAACATAATTTATGTTATATATTATCTATATAGAAAATAAATCAATTAAAATAGTGAAGCTTCAAAATAGATTTAATGCTCCTGTAGCATAGCTTGGATAGTGCACTCGGTTGCGGNNTCCGGGAGATCCGGGGTTCAAATCCCCGCAGGAGCGGTTATAATTTTATTTATGCCTTCCTCTCTGCTTGGAATAAAGAACATCAACTTCTCTTAATGTTGAAGCATCATCAGGACCTCTGTCTTCTCTTAATCTGACTAATCTTGGAAATCTCAATGCGTACCCAGAGCTATACTCAGGACTTTTCTGTATCTCTTCATATGCGACTTCAATTATAATCTTAGGCCTTACTTTCACAATTTTTCCTTTTTTATCAACTATAAGCGAATCAAGAAGTTTTGTCATATCGTCAAATGAAGTCCCTTCCTCGCTTTTTTCCTTAAATCCTGTTGAAACCCTTCCAATCTCGACCAGTTCGTCTGAATCTTCATCTCTGCACGCGATAATGAATGAGCTCAGCCAACCTGCTCTTTTTCCTTCTCCTTTTTCAGCTCCGACTATGACAACATCCAATGTTTCCATGACCGGCTTTATTTTTACCCCCCCTCCGACTCTTCTCCCTGGCTGGTACGGAGCATCAAGAGATTTAACCATAACGCCTTCATTTCCTGCCTGAAGTGATTTTTGATAAAATTCCTCTGCTTCTTTTTCACTTGATGTAACAATAGCTTCTGCAAGCTTTAATTTGAAAGGAACTTCTTTTGGAACCATCTTCTCAAGAATTTTCCTTCTTTCCCTGAACGGCTTGTTCATGCAGTTCTCTCCTTCATATTCAACAACATCAAATACATCAAGCTCGACAGGGAATTTCTTCGCTATTTCTTCAATATCATATTTTCTTTTAATTCTCTGAGAGATGATCTGGAATGCGACATATTTTTTCGTTTTTGAGTCATAACCGACTGCTTCAGAATCTATTATGAACTCTTTGGCTTTTACAAATTCTTCAACGAATTTAACTACATCGGGAAACTGCTTTGTTACATTTTCCAGCCTTCTTGTAAATAAAGTAATCTTTCCGTCTTTTTTATGAGCCTGAATCCTAAACCCATCAAATTTAAATTCACATTGTGCCGGTTTTCCAAGCGCTTCAAAAGCCTCTTTGAAATCCTCTGCTTTCGGGTAAAGCATGACTTTAATCGGTGCTCCAACTTTTAACGATGATTTTGCAAGTCCTAACAAACCTTTCTCTTTTGCAGCGACAATTACCTCGCTGAAATCACTCACCATGTCGTATGCTCTCTGCACAGCATCAGAATATTCATTATATTTTATCCTGTCCTTGACATCAAAATCATTTTCCTTCTGATTATAAGTAAAGCCAATCTCTTTTCCGAAATAGGCCCAGACAATCGCATCTCTCAGTGTTCCGTCTGCAACACCAACTCTTAATTCTTCCAGCATT
Source organism: Candidatus Woesearchaeota archaeon (assembly GCA_013331965.1). GTDB lineage: Archaea > Nanobdellota > Nanobdellia > Woesearchaeales > UBA10107 > UBA10107 > UBA10107 sp10107u. Next base: position 9,777 of record DUFL01000024.1, on the reverse strand, counting down.
GTTCTCACAATGAATTTAGCTTCTTTTGATGTTGCTGAAGTCAGCAATTCAGAGATTAAATCAACTTTTCTTGATACGGTTCCTTCTCCCTCAAGAGTTGCCAATTTTCTTAGATTTTCCATGACTTTTTTTACAGTTATATCTGTCTTGAATAATGTAGATTGTTTCTTTTTTCCCATCAATTCCGCAGCAGTTTCTCCTAAATCACCTGACTTTGCCCAGTGATGTTCAACTTTATCATGAGGAATGCCGGAAGCAGAAGCAATTGCTTTTAACACCAATTTTGCAGCGACTCCTATTTTCTTTTCTTCAACTGCCGGATAAACATTTCCCTGCAGCAATAGAACAACATAAGGCAGAGAATCTGTCCTGACTGTCTTCAAAAATTCAGCCAAAATGTGAGTTTTTTCAAGACGCTTAGTAGTCTTCTCGAGCTTCTCATAAACATCAACTAAGTCTGAATAGTCCATATGAATATGAGTTGTTTTGGTGTTTAAAAAAGTATTGCAGGAAAGGTTTATATATAAAACAGATTAACAAAAGACCATGAATGTGATGGATGCAATTCAGAAAAGATGGGGATGCAGGAAGTTTTCTGATGAACCCTTGGATAAGGAAGATCTCGGAACTATTCTTGATGCCGGAAGATTCGCACCAAGCGCCGGAAACCTGCAGGATAGAAGTTTCATCATAATAAAAGATTCTAAACTGAAATCAGATATCGCACAGGCATCCGGAAACCAGACATGGATGCAGACTGCTCCTGTTTTGGTAGTTATTGTCGCAGAAAATATGAAAGTTGGAAAGTTTTTCGGCCCAAGAGGAGATAAAATTTATTCAGTACAGGATACATCTTTTGCCGCGCAGAACATGCTATTAGCTGCAACTGATTTAGGATTAGGATGTTCTCTTGTTGTTGGGTTTAATGAAGAAAAATTAAACCAAATATTAAAAATCGAGCCGCCGGCGCGGCCACATGCGATAATTGCTTTTGGAAAACCGTTGGAGCAGGCGAAAACATCTTCAAAATATCCTTTGGAAAAATTTGTCTACTTTGAAAAACACAAAAACAAGATTGCAGACATGGATGTGACATTTGGAGATTTGAAAAAAGCAAAAGAGCATATTGCTGTTAAAACAGAAGAAGCAAAGAAAAAGGGGATTAGCTTTATTGAAAAAATAAAATCTCTGTTCAAAAGAAAAAAACAGGAGCCTCTTGGCGAAGACCATTTCATGGAAGACAAATCCGTCTCAAATCCTGAAGAAGTCAAGCATGAAAAGGCTAACATTCCGAGATTTTTGCCAAAGAATTAGATTTTTACCAGTTAAATATGTGTTACTTTACTATCTGCTTAAACTCAATCCATGAGGCTCTGTCCTAAATCTACGATTTGTCGTTAGCACCGACTCGCGATGTAATATTGTCTTATCGGATATCGCTGGAGCTCCGTAGGAGCCTCCCCTCCCAGCTCAGTTTCTAAATTTACAATCTATCGCTCGGTAAATGGTGCTAACGACTCTTAGGACAGAGCCAATCCATGAATAAGGTTTATAAAGCATAACTGCAAGTTTATATTAAAAAGAAGGTTAAACTTAAATATGAAAAATAAGAAGTTTAAAAAATCTGCATTAGATAAGATAAATTCTTTAAAAGTAATGAGAACAAAAAAACAGATAAGTAAAAAAAGTACAGCCCGTCAGCTTTTAAAACAAAGAGAGCCTATAAGAAAAGCGATAAATCTTGCAGATGATAAAAAAGAAAAGTTCACTGAAGATGGGTATGTAAAAACAGGAATTTCAGGTTTTGATGCTCTTATGGAAAAAGGCATACCAAAAAACACTTCTCTTTTAATTGCAGGCGGCGCAGGAACGGGAAAAACAATTTTTTGCCTTCAGACGCTGTACAATGCAGCTAAGAAAGGGAAAAAGGGTTTATACCTGAGTTTTGAAGAATCAGAAGAAAGGCTAAAAAAACACATGGATGATTTTGGGTGGGATTGGAGACCACTTGAGAAAAAAGGCCTTCTTAAGATTGTGAGAAAAGAGCCTTTTGTCCTTACAACAAATATTGAAGCGATGCTTGCGAATGCAAAAGGAGAGCTTCTCATAGATATAAACGAAATAATGGAGATAGTGCCCGAAGGATTCAAGCCGGACAGGATAGTGCTTGACTCGGTAACTTCAATTGCCACAGCATTCGAGAAAAAGGAAGAAGGATACCGTATTTTTATCGAACAGCTTTTCAGATTCCTGGAGAAGATAAATGTAACTTCTTTCTTAATTTCAGAAACTGAGCAGATTCCGACCATGTATTCGCGAAGCGGAGTGGAAGAATTTCTGGCAGATGGTGTTGTTGTCCTTTACGATCTTCAGAGAGAAAACATAAGGGAAAATGCCATTGAGGTGCTAAAACTAAGGGGCTCCAAACATAGAAAGATTATTGTTGCGATGAAAATAACGGATAAAGGCATAGAAGTGTATCCCGAACAGGAATTGTTCACAGAAATAAAAAAAGAATACAGGGAAAAATGAGAAAATTAACTTTTATCCTGATTGTTTTAATCCTGGTATTTGCAGCTCCGTTCTCGGCATATGCCGCCGCTCCTTTTTGCGGGGATAATAATTGCATCGG
>DUFL01000024.1:0-7104 GCA_013331965.1 Candidatus Woesearchaeota archaeon | reverse complement strand
TCCTACTATTTATTTCAACACAAGCGTGAAAAAACAGTATTTCAAGGGAGAAAGAATAATATTCAGTGGAATTTTAACTTACTTCGACAAAAGTCCTGTAAAAAATAATTCTGTTCAGATAGTTATTTCCTCAGAGGATGTTTTATTCAACAAAACAATAAAATCAAACATTGACGGAATATTTAAAGACAGCTACCTAATCAGTTTTGCTGAACCTGAAGGAAAATGGGCAATAAAGATAAAAGCAGAAGATAAATCATTTAACGAGGGATTTGCCGATTTCAAATCAAATATTTCCACTCCAAAAGGCGTAGCTTTCTACACTGTTGATTTTCTGAGCCCATTCAAAGATGCTGAATTCAAGAGAGGAAGCACAATTCCGATAACAGTTGAAGTTAAAGACGAAGGAAAAGCTCTTGCAAATGCTTCTGTCGATTTCAGAACTCCAGACGGAGAACCGATTATGTTTCAGGAAGTAACCTCCGGAACATATTCTTCAGAATATAAAATAAAATCGAATGACCCTCTTGGAAAGTGGAACATCGCCGTTCAGGCGGTAAAAACTGAAAATAAAATAACAAAAGCAGGCGGAACAAGAATACCTGTTACAATAAGATCCTCTGACCTGAATCTTGTTCTTATAAATCCAAAAACAACCAGCTTTTTTACAGGACTAAAAATAGAGATTAATGCCGAACTGAACTATCCGGACGGGACAAAAATAGAAAAAGCGAATGTTTTTGCAGTTATCGGAAATAAAACAACTAAGCTATCTGAAATAAACCCCGGGGTATATTCAGGATCTTACTTATTTACTGAAAAAGATGCCAGCGCAGATTCTCTGCAGCTAAATGCCAAGGATGCATTTGAAAATAGTGTTGTAATTGAAAGAACGATTATTGTGGAAAAGCTTGGCAAAGTTGAGCTGCAAATCAGATTGTTTTACTACAACATACTTGTAAAATACTGGTATATCTTTGCTTTAGCCACGATATTAACAATTGTGAGAACTAAACCATTGTGGCACAGAAAATATCTTGAATTACGCCGAAAAAAGATGATTGAAAATAAAAAAAGAGCCGTAGAAATGGAAAAAGATACGCAAATGAAATATTTCAAAAAGCACTCTATTCCAAGAGAAGACTATGATAAATTAATGCTGAAATACAGAGAGAATATTTCCAGCATAGAGGAAAAGCAGTTAAAAGTTCAGAAAAGTTTGTCAGGATACAATAAAAAATCAAGCGAAAATGGGGGGAAAATAATGGGGAAAATAATCAGATACAAAAGAACTAAAGTCTAAAGAAAGTAACTCCTTTTCCGATTTCGGCTGTAATCGCTTTCTTTTTTTCTGCAAATTTCAGGAAATCCTGCATTTTAGATGCATGAGAAACTGTGTTGTCGGCAATAATCAAAGTATGCTTATTTAATTTTTTATTTAGAATCAGCAGATGTAAATATTTCAGATAATCTGCCTTAGCCGCATCAATGAAGACTGCATCAAATTTTGTTCTTAATTTAGGAATCACTTCAATAGCATCTCCCTCAATAAGTATTATCGGCAAATTTGCCTGCCTGAAAAACTTTTTTGCAATTTCCGCACGTTCCGGCCATCGCTCAAGTGTGATTAACTCCGCATTCTTATTTAACGCAGACGCTATCCAGATTGATGAATAACCAATAGAAGTTCCTATCTCAAGGACTTTCTTCGGATCCCTCATCTTTATCAAAAGATTGATAAAATGGCCCGTTTCACGGTTTATAGTCGAGAATTTGCCGCCTTTATTGAGCTTTTCCTGTTTCTTGAGAATATCGTTAATTTTCACAACAATATCAAAAAGCATATCTTTTTAATAATTTCCATAATATAATCAGGTTATGGAGTTTCCAAAGCTAAAGAACAGGTTTGTATTGGCCCCCATGGCAGATGTGACTAATCTTCCGTTCAGGCTGCTGTGCAGAGAATACGGAGCAAGTCTGGCTTCAACTGAGCAGATAAACGCATTCGCATTTACAAAGAGCAATAAGCTGAACATTGAAAAGGCTAAAACATGCGAACAGGACAGGCCTTTGGTATTTCAGCTATCAGGAGCTGACGGGATAATCATGCTTAAAGCAGCAAAAAAGAACAAGAATTATGATATTCTTGACATCAACATGGGATGTCCTTCAAAAAAAATCGTGAAACAGGGTTTTGGCGCTGCGCTTCTCAATGAAAAACAAAAAATAAAAAGAATGATGAAACTTCTGACTAAAAACCTTAAAGTTCCTGTTACGGTAAAGATGCGCTCAGGATTCAAGAAAGATGAAGCAGTAGAAATTGCGAAAACACTCGAGAAAGCCGGAGTTTCAGCAATTACACTGCATGCAAGAACACAATATCAGAAATACTCTGGAAGCGCCGACTGGAGCACGATAAAAAAGATGAAAGAAGCCGTCAAGATTCCGATAATAGGAAATGGGGATGTAACCAGCCCTGAAAAAGCGTATGAGATGCTCGAAAAAACAGGATGTGACTATGTGATGATTGGCAGAGCAGCTATAAAAAACCCATCCATATTCAAACAATGCATTGACTATGGAAAATATAAAATATATGATGCTCCTGATGAGATTAAAATGCTCAAAAGATATGTAGAACTGTGCAAAGAACACGAATGTGAAACCAATCTTAAGTTTATTGCCAGCAGCTTTCTGAAAGGCAAGAATGGCGCAGCGAGAGCAAGAGATAAAATAGCAAGAGCGAAATCTGATGAGGAAGTAGTTGAAATTTTCAATAGTTTTTTAAACAAAGCATAGTTTTCTTTTTTAATGGCAAAAAGATCTGCACATTACGAGTACGACCCTGAGAAAAGAAGGCTGGCAAAGATATATTCCAGGCAGAAACTGATCATGAGCATAGGAAACAGCATAGTCATTCCTCTTACTGCGATTGCTGTATTATTTTTAACCGGCGTTTTTGAAAGACTTGCAGAGTATTCATTAAATGCTGGCGGTTCTATTCTTGGAATCATCTTATTTGTATTTTTTGTTTCAGCAATCTTTTTAATTTTTGAATTTCCGCTTAAATTGTACGGAGGATATTTTTACGAGCACAAATACAAGCTTTCAAACCATACCCTTCCTGCGTGGTTTAATGATTTTTTCAAGGAAACTCTGCTTGAGCTTGTTTTTGCTGTTCCTATCGGAGCGATAACCGCATTTTTGCTTGTAAATTTCAGGTATTGGTGGCTTTACACCTCAATTGTCGGAATCTTTTTTTCATTATTTATCAATTTCATTTATCCTGTTGTTTTTCTTCCGTTCCTTTATAAATTAAAGCCGTACAAAGATAGGTCAGAGCTTAAAAATATCATTGATATACTCAAAAGAGTCGGTGTAACAAATATTAAAAAAATAAAAGTTCTTATTGAGAGCGAAAAATCAAAAAAAGTAGATGCGATGTTTGCGGGAATGGGAAAAACCAAATCAATAATTTTGTATGACAATTTACTGGATAAATTCACCAAAAAAGAGGTAAGGACTGTAATAGCGCATGAGCTGGGGCACTATGTCCATAAAGATATAATCAAGTTTGAGATTTTTGGAGCAGCACAGTCTGTGTTACTCCTGTACTTAACAAATTTAATAATAAGAAATAATTTTACTGCAGATGAATTTATTCCGCTCCATATTTATCCCGTTGTTTCAGGAATACTGATTGTTTTAGGATTCCTCGCAATGCCTTTGATGATGGCTTATTCAAGAAAACAGGAAGCGGCAGCAGATAAATTTGCATTAGACTACATTAAAGATTCTTCTTCTCAGATTTCAACCGAGAAAAAACTATGCGACATAGACCTAGCAGATGACAAGCCAAATGCTTTTATCGAATTCTGGTTCCACGGCCACCCTTGTGCTGAAAAAAGGATTAAAATGGCCGAACAGTGGGCAGCCGAAAATAATGGTTAATTTAATAAATAAACAGGTAATAAGCTACAATATGAAACGACTAGCACATCTTTTATTTGTTGCTGCACTTTTTATCATCTTAATTAATACGTCATACGCTCAGCTTTATGGAGACTTGACCTTCAATGTGAAAGAAAACGGGGAGGTTGCGATAAGCGGAAATACCAATTATGACCAATTTAAAGGAACAAACAATGAACTTACTTCAAAGAACAAGAACATCTGGTATTTAAACATAACAAGCCCGATTTTTGATGAATATAAGTATCTAATTAAACTTCCAAAATATTCTGTAATGAATGTCATCAAAGCCAATAATAAGTTTGTTATCGGGGAGAAAGACGGGGTTATCGCTGTTTCAGGTTTCGGTGCAGGGGAAAAACTTGATGTATTCATAGAATACGCGATAGATAAGGAAGATTCGCTTTTTGATCAATCCCTGATGATTGCAGGGTTAGTTCTGATATTGATAATCGGAGGTATTGTTTATTTTGTCAAAAGAAAAATAACTTCAACTCCTAAGAAAACACTAAACCGCTCCTTATATACAGAAAGACAATTGCTTATTCTTGACTATCTTCAAGAACACGGAACTGTGACCCAGGCTGCGCTTGAAAAAGAGCTTGGAATTCCTAAGGCATCTCTTTCCAGAAACATCAAAACGCTTGTTCAGAAAGAAATCATATTCAGCGAGACTAAAGGAATGAGCAATATTGTTGGATTGAGATAGGATTTAGCAGCACCAAATTTAAATTAAGTTAGCACCTGCACCGAGGCTTAATTACTGGCGATAGAAAATGAGCTAAAGGGGACGCTCCCTACGGGACTTTAGCGGCATATAATAAAACAGAATACAAAGCCGAGTGGTGCTAACTTTTAAATAATGTTTTTAATTTGTAATAATTAAAACGAAAATCCAGCATAGGTGCGGCGTAGAGTTGGGCATCGTTGATTAAACATTTGTTCTTACTTGTTCCGGCTAATTCCGGGTTAAATTAATATCTTGTTCCGCCCATATAGGTTATATGACACCAACAGAGCAAAGCATTGATTTGGTAACCATTGTAAAAAACATGAGCACCAAGGATCAGGAAGAGTTTATCACAAGAATATATCGGGAATGCAAGATAATCGGGAGCTCTGCCGCATATGCTGCATTAATGAAAAGTGCAAATATAAAACAAGATGTTAAAAATGATATCTCTAAACTGGCTGAAGAGCTTGAATCCGCGCTTTCATTTGCAGACTTAAACGAGATACATGCGTGCTACGGATCGTATTCAGGATTGATTAAACAGTATGGAATAATCATGCCTCAGATACACAATATATTGGATGAGCATAGAAATATAGCTAATGGCAACGGACATAAGAAGTACAGGGTATCATTTGTATAGTTCCTGGTTGTTCCGGCTAATTCCGGGCAAAAAATAAATACTGTTCCAGCCATATTAGGATATAGCGTGAAAACGCTGTGAAAAACAATGAAACAAAGACTAATGTTTGGGATTATAGCATTATTGCTGTTAGCTATGCCTTTTGCATTTGCACAGGCAAACACCTCAGTTGAAGCCAAAGACAGAAAAGAATACTCTTTACTCGAAAGAGCGATAGACAGGATAAAATTTGCCTTCACACAGCAGATAGAGAGAAGACTTGAAATGATAAACAAGATTCAGGAAAGAAGGCAGGCACACTACCAGTTTTTGCTTGAAAAGGGAAAGACTGATCAGGCTGAAAGGTTCAATACCAATACAATAGGACTGGTTAAAAACTTTGACCAGTGGAAAGCCAACAAGCAGGACATAATCGCTAAAATGGAGCAGAACAAGACTCGGGAAAGAGTCGAAGCTCCCGTTCAAAAACAAAGCGGAGGAAAACAATGAAAACACTAAGCATATTTGTTGTTCTTATGTTTTTACTGAGCACAGTTTCAGTAATTGCACAGGACACGACAGATGAAACAATAGCTGAAGAGACAGCTGATGTATCAACTGAAGGAGTAACGGCTGAAGTAACTGAAGCAGCAGATGCTGAGGTCATCTCAGGAGATGCAACTGAAGCAATTCCTGTTGTAGCATCAGCCGAGGACGCAGCAGCAGTATCGGATGCGCCTTTAGAGGCTGAAACTGAAACAGCTGAAGAAGAGACAACGACAGAAACAACAACTGTTCAGGTTGGAAAAGAATACTCTACACTTGATTCAGCTCTTGACAGAATAAGACTGGCTTTCACTTTCCAGGAGGAAAGAAAACTTGATCTTATCAGTAAGATTGAACAAAGAAGAACACAGCACTATAGCTTCCTTGTTGCAAAAGGAAAGACTGAGCAGGCTGAAAGATTTAAGTCAAAAACTATCGGCCTTGTGAAGAATTTCGAGCAATGGAAAGTTAAGAAGGCTGACACTTTGGCCAGGATAGAAGCTAAAGCTGCAAAAGCCAAGGAAAGAGGCAGAGATGAGGCTAAACTAACTGAAAAAGCAGAAAAACTTGAACAAAAAGTTCAAAAAAGATCTGCTGCGTTAGAAAAAAAGGCCGCTAAAGTCAGTGAAAAATTGGCTGAAAGAGAAGCAAAGAGCATAGAAGATGCCGATGACTCTGCTGAAACTGAAGTTGAAGCAGAAAACGAATCTGAAAGCTCAGATGACGGCTCTTCGGAGACAGAAGATAATTCCGGAAGCTCAGACGATTCATCATCAAGTGATTCATCTGGCAGCGGATCAGAAAGCTCCGGCAGCAACTCTGGAAGCGGCTAAACCCCGCTTTTATTTTTCTTTTTATTATCTAAAATACCAACCACGCCCAAAATTATGATTACTATTTCAACAATAATTAAAATAATCAGTTCTTTTTCATTTTCTATCACAATTTTTATTTTACCATTCTCCCTTAACCTTGTAACAGCCTCTCTGCATTTTCATAAGCAAACTTTTCTTGCACAGCGGGGTCTAATCTGGCAATAAATGCTCTACCGAATTCTTCAAATAAAATACTTACATCCTCNNTTCATATTTACGTCAAATTCCTGTTCAAATCTAGAAACAAATTGTTCCTTTGATCCCATAAACAATCCTTGCATAGCATACAATACAGCTGAATCTATTGAAAAGTAAACATTAGGATATTTATCCATTAAATCAACAATATCATTTTC
>DUFL01000032.1:760-3588 GCA_013331965.1 Candidatus Woesearchaeota archaeon | reverse complement strand
GAACCACGTGAATTTACTTATTCTCAAATAATGAGAATGGTAAAACCTTTCGTTGCTAAGAGAAATCACGGAAGATTAGAAGATAAAGTAAGAAAGCAATTCTAATAATTATTTATTATTTTTTGACAAACATTAATAAACTTTTAATTTTTCTCGTCTTGGTTTAAAGACCGAGGCCGGATTTTATTGGTAGTAATTACAAACTAAAAATAACTAATCCGCTTAATGGCTCATAATAAAAATAATCAGTATCCAATAGAACCTGAAGTTTCTTTTCTCCAGAGCATTCCTATCTTGTTCAGTTCATCAACAAACTTATGACTAACAATGTATTTTTTCTTGTACAAATCGTAATCAATCATTCCCATGGCTCTCATCGGAGTTAATATTCTGTCGTAAAATTGTCTTTTGTTATAACTTAATTTAACCCTGTCCTTTTTCTTTATCGGGCCAATGGAGATTTCTGTCTCGATCATCATACCGTCATGCAGTGTATTCGCAAAAACACTCATTTGAGTTTTATCCAAGGAGCCGCCGTGTCCTTTAATCTCATTAAAAAATAATTTTGCAACCTGGACCTGCTGCTCTGTGGCGAAGACTAACGAGAAAACATCATCTGGCATATGAAACACATCAAACAATATTACCATAAGCTTAATTTAGAAATTCAGTATATAAATGTTACCCTTTTGTATACTGGGGGTTGTATTACATGAATTCAAGCGTTTTAGACATTCATTTATTCAGCAGTATTCACTACTTACTTGACACGTTAAAAGTTAATATAATCATTCTGCCTTTGTTTGTTATGCCGAAAGAGATTTACACAAGAAAGCGCTCAAGTGAGCCTTCTACGAACAGAGAAAATATTTTCGCTTCAAATCAGCACGTCTTTATCGATACAGGAGAATTAGCTCCTCCCTTTCGTTTTATCGGGATGCACCATGCTTATCTTGGCGGGATAAATGCAATGGCATTGGTTGATCCTTCCGGATGGAGGCACATTAAACCGGAGCTTCTTTCTCTTGCAAGGGAAAATCTTTTTGAGAACAGCAGGATGTTTATGCACCATTATGGTAAAATAAAAACGATAGATTCCGTTGCAGATGAATGGCGACAATTTTTAAATAAAATTAATTATGCGATAGGAAATATTTCTCAGGAAATTAAATCCCGCCCAAGAGTAATGAATGAATTAATGAAACTAAGAGTTCCATCTGAATATATCTTGAATGGATTGAAAACTGCTGTTGTTCCGTTCAATTCCACAATAAAAGATATCTCAGAGATGCTTGGGCTGTTCAAGGCCATTCCATTGGATATTCATGAAAGAAGAAAATTAAGAATGGATGCTGCAAAAAGAAAAGAAGTTGGATATCCAACGCTAACTGACGAACATCTTTTTGCTACGGCAATTTACTCAGCTATTTTTGAAGAAAAAAACACTGCGTTAATATCAAGAGACAGCGACATGTATAAAATGATGCAGAAAACATTGGCATATCTGAGAAGAGATTCAACTTCATTTACGAGAAAGCTGTGCAAGGCCGGTCCAGAAATATTGTATCATAAGGACAGGGATTTATATGATGTTTACACATTTAAAAATTCCAACCCAGCTCCAGTTTCTCCAAGAGATTTTGAAAGAATGAACGGAAGATTGAATGATTTGGTTACAGATCTGACATTCAAATATGAAGAAACTAGGGCCGAAAAAAATTATTAATATCGTTCAAATAATCCTTGCTTATCTTCAGCTCCATATCTTCCGGAAAGCATCTTATGTAATTTGGCCAGCAGTATCTTTCATCCAGAAATATTATGACTCCTCTGTCCGTCTCTGAACGTATGCATCTTCCGGCGCCCTGCAGAACTTTATTGAACGCAGGAAATACGTATCCGTAATCCCATCCTTTCTGAAATTTCAAATCATAGTATTTTATCGATTCATGCGTCTCAAGATCAGGCTGCTGCAGAGGAAGTCCGACTATGATCACACACTTCAGCAAATCGCCGAGCAGATCAATCCCTTCTGAAAAGTTTCCCGAGCTGTTTCCCAGCAGAACAGCTCCTGTCTTTGAATATGACTTGAATTTGCTCAGCATTTCAACTTTATCTTTCTTGCTCATGTCAGGAATCTCAAGGAAGACGGTTTTATCAAGTTTCTCGCTTAAGTAGCGATAGACATTATCTCTTATAAAATAAGAAGGAAACAATACTAAGCTGTTGCCGGGCACAGCGTTTGTTATCTGAGAAACTTCATCTGCAATTTTTTTAAACTGGGCATCATTCCTTTCTGTGAATTTTGTCGTTGTTTTAGGAACGATAAGATTCAGCCTGTTTTCAACCGGAAAGGGGCTTTTGAATACTTTTTCTTCAGCATTTTCAAATCCCAAAAGATCTTTATACATCTCAGTCGGAGTTAATGTTCCTGACATGGCTATTGTGCAGTAAATATTTTTCAGTATGTCTTTTGTGATTAAAGAAGGGTCCAGGCATTTGTAATTCAGCGTCATCTTTTGGTCATTATATGAAAATATTCTTGTAAATCCATCATCTGTTCCCTTCCATTTGGCTAAAAAGTCGGCAACAGTTCCAGTGAAGCTTGACTTTTGCTTTTCTCTTATGAAATCAGCATTTCCTTCAAGTTCATTGATTAATCCGTCATAATTCTGGATTTCATTAACTAATGTCATGAATTCTTCTTTGCTGACTAATCGCTCGTTGTTTTTCCCATAATCAACCAATTCTGCCATAGAGCTCATCAAGGTTGTTAATTTGACAGCGGACTCGGTAAAATTGTATTTATTGCACTCCTGGACTGCTCT
>DUFL01000032.1:0-734 GCA_013331965.1 Candidatus Woesearchaeota archaeon | reverse complement strand
AGATTTCCAAGCATCAGATCAGTTTCAGTTGTGTTTTTGGAATTTTTTTTAGTATTTAAATAAAATTCACATCTGTCTTCCTCTCTTAGTTTTTTGCAGTATTCATGGAACTGACCAGTGCTTATCAGCGAGACTCCGTCCTGCAGGCACATGTTTTTTTTGCCGACTAAATCAGCTGTATGGAATGCTAGGTTATACTTTTCCCTTATTTGCTTCAGCGTTTCAACGGCAATTGTGTGCTGAGTGTGCCTTGAAGTTAGAAAAAACACAGTTAATTTGTTTTTCAGCGCAAATTCAAGGCAGGGCGCCAAAGAAGCAGCGGTCTTTCCCAGTCCGGTCGGCGCATGAATGATTAAATTTTTCTTATTTTCAAGCGCCAAGACAATATTTTTTATCAAAGAATCTTGTTCAGGCCTTATTTTTTGGTACGGGAAGAGCTTCATAAGAGTGAAATTCAGTGTTTCAATATAAAACTTTTGTCAGTTTGCAGTGATTACTCTCTCGGCGTCAAAATAGATAAGTATTTAAAACAATTAATAGTTTATATCATTAAACTTATATGTTCAAACATATAAATTACAGTTCAGGGGGTCATTGATGAAGAATAAAGAGACATTCGGCGTGTTTTTTCGCGAGAAGCCAGCTATGATGTTGCTTGGTCTGCACAACGCCAAAGGTCCTATTTATGCATCTTCTTTAGCCAAATCTGTTGACTGCACTTATTCTCACGTTGT
>DUFL01000048.1 GCA_013331965.1 Candidatus Woesearchaeota archaeon | reverse complement strand
CCTAAGGCAAATCTTATAAACAATCTTAAACCAGTATAATCCATGGCAATAGACCCTAATGACCCTCTGATGAGATATAAACTGAAGAAACTTCTAAAGAAAATAGAGAGCTTGAGCGCCAGACATACTGAATTAATAACAGTCTATGTGCCCCCCGGTTATGACATCCAGAAGAAGATAAATCAGCTGTCTGATGAGGTTGGAACAGCCGCAAACATCAAATCTTCAACAACAAGAAGAAATGTAACTGAAGCTTTGGAAAAAATGATTCTGCAGCTAAGGCAGATAGGAAAAACTCCAAAGAATGGACTGGCTGCGTTCGCAGGAAATGTTGCAGAAAATGAGGGAGACACAGAATGGTTCGTTGATTATATCGATCCTCCTATGCCGTTGAACCAAAATCTTTATCGCTGCGACAAACGCTTTGTTACAGAACCTCTGCATGACATGATCGCTTCTGAAGATATATTCGGATTAGTCGTCATGGACAGGAGAGATGCGACATTAGCCGTGCTGAGGGGAAAGGCATTCAAAGTAATTGCAAAAACTCATTCAGAAGTCCCGGGAAAGTTCAAGGCTGGCGGACAATGCCATGTTTTTGGAACATTAATTCAATCTTCTACCGGCGATATCATTAAAATTGAAAATACTCATAACCCACTCGTAGTAAAGAGCATAGCCATGGACAATTATTCAATTAAGGACTCCCCGATAACAGATAAGTGGAATGTACAAAAACAAGAAGTATACAAAATAAAAACAAAGTATCCGCAACTAATCGTAGAATCTTCCAAGGAACATGTTTTTTTCGTGATGACTCCGAAAGGAATAGTTGAGAAGTCTGCGGAAGAATTGAAAGTAGAAGATATCTTACTTATGCCTGAAAAGATTGAAATAATTGGTCGTAGACAAAAACTAAATTCAAGAAAATACTACAATTCTTTTGTAATTAGTAAAGAAGGACAAGAATTATTGAAGAGCAAAAGAGCAGAAAAAGGTTTACTACAAAGGGAATTGGCAAAAAGAATAAATGTTACTCAAACAACCATCTCTTCTTACGAGATTGGAAAATTACATATTGATAAGGAACCTCTGCAAAAACTCTGTGTAGAATTTGACTTAGATTTTGAAGAATTCTTAGAAAGATACTGCCAATATTTTCATCACCAAGGAACAAATGTAAGGCTTCCAGAAGAACTTACTGAAGAATTTGCTCAGTTTCTAGGCTATTACATCGGAGATGGATGTATGGAAATAGATAGAATAACTCTTTTTGAACAAAGAAAAGAGGTTGCTTTAGCTTATAAAAAGCTGTTTGATAATTTCTTTAACATCAACAGCGGTTATAAGTTTAGAGAAAGCAAAAACTACCATCAATTAAAATTTACTAGCCGCCCTCTTGTTAGATTAATTCAAGGAGAATTTCCAGAAATTAAAAAAACATTAGATACAGAAGTTCCAAAAAAAGTGCTTGAATCTGAGAACAGGATTATTGCCAAATTCCTAAGAGGATACTTTGATGCCGAAGGATATGTGAAATCAGACAGCATCGGGATAGGCGCCAACAATAAAATGTTAATTGGTCAAACCCAACTTCTATTACTTAGATTTTCTATCATGGCTTCCTATCAAGAATACGATAATAAACATAACCCTTATTCGAAAAATCCCATTTTTAAGCTACAAATAAATGAAAAAGAATCACTATTAAAATTTAAAGAACTAATTGGGTTTACTTCAACAGAAAAATCTCTAAAGCTTGAAAAGTTAATTCAAAACAAAACAGATAAGAATAGCGTTAGGCAAATCCTCACTCCAGGAACAAAAGTAAGGGAGATTATAGAAAAAGCGGGATACAATACTCAACTCTTTCCGAAAGTTAACAACTTCTTTAGAAATGAAAGAATGATGAGTAAACAAGCATTTAAAGCCTCAATTTTAGCCAATGTTAAAGATAAAAAACTATATAAACAATTGGAAGAAATTTATAACCATCCAATTTTGCCAGTCAAAATTGCCACCATTAAAAAAAGAAATGAAAATGTTGAAATGGTAGATATTTCTGTAGGCAACCAAAACTTTATAGCAAACGGAATAATAGTTCACAATAGTGCAGCACGTTTTGGAAGAATAAGAGAAGATTCAATAAAAGAACATTTCAAGAAAGTTGCTGATTTAATGAAAGATGAATTTCTCAATATGCCCGGCTTGAAAGGAATTATTTTAGGGGGACCGGAAGTTACTGTCGTTGATTTCCTGAATCAGGACCATTTAACCGGAGATGTTAAAAAGAAAGTTTTAGGTTACAAAGCACTGAGTTACACTGAAGAGTTTGGATTGCAGGAATTGCTTGATAAAGCATCTGATCTTCTTGGAGAAGCTGAAATTTCAGATGAAAAGAAATTAATGCAAAGATTCTTTGACCATCTGAATAAAAGACAAGGAATTGTTGAATATGGTCTTGATGCAGTAAAAGCTAAATTAGAAGCTGGTGCAGTTGATATTTTATTAATTTCTGAATCATTGGAAGAAAATAAAATTGAAGAATTGGAAGAACTTGCCAAGAAATTCGGAACAACTGTTAAAATAATCTCAGTTGAAACAAGAGAAGGTGTTCAACTGAGAGAGATTGGAAAGATTGCTGCGATATTGAGGTATGAAATACATTGACGATGAATTTGTATATTTGATTAGTCTATTTATCTCCGTATTTGATACTTCATTTGGGAAGCTTTTCTCTATTTCTTTGCCTAGTTTTTTTCTTAGTCCGTAAGTATCAGCCAAACTTGCATATGCTAACCATCCCTGAAAATAACCATAGATTGCGTCATAAGTTATAGTTCCAACAGAATACGCCCTCTTTAGTCTTTCAAATTTTCTCCGCATCTTTCCTATATTCGACTTTCTTAGTAATTTATGATGATTAAACACTCTAAATCCAAGAAAGGCGAAATTCCTGCCTATTTGTGTTATCTTGCATTTCTGAGGATGTAATTCTATAAGCAATTTGTCAGTGAGAAATTTATTAATCCTTTCCTTATAAGATTCTAATTCTTCCATATTGTCATTGAGAATAACAAAATCATCGACATATCTCATATAATATTTTACCTTTAATTCGTTCTTTACAAATTGATCTAATTCATTGAGATAAACATTGCCGAAAAACTGTGAAGTTAGATTGCCTAGAGGCATACCCCTCTGGGAAGAGCGTGTAGAGAGAGAGAGAGAGAGGGCAGTTTGAAAGTATTTTCTTGATGAGCCAGACTACTTTGCTATCTTTTATTTTCCTGTTTAGTATATTAAGTAAAATATCATGGTCAATCTCATCAAAATAATGCTTGATGTCTGCTTTTAGAACATAGCATTTTCTTATATTGTTTCTTGAGACTTTATTTTTGAATTGGTCAAATCGTTCTAATGCCTTCAATGATCCTTTATTTATCCTATTCGCAAATGAATCATAAATAAACAATTTATCAAATATCGGCTCAATCACATTACATAGGGCATGATGAATAATTCTGTCCTTAAAATCAGACTTGCTTATTTTTCTTGTTTTTGGATCTCTGATGATGAATGTTTCCGGGGGGTTTGGTGAATAAGAATGAAAAAGCAGTTCTGTTCTGAGTGCTTCTAAATTATTTGTCAGGTCTTTTTCGAATTCGATAACACAAGGTTTCAATGTTTTTCTCTTCTTTGCTTTCTTAAATGCGAGTTCTAAATTCTCATAAGAACAAAGTTCTTTCCAAAGATTCTTGTATGTTTTCATAAATGTAAATGTCTTGGCATGTTGAGCTATTCCGAGAAAACGAGCATTATTGTTGAAGTTGTTGTTGCCATTGAGACCATTGTTGTCATTGTTACCAACATACAGCAAACGGGCAAGCTCGTCTAGCTCTTTTGCCACTTAGTTTCACTGCAACTTTACGATTTCGTTTCCTACTCAGTATCGTTGCTGTATTTTATGACCGTTAAAATCAAACCACGGCACTGGCAAAATAGCATGTAGCCCAGACATCAAGCAAATTAAGTTTATTATTTAACTTGCTGTAATGCCAAGACGAAATTGAAATTAGAATAGGAGTTTATTAATGTTTATGAAAAACATAATGAATAACGATTAGAATTGTTTTCTTACTCTTTCTTCTAACTTTCCGTGATTTCTCTTAG
Source organism: Candidatus Woesearchaeota archaeon (assembly GCA_013331965.1). Taxonomy (GTDB): domain Archaea; phylum Nanobdellota; class Nanobdellia; order Woesearchaeales; family UBA10107; genus UBA10107; species UBA10107 sp10107u. Next base: position 28 of record DUFL01000048.1, on the reverse strand, counting down.
TAACTAAAGGTCTTACCATTCTCATTAT
>DUFL01000041.1:1438-6517 GCA_013331965.1 Candidatus Woesearchaeota archaeon | reverse complement strand
ATAATGTGGATTGTGATAGGTGTGCTGGTTGTATTGGCAGCGTTTGTTTTGCTTACAAATCAGCCGGCGGCAGCAGCGCAGACTGGCGGACAAGGTTTAGGTGCAATGGTCGGCGGATGCTGATTTAGAGGTAAATCAAATGGCAAAAAAGAAGAAAAAAGAAAGCAAGCAGTGCTGCTGCAACTGTTAAAATCAGTTAAATAACCAAGATAACAAAGATAAANNGGAAATGCAGTCAGTTCAGGAAATCTTGATACATCCGGCTGGACAGCTGATGAAAAGATGAATTATGAAATGCATGGTGTAATCCCTGCAAGAGTACAGGGAAGTGCGCCTGCTTCATCAAGCGGAATGGTCGGAGGCTGTTAAAAAAATGAAAACCAATAAAACTAATACGAACAATAAAGTAGTCACTGTCATACTAGTAATACTGCTGCTTCTTTTGCTTTTTGCAGTTATACAGGCCGCGGGAGGCGTTCCTGGATTAGGACAGACTGCAGTGCCAGCTATGGTCGGAGGCTGTTAAAATGAAAAACGGCGCTATTATTGCTTTAGCTGCTATTGCGGTATTATTTTTGGCATTTTTTACTTTGAATAGGCCGGCTGCCAGCAATACATTGAATATAAATGGAGAAGTAACTCTCTTCAAATCTATGAGCTGCGGCTGCTGTTCGGTTTATGCAAGCTATATGCAGAAGAAAGGAATAAGTGTAAGTTTGCCTGAAATATCAGATGTTAAACTAAATGAAGTAAAAGACAGCTTTAAAATTCCTTCAAATTTGAGAAGCTGCCACACAACAATGTATGGAAATTATTTTGTTGAAGGCCATGTTCCTTTGGAAGCAGTTGAAAAATTACTGGCAGAAAATCCAGATATTGCTGGAATTGCGATGCCCGGAATGCCAATGGGCTCTCCTGGAATGTCCGGCAGCAAAAGCGGACAGTTTGTAATTTATGCCGTTAACCGCGACGGAACATACAGCGAATTCATGAGGATATGAAAAGAATATGGAAAAAACAATAGTACCAAAACTAATTGTAGGCATAACAGCTCTCTTTGTTTTTATTATGATTTTATCGCTTGTTTATACAAAATCGAACACTGATGCTTATGCTGTATATGGGGGAGATGCCAGAGAGATCGTTATTGATGCAAAAAGATTTGAATTTATTCCGAATGTTATAAAAGTTAAAGAGGGAGAGAAAATAAAATTAAAGATAAACAACATTGATGCAGAGCATGGCATATCTATTCCTGAATTAGGATTTGAAGTACATGCTGAATCCGAAGAAGAATTTGTCTTTGATAAAAAAGGCACATTTGATTTCTATTGCCATCATTATTGCGGGAGCGGGCATAGCGCTATGACGGGAGTTATAATTGTTGAATAAAATGAAAACAAAATTATTTTTATTTCCGGCATTGTTTTTAGTTTTGATTAAGCAAAGCTTTGCTCACTGTCCTTTATGCGTTGTCGGGGCAGCCAGTCTTGCAGTCGGAGCAAGTTATTTAGGTGTAAGCAAGGCCGCAATTGGATTATTCATAGGAGCATTTGCAATTGCAATCGGCTGGTGGATCGCAAAACTGATTAAAAAACAGTATATTCCATACCAAAAATCCATTATAATCCTGATTTCTTTTCTAACGACAATAATTCCTATAATGCCTTATATTAAAGGAGCTTATCCTCTGTATATTTCATTTCTTGGTCCGTATGGAACTACATACGCGGCTGATTTATTCCTGAGCGGAAGTTTAGCCGGCGGGTTTATTGTTTTGATTGCGCCGTGGCTGAGCAGCACAATAACTAAGTTAAGGAANNTTAATGAATTTAGTCAGTCTGGAGGAACATTTCTATTTTACAGCTATGAAAACAGGCAACAGAAAATATCTTGATATGCTTATGCAGGTGCGCGACATAAGAAAAAATTATCTTGCAAAGATTGTAACAAATCCAAAGGGAGAGGAATGGTGCATAAGCAAGCATCTGCTTGCAGCCAGCATGCGTTTGATTGAGGTCGGAACCAAGGAGCAGGCCAAGGGAAATAAAAAGGAATCGGAAGCATATTTTAAATCTGCATTTGACTTATATTCTTTGTTTTTCGCTATCAACATGAAAATGATCAGTGTAGAAAAGATTAAGGAAAGTGATGTCAAAAAATTCAGTCCTCTTAATAAATTCTCAGAATTAGTAAAAAAAATGGTTGACTGCTGCAAGGAATGGTAGCTCATAAAAATTTTCTTAAAAAGGGAATAGAGGCAGGAATTTTAGCTATACTGCTGATTCTTGTCATAAACCTTCTTGTTCTCTCTTTCCTGAACTTTCCGGAAATGGCTGTTTCGCAGATTAAGAAATACTGGCTTCTTTTGCTGATTTTAATAGGAGGATTCGGATTTCAGATAGGGCTTCATAATTATTTGAAATACAAAAATGCGGTATGTTCTGCGGCAACGATGACAAGCGGGGGAGTTTCTTCAGTCAGCATGATAATCTGCTGCAGCCATTATATTATTCCTGTTCTGCCATTCCTTAGCGTTACTATTTCTTTCCTGACAAAATATACTCCTTATGTCTTATTGTTTGGAATTTTCAGCAGCCTGCTTGGTACATTCTTTCTGCTTAAAAAAGCAGAGGTTCATATAAAAGACAAAGCAGCATGGCGGACAAGAATAACAATGATATTTTTAATAATCATCGCAGTTTCTTCTGTATTCGCTCAATATTCATTCAATGAAAATGATAATGTTGCATCAGCTGCCGGGGCAGCAGTTCAATCTGACAAATGCAAAGCACCTGAAGGATATACTCAGGAAAAATGGGTGGAGCATATGGGTCATCATCCGGAGCANNATGATGGTTATCTGCTGCGCTCTTCCTTTGATTGTTTTGCTTATCGCCGTACGTTATATGGGGCTAAGTAATTCGTACCTATACTGGTTTGTACTTTTGCTTTGTCCTTTATCGCATTTCTTTATGATGAAGCATATGCATAAAGGAAATAATAAAAAAGGAGGCGGGTGCCATTGAGCTATTACAAAAAATATGAAACGCATATAATGGTAGCTTTGTTTATTGTTTTGACGATTGCCATGTTCTGGATAATGCATCCGGGCTGGTTTTCATAAAAGTTTATATCATTTTTAGAGGAAAGCAATAAAAGCAAAGAATCAAAAATTAATAAAGCCTGCAAAATCATGAAACAAACAGATTTCCTTTATGCGGTTGATACGAAGAAATCTTTCGATGAAGCAGTCATAGCTGTCTTGAAAGCAATAGAGAAGCAAGGTTGGGCACTTTTTCAGATTTATGACGTCAAAGAACGTCTTGCTGCAAAAGGATTTGAGCATGAACGCCTGAAGATTATCGAAATTTGCTCTGCAAAGCACGCAAACAAATTTCTGCAGGCAAACAAGTTTGTTTCATTATGCATGCCCTGCAAAATCAATGTTATTGAAAGCGAAGGATATGTTAAAATAGCAGGCATGAAACCAACATTGATAGCGGAGCTTTTTTCTGAAATAAACAAACAAGATGCTGAAACTGCTGAAAATGAAGTCATCGCGATAATCAATGATGCAAAATGAGCCGTAATTATGCACTCAAGCCGGTTTTCATAGGCAGATTTAATTGGCAAGATTTAAATATACTTGCTGCGTATATCACAAAAAGGAGGTAATAATGGTAATAACGGATGGATTTATGGGACAGATGATGGGCGGCGCAGGCTGGCCTTACAGCATGATGTCTGGTTTTTGGGGCATTGGACTGCTTTTGTGGTTAGTGATTTTCTGGGCGCTGATAGATGTAATGCAGAGAAAAGATCTCAACGACGGAAAAAGAATAGGCTGGGTATTGATTGTGCTGATGGGAGGATTCTTTCCTTTTTCAATAATAGGCGCACTGCTTTACTTAATATTCGGAAAAAAGTAAAAGAATGTCAGAACTTAAACCAAAGAGAGTGGGAGTAAGCCTTGGAGCTGTTTCTGCAGTGTTTTATCTTGCGTGTGCGCTGTTTATTGCAGCTGCACCAAATTTTACGCTAAGCGTATTCAACAGCTTGTTCCACGGCATAGATTTTACATCCATAGCAAAGACGTCATTTACTTTAGGAGAGACTATTGTGGGCTTGGCAGTGATCTTTGTGACAGCATATATTGCTGGTGCTTTATATGCTTGGATATATAATAAGCTGTAAAGTAATCAAAGGAGGGAATAAATGGTAGAGCATAATTTAGGTAAATTAGATAGGATATTCAGATTTGCACTTGCTTTCTGGTGGCTCGGTCCATGGGCGCCGAGTTACAGCGCAAACTGGGCCAACTGGGCCATCTTTATCGTAGGTTGGATTGCACTAATTGAAAGCGTTATAGGCTGGTGCTGGCTGCATAGTCTGCTGAAGATAAATAACAAGAACCAGTAAACGTGGCATAAACATGGCAGGTACATACGGATATTTAGTCTGGGATTTGATTTTAGGAGTGTTCTGGGCACTTATTTATTTTTCACAAAAGAAGATAAGAAGAAAGATTTTGTGGGGAAGCATTCTGGCATTTCCTTTCGGATTAGGTGAGTTGTACTTTCATCCGACTTACTGGAAACATCCGCAGACTTTGTTTAATCTTGCTGCAAATTATAATCTGGATATAGAGTCATTCCTGCTTATGTTTTTTTTAGGGGGATTGGCAGCCGCGCTGTATGAGACTTTTAAGTCAAATTACAAATTTGAGCATTACAAATGCTGTGTTGAGAGATGTTACTGCTATCTTTCGTTAGCTGTTACTTTAACAGTTTTTATTGTACTGACTAAGATGTTTCCTGACTGGAGCATCATATATCCGTCTTCTGTCGCGCCGTTGGCAGGAGGAATTTTTGCATTTATTGTCTATCCAAAATTGAGACAGCACATCTTTGCAGGCGGATTATTGTTTATGTTTTTATATTTATTATCTATTGCAGTTACAGAACTTTTAGTTCCCGGATGGATCATTAATACATGGAATTTTTCAATTCTTTCCGGAATAACTATATTAAAAGTCCCTATTGAAGAATTAATGTTTGGCTTTGCATTTGGTACACT
>DUFL01000041.1:696-1399 GCA_013331965.1 Candidatus Woesearchaeota archaeon | reverse complement strand
GTTGTATATAAAAAGCATGGAAAGCAGAAAACATTCAGTTTATCTGATAATTTCTGCTGGTGCATACTTAAGGATGTTATGAAACATTTTAAGGAGGACAAATGAAAAAATTAAAATTAACAATTAAAGGAATGCACTGTAAAAGCTGCAAAGCAAATATCGAGGCCGAATTAGATGATTTGGGAGTTAAATCAAAAATTGATTTTAAATCAGGCACTGCATTGCTAGAATTTGATGAAAACAAAGCAACAGAAAAGCAGATAATCAATACTATTAAAAAGCTTGGATATTCAGCATAATATGGAAATATTTTATACCTGTCCAGAGTGCGGATTTTCATACAAAGAGAAAAAGTGGAGAGATAGGTGCAAGAGATGGTGCTCAGCGCATAAAAGCTGCAATTTAAACATAATAAAACACGGTGTTTCACCAAAATGAAAAAAGCAACGGTGAGTATAGAGGGGATGGATTGCGCTTCATGCGCGATAAACATAGAGCGAAGTTTCAAGAAAACTCCCGGCGTTAAAAGTGCAAGAGTCAATTTGCTTGCAAAAAAAGGATTTATTGAAGCAGAAGATTTTGTTACAAAGGATGATATTGCAAAAGCAGTTAAAAGAGCAGGGTATTCCGCAACTAATGTTGAGTTTGAGGGAGAAGACATTTCTTCTGAGATGCCTTCAATGACAAAAACAGAGCATGAGAT
>DUFL01000041.1:0-617 GCA_013331965.1 Candidatus Woesearchaeota archaeon | reverse complement strand
GCTTATTCTACTGGAATAATAAGCTATTTTATAGATGTACAGGATTATTCAGGAGTCTCTGCTATGATAATGTCATTCTATATAACAGGAAAGTATGTTGAAGCATTGGCAAGAGGCCGTGCAAGCAGAGAGATAAAGAAATTACTAGAATTAGGAGCTAAATCAGCAAGAGTTCTTAGGGGCAAAGAGGAAATAGAAATTCCAATATCCGAGATTAAGATCGGAGATGTGATGATTGTTAAACCGGGAGAAAAAATTCCAACAGACGGTGTTGTTGTTAAAGGAGAGAGTGCAGTTGATGAAAGCATGGTCACGGGAGAATCTCTGCCTGTTGAAAAGAAGGCAAAAAGCAATGTAATAGGTGCGACAGTAAATCAGGACGGAATTTTATATGTAAAAGCGACAAAGGTTGGAAAAGATACATTCCTTTCACATATCATCAAGTTAGTCGAAGAAGCACAGGGAACTAAAGTCCCTATTCAGGAATTGGCTGATAAGATTACGGGAGTATTTGTGCCTGCAATACTTCTAATAACAATATTGACATTTTCAGGCTGGTTCTATTTCACAGGAGATTTAAGCACAACGCTGGCTGCAGCAATATCTGTATTGGTAAT
>DUFL01000003.1:891-11755 GCA_013331965.1 Candidatus Woesearchaeota archaeon | reverse complement strand
TATTCTTGAGAATCGCTTAAATGGTCTTTAAACACATTTATGGCCTTTCTAACGGCTCTTTATGGTTTATCTTTGGTATCTGTTCAGGGTGCTTATTTCGCACTTTTTGTTGTTTTCTCAAAGAATAACGCTTTTCAGCATTTGAACTTTGAGATAAATGATGTTACAGCCTTTGTCTTAATAAAAGTTGTGTCGGGATTACGGAGTTGAACTCGAGGATTGTATTGAAGCAAATAGCTTACCAAAACATATTTAAATCAACTTAACATATATTTAAATAAAGGCAGTTTTGAATATTGTGTTGTGGTAGTTGGTTGGACATGATTGACAAAAAAGACAAATATTTGCGCATATTCGCTAACATCCCTGAGAAAATAAGAGCGGAGGATGTAATCGCCGTTATTGATGACAAGCCGTTTACATGGAATACCGCAACAATAGAAATAAAAAATGATTCTGAATTAGGCAAGAAAATACTGATACAATTGGAGAAACTAGGAATACTATGAAAGAGAAAATGGATCCCGAAATAAAGAAGTTAGTTCTTTGGAGACTTGATACTAGTTTACCAAAAAATCTTAAATTATCTATCGGTGCCATGGGTACATTTGATAGAGATGAATTGAAAGAACATGTTGAAGATGAAGATGACATTGGACGGGAAATTGTAAAAATGCAATTAAAATTCATCAAAGCACTTTCTACGGGAGCATTGGCAAGAACATTAGCAGAAGAATGAAACCAACAATACTCATAACGAGGTCAAAATACGATGATGCCATGGAATATTTGTTTCATTATTCTGAAGAAATAATAAAAACAGCTGAAGGAAAAAATTTCAAAGTTCTTGATTTGTGCAGACCAAGATTGACAAAAGAAAATTTCACAGCAATGATTAAAACAAATAACCCTTCTTTGGTAGTTTTCAACGCTCACGGAACTCAATCTCAAATATTGGGAGATAAAATGGGCGGGAGTGAAGAAGTGCTCATTGAGGAAAATAAAAATCACAACTTGCTCGATTCAAGAATTGTGTACGCTCGTTCTTGTTGGTCTGCTAAATCTCTTGGTAAATCCTGTAAGGATGGCTGTTTCATTGGTTACAATGTTCCATTTATATTTTTGGTGGAGCAAGAACATTCTGCGACCCCATTAAAAGACAAGACTGCAAAAACGATTATCGAACCTTCAAATTTGGTTGTAATATCTCTGATTAAGGGAAATGATGCTCAAGATTCAGTAAAGAAATCAAAAGCTCTTTCCAAAAAGACTATGCTCAAATTACTCGATATGAATAATGAACAAGAAACATCTGCAATTATTACTTGTTTGTGGAGCAACATGGAAGGACTCGAAATAATCGGCGATGAAAATATGAAAATAGAGCAGTAATTTATTTAATTCTCTTAGAAATATTAAGAACTTCTTGATACATTTCTTCAAACTTTCGTTCAAAGAAAAGGTTCTTTTCAAGCATCAAATCTCTTGCGTAATGAGAGATTGTTCTGTAACCCTTTGCAGAAGCGTTATTTTTGATTCTTTCTAGTTGGTCTTGATTGACCCTTACTTGAACATAACGAGTTTTTGACATTTTCCACTAATTATTTTTCTAATTTATAAAACCCATTTACTCAAAAGTTGCGGAAAGTGGGGCGAAATAGGGCAAAAACACCCCAAATCCGCAACTTTTCAAAAATTTAGAACATGTTTATACTAGTAAAAACGACCGAAAAAGTTTAAGAAAAGTCACATTTTTATATTAGTAATAAGAAAATCAATGTCCTTTGTAGCAGAATTTCTCAGTTCATGATATGAGCAATTTATCCATTTCTTTGGCGAAATCTTTTGCTCTTTGAAGCGATGTCTTGGATTTGGAATGCTTTTCAGCTTCTGTGGTTGCATACTGGATAAAGCTTCTTTTGTTTCTTTCAAGGTCAAATGATTCTATCAATTCATCTGCCCTCACGCCAGCAATGTTGAGAGCTTCCTTTTGTGTTTCCTCATATTCTTCTATCAATGATTTTTTAAGTTTTCCTCTAACATAAACAATTAGAGCATCAGAGGTCACCTTATGAGCAATTTTCTCGCCTACTTTATAGCCGAGCTTCAACAGAATAGCATTGGCATAATAAAACATCGCATAATAAGAGCATACAATGACCCACAAGTCTGAGATTCCTTTCTGACTTGTTTCTTCAGCAATTATCAAGCTTTCCTTTGCATTTCTCAAAAGAATATCTATTACTTTCTTGTTCGGATCTGTTTTTTTGAGCAGACCATCTCGTAAATAGGAACTTACATTCCTTTCAGCTTCCTTTATTCTATCAGTATCCAGCATTTTTGAGCAACCTATAATATTCCTCTATACCTATCAATATAATGTTGTTTTTAATTGCTTCGCTTACTACTGTAAATTCTCTGCTTTTCGCCATAGTGATAAAATCTTCATATGTTGCAGCGGTTAGATGAACTTTTTCAGGCCAAAGAGATAAGTTTGCTCTTATCGCTTTTTCATCCCCCCCGATTGTCAAAATATCAATATCTGAATGCTTGTCTGCTATTCCTTTTGCGTGAGAGCCAAATACCAATGCAACAAAAACAAAATTCAATTCTGCAAGCCTATTTCTTAAGACCATAAAATCCTTGTTTCTGCTGAATAATTCCTCTCTCCTTAGAAACTCAGTCTCATAGACTTTAGAATTGAAATTGTTTGCAAATTCACAAATCTTCGAATTGCCTGCTTTTGTAATCTTTATTAATCTCTCTTTTTCCAGCACGGCTGTCCTTTCATGTGCAATCCTGTAGTTTATCCCCAAGGTTTCAGCTATTTTTTTGATTGTAAATCTTTCATTTCTCTTCTCTATCAACAGCTCCAAAATTTTTATGTCGCTTTCCATACTATTACTTTATGTAATAGTACTATTACTTTTAGTAATATATAAACCTTTCTAATCTTTCTTATCCGCCACACATTCGGCTCTGTCCCAAATCTCTTTAAATTCATAAAACATATAACCCAGACAGCCGTAAGGCTGTTCTGGGGTGGGGAGTATAGCCCCACATGGGAAAGGAAACAAGCGTCAGCTCCAAAACTGTGCGGACAATCCGCACAGAAGTGTATTTGAGGTTGATATGCCATAACTTATTTTCTTGGCTTTACCGACTTTCGGGACAGAGCCAAAATCACCAAAACCTTTATAAACAACCTAAAAACACAAATTAGTATTAACCCGAGTCGAAAACGGCGCGAAGGGTTCACAAACGTGAATTCTGGCTTTATTTGACTTGAACTTTAATATGGCAGAAGAACAAAAGAATCAAAAATCACATGAGCAAAAGCCACAGCAGTTTGCACAACCAAAACCTTATGTGGAAAAAGAATCTGCTAATTTCAGATATATCGTCAGAATTGCAAATACCGATTTAGATGGTAAAAAGCAGTTAATAATGGCTCTTCAAAAAATTAAAGGAATTTCTTTCATGCTTTCAAACGCTTTCTGCGCAATTGCAAAATTAGACCAGACAAGAAGAGTGGGAGACTTAAGCGAGGAAGAAGTAAATAAATTAGATTTGTTGCTGAAAAACAAGAAACCGGAGATTCCTTCGTGGCTTTTCAACAGAAGAAAAGACTTTGAGACCGGAGAAGATATTCATTTAACAGGAGCAGATTTGACATTCAGCCACGAAAGCGACATAAGAATGCTTAAAAAAATAAAATGCTACAGGGGAGTGAGGCATATGCAGGGAGCTCCTGTGAGAGGACAAAGAACACGTTCCAATTTCAGAAAGAACAAAGGAAAGGTTGCTTCGGTAAAGAGATCAGTCGTTGCGAAAGCAGCCTCCGAAGCAAAAGCAAAGGAAGCAAAAAAAGAAGAAAAAGGCAAGAAGTAAATGGGCGACCCAAGAAAACACAGGAAGAAATTTTCGGCTCCAAAGAAGCCATGGGATAAGGCAAGATTAGAGTCAGAAATAATCATAGTCAAGGATTACGGAGTTTCAAACAAGACAGAGATATACAAAATGCGTTCTGTACTGAAAAAATTCTCATTGCAGGCCAAGAAACTGCTTTCATCTTCCTCGCCTCAATCAGAGCAGGAAAAGAAATCATTATTGTCCAAATTACATTCACTTGCATTAATAGGAAGCAATGCGCAGTTGGATGACGTTTTAGCTCTGCAGTTAAACAATATCATGGAAAGAAGGCTTCAGACATTGCTTGTCAGGAAAGGACTTGCAAATTCAATGAAGCAGGCAAGACAGTTCATTGTCCATCAGCACATCAAGGTTGGAAGTAAATCAATCACTTCTCCTTCTTATCTGGTTTCAAAAGATGAAGAACATAAATTGACTTTTGCCGAAAAATCTCCTTTATCCAAGGAAGATCATCCAGAAAGGCCGGAACAGATATTGAAACTGAAAGAAGCTTCAAGAAAAGGAAAGAAAGAAGTCCTTGTTCCTAAGGAAGAAATCAAAGAAGAAGTCAAGGAATCAAAGAAGGAAGTAAAAGCGAAGGAAGCTGAAGCGAAAGCAGAATCAAAAGAAGGAATTAAAGCAGAGAAGAAAGAAGAATTAAAAGAAAAAAAAGAACATAAAGAAGAAATGAAGGTGCATAAAGTGGAAGAAAGTTCAGAATCAAAAAAAGAAATGATTGAGGTAAAATCAGAATAATGGCAGAAGCAGCACCGCAGGAATTGATTGAAAAGAGACAGTCGGCAGCGATAGGAAGGACTGTAAAATGGGGCGTTGCTCATATTTATTCAAGCTATAATAACACAATATTGCATATAACTGATCTGACCGGAAGGGAAACAATCGCAAGATCATCGGGAGGCCAGGTTGTAAAACAGCACAGGTTAGAAAGTTCTCCGACAGCAGCTATGATGGCTGCGAAAAAGGCGGCAGAAATAGCAATCGAGAAAGGCATCACCGGAATTCATGTAAAAATCAAGGCACCCGGCGGCCAGAATGGTCCTAACACTCCAGGTCCTGGAGCTCAAGCAGCAGTCCGTGCATTTTCCAGAATGGGATTAAGAATTGGAATTATAGAAGAAGTAACCCCGATTCCGCATGACGGCTGCAGAAAGAANNGATAAGCGGTTCAGCTCCGGCATTCATCAATGCGATAAGAAGAACAATCATCGAATCAGTCCCCGTCATGGCAGTTGAAGATGTCGAATTCAGGCAGAACAGTTCCGTGATGTATGATGAGATGATATCTCTTAGATTAGGACTTATTCCATTAAAAACTAAATTAGATGACTACAATCTGCCAAATGAATGCACCTGCAAAGGAGAAGGATGTGCAAAGTGCACAGCAACTTTAACATTAAGTGCAAAAGGTCCTTGCATAGTATATGCTTCAGATTTAAAATCAAAAGACCCTGCGATTGTTCCTATTTATCCTGAGATGCCTATCGTTAAATTACTGAAGGGCCAGGAATTGGAATTAGAAGCAAAAGCACAGCTTGGTCTTGGAAGAGTACATGCGAAATGGATTCCTGCTTTTGTCTTCCATACTTATGAACCTGTGATAAAAATCAACAATGCCAGCTCAAAATTGAATGAATGCAGGGATAAGCTCCCTCCGCAGATATTTGACGGAAACAAAATAAGCGAAAAGAAAATAATGGAGCACAATCTTGTTGATGCAGTCGAAGGAGTATGCGATGATGTCATCAAAGTGACACATAATGAAAGCAATTTCATGCTTACGGTAGAATCGTTCGGCCAGTTAAGCATAAAAGACATAATGAAAAAGGCGTGTGAAGTTCTCAAGGCACAATCAGACGAATTATTGAAAGAACTATGAAAACAACTAAAACAAACAGCTATTTGAAAGCGCTTGCATCAGATTTGTATAAATTAAGCTCTGAAAACAAGTCTAATATATGGAGAAGAGTGGCTGATGACCTCATGGTTCCTGCAAGAGAGAAAAAATTGGTCAATCTGTTCAAGATTGATATGTATGCCAAAGACGGTGATGTCATTTTGGTTCCCGGAAAGGTCTTAGGCACAGGAGATATAAATAAAAAAGTTACTATTTCGGCATTTTCATTTTCAAAGTCAGCAGTAGACAAAATAAAAAATGCCAAGGGGAATGTCATTACAATACACGAATTGTTACAGAAGAATCCAAAAGGAAAAGATGTGAGGTTGATGGCATGATAATTGACGCTACAGACCTGATTGTCGGAAGGATGGGGGCTTTTGCCGCTAAAAAAGTTCTTTTGGGAGAGAAGATAGATATTGTCAACTGTGAAAAAGCAGCAGTGTCCGGCTCAAGAGAAAATATCCTCGCTAAATTCAGCCAAAAAAGAAACAGGAAAACAATAAGAAAAGGCCCGTATGTATCGAGGATGCCCGACAGATTCGTAAGAAGGATAATTAGGGGAATGCTTCCTTATAAAAAAGAGAAGGGAGAGAAAGCATTCGACAGGGTTATGTGTTATATGGGAGTTCCAAAAGAGTTCGAAGGAAAGAAATTTGAGACACTGGACTCGGCAAACATTAATAAAAGACAGACAGTGAAATTCATGAGTATAAATGAGATATGCAAATCACTTGGTGCTAAGCTATGAGTAAAAAGATAATTGTTTCGGGAAAAAGAAAGAAAGCGGTCGCAAGAGCTACAGTTGAGGAAGGAAACGGAAAAGTAAGATTCAACGGCCAGCCAATCTCAAATATAAGCTCTGAATTCATAAGATTGAAGATTCAGGAGCCATTATTTTTTGCGGAAGACACGGCTCCAAAACTTAACATAGATGTCGAGGTCAAAGGAGGCGGTATTGTTTCGCAGGCAGATGCTGCAAGACTGGCGATTGCTAAAGGCTTAGTCGCATACAATCCTAAATTAAAGAAAACATTCCTCGATTACGACAGAACATTACTGGTTGCCGATGTAAGGCAGAGGGAGCCAAGAAAACCAAATACTGGCGGTCATGCAAGAGCCAAAACACAAAAGTCGTATAGATGAGAGTTACAATTAAAATGATGATCAAGCGCAAGGTGATGAAAAAATGATGATACCAATAAGATGCTACAGCTGCGGAAAACCAGTCGCCCATCTGTGGGAGCAGTTTTCAGAAAGGGCAGCAAAAGGAGAGGACAAGAAGAAAATACTAGATGACCTTAAATTAGACAGATATTGCTGCAGGGCATTATTCCTGGGCCATGTCGACCTGATTGACACGTCCGCTCAGTTTAAGAAAAGTTAACAATCCAAGAAAAGTTAATATTTAAATAATAGTTTCTTGTTGATGTTTCATGGCAAGCATATTCAGAAGAGCTATCCACATTATTCATCAGGAAGAGAATGATGAAGATCTGGATATGGACAAGACAACACGCATGATTAGGGCGTTGTTCGGGGGATGTTTTCAGGATTATAATCATTTCTCAAANNGCATGGATAAAAAAGAGAGACTAAGAGATATAATGGTCTTTTATTTTACTCCGTTTTATGCAAACTACGATCTTGGAATGAGATCTCCGGAAGCCATAAAATCTTTTGATGAGACGGCAGATAAATTCGAGCTTAAAACAAGATACGAGCTTACAGATGAAGATGACCTGAATTATTTAAGGGAGTCATGGTCTAAAAAGCCAGGCAATATATTGAGAAGGAATTTCGGGAATAAAGATATTACTTTTAGCATGATGGGAGAAAATTTCAGGATTTGCTGCAGAGAAGAGGGCCTTGAATTCAGGATAAAAGAGAGTCTGGGTGCCAAATTTCTTTCAGAAGCAGATAAGGCTTTCCTGTTTTTGTACAAGCCGCTGACAGCAAGGTCTGACATAATGGCTGTGAGGACATACGTTCCAGTCAAATCGCTTATTTCAGAAAAGATAAAGATGAAAGGCCAAGGCTAAACATTTATTAAATGAAGAGATTTCTTTTTAAATATGAAATTTATCATTGAACACCTGGAAGATGAAGTTTGGGAATGGTGTATTTTAGAATACAGGCATATGTCTGAATTTGTAGGAAAAGAAAACTTAATCTTTACAAATATCCCGAAAAAAGAAGCGCATAAGCTGGAAAAATTCGGAAAGGTTCATTCTGAAAGTGTTTTGCAGTTAAATTTCAGGAACTGCTGTCTGTTGGAGATGAACACGGACAAAGAATTAGTAAATTCTGATAAAAATAAATTTGATTATTTTATTTTTGGGGGCATTCTTGGAGATAATCCTCCAAAAGGAAGGACTAAAATTCTGCATAAATTAAAATGCGAAATGAGAAACTTAGGTTCAGAACAGCTGAGTACTGATACTGCTGTTTTAGTTACTAAGATGATTTTAGATGGAAAGAAATTGAGCGAAATTGAATTCAAGGATACGATTGAATTAGAATTGAAGGATGGCGAAGATATTATTTTACCTTACAGATATGTCATTAAGAACGGAAAACCTGTTCTGCCTAAAGGATTGTTCGAGATGCTAAGGGATCAGGAAGGAATATGATTTAATTCAGATAAAAAGGTCCTTTGCTCATATCAATTTTTCCATGTTCAGCCAATTCAAAGTTTTCTTTAATTTGTCTGGTCATTTCTTTTGTCTGTTCAGACCAAGAAGGTCCGTAAAATACAACTTTTTTACCATCATCGATGTGAGGCTCCAGCTCAACAACATTAATTGCATTTTTTTTCATAAAATCAAGCGTTAAAGCATGTACTGGTTTTAATTTGTCAGAAAGTGATTTTCGTATTACGGGGTTTTTTACATATCTTTCAGTTATTCCCGGCAAATGTGAAAGCACAGTCAATATCTCTTTTCCATCCCGTACATCAAAAATTCCCTGATATGCCTGAAATCCGGGGGTTATACTTCTAAGGGAAGCACCATTTTTTAGTATCTCGTCCAGTTCATCTTTAAGTGTAACTCTTCTTTCATATACCATCGGCTGATTTTCTCTCATTATATAACCAAATCTTTTCAAAAACTTCATTTCTTCTTCATTTATTCTTGAATAGTCAAAAAGAACATCACTATTTTTGGCATTGATGCCATATGTTCTGAGGATTTGTCTTTGTTCACTGTTTAAATCTCTGGCTCTTAAAATGCCGTTTCTTGCATTGGCAAGTGTAAATATATTTCCATACTGTGCATTCTGACCAAGATGCTCAATATCGAGCTGTAATTTTGTATTTTCAAATTGGTTGATGAAATTCACAATTTCTTTTGCATCGCTGAAAATTCCTGCTTCAAATCTGGGTAAAGCGGATACTTTTCCTGCCCATCTCGGACTAGGATCAATTGTCTCAGGATACAATGAACTAGCATTAAATCCAATCTGCGCATATATTGGTCTACACCTGTTTTCTATTTCAAGAACTATTCCAAGCTTTTGAGATTCTTTATGCAATAGTTTCATTCCAGCAATTGTTTTACGAGAAACTTCTTTGTATTGAAGACAGTTAATGCCGGGTGTTAATATGCTGTTTCCGAGAGAAGCAACTGCAGGATCGCATTTCATTTTTATCCCACTTGAAATTTGTTCGGGAGCCTGTTCTCTTATTGAATTTACAAGATTCAAAAGCATTATGCTAGTTTCAATAGGTCTTCCGAAACAATTTCCAATTTCAAAAGAAATATTGACATTATTCTTTTGTATATATTTAAGAAATTTCCCTACATCTTCTTCAGCAACATGTTTCGAAATAATTACATATGGTAAATAACCATCATCTACTCTTGCTTTTATCTGTGACAGCTGAGAATCTATTACGGAGGGGGCTTGGAATACTAAATTTTCAAGTCTTTTCATGCTCTTTTTATACATTGCCCCTATATAAAACTTATCTATATTAACCACTTTTCAGTAGTATTATGTATATTTTTATCTATATTGTAAATAAATATTTGTTTTCATCCTTCTGCTCAAAAGCCTTAAATAAAATGCCTATGTTAACTCTTATTATGGACTTGAACAAGATAGCTCAAAAATGGCAGAAAAAGTGGGAAGAAGCCAAGATATTTGAGGTAAAGGAGAGTTCTAGGCCTAAATTCTATGTCTTGGAAATGTTTCCATATCCATCCGGTTCAGGCCTTCACATGGGACACGCCTTCAATTACACAATCGGAGATATCTTTGCAAGATTCAAAAGAATGAACGGTTTTAATGTTCTATATCCAATGGGTTACGATTCATTAGGACTTCCTGCTGAAAATGCAGCGATAAAAGAAGGAATAAACCCTAAAGATTATACCGAAAAGTCAATTAAGAATTTCATCAAACAGCAAAAATCATTAGGATTGAGCTATGACTGGACAAGAATGGTAAAAACTCACGATCCTTCGTATTACAAATGGGACCAGTGGATTTTTTTGAAAATGTTCGAAAAAGGACTTGCTTTTAAGAAAAAAGCAGCAGTTAATTGGTGTCCAAAATGCAATTCTGTTCTGGCCAATGAACAAGTTCATGACGGCAAATGCTGGAGACATAAAGACTGTAGTGTTGAAATTAAGCAATTAGAGCAGTGGTTCTTTAAAATAACGGATTATGCCGAAGAACTTTATGACAATATTGATAAATTAAGCGGCTGGGCGGAAGATGTCAAAGCTATGCAGAGAAACTGGATTGGAAAAAGCCACGGAACTGAGATTAGCTTCAAAATCAATAATAAAGATTGGAATATATTCACAACAAGGCCGGATACAATTTGCGGAGTAACATTCATGGTCATTTCTGCACAGCATTCTAGATTATTTGATTTAGTTACTAAGGAACATAGATCAGAAGTTGAAAAATTCCTGAAGAAATTAAAATCAACAAGCGAGAAAGACATGGAAACTTTAGAAAAAGAAGGCGTATTTACCGGAAGTTATGCGATAAACCCCATAAATAATGAAAAAGTTCCTGTTTATG
>DUFL01000003.1:0-702 GCA_013331965.1 Candidatus Woesearchaeota archaeon | reverse complement strand
CCAGATAAAGTAGAATTCGGAAAAGGAAATCCTTTGGAATTAAATAAAGAGTTCGTTAATGTCAAATGTCCTAAGTGCAAAGGACAAGCCAAAAGAGAAACAGATACGATGGACACTTTTGTTAATTCTTCATGGTATTTTCTGAGATATGTTGATGCAAAAAATGACAAAGAGATATTTGACAGGAAAAAAGCTGCATATTGGATGCCAATTGACCAGTACATAGGAGGAAAAGAGCATGCTTGCATGCATTTGATTTACTTTAGATTCTATATAAAAATATTAAGAGATTTGGGATTGATTAAGTTCGATGAACCGACATATAATCTGTTTAATCAGGGGATGTTGCACGGAAGCGACGGCTCAGTTATGTCAAAATCCTCGGGTAATGTGGTATTGCCGGAAGAAATCTCAGAAAAATACGGAATTGACGCAGCAAGGCTGTTCTTGGTCTCGATAGCAAGCCCTGACAAGGATATTGCATGGAGTGACAAAGGAATCGAGAACAGCCATAAGCTACTGAATAAAGTTTATTCTTTGCTGGATAAGAAAAAAACAGCTTCTGATGACAAAATGAAGAATAAGCTCCACAGAACGATAAAAGAAGTTACTAAAAACATACAAAATATAGAGTACAATAAAGCAGTTTTGAATTTAATAAATTATATTGACTATTTGGATAATCAAGAGAAGATTTCAGAA
>DUFL01000031.1 GCA_013331965.1 Candidatus Woesearchaeota archaeon | reverse complement strand
GATTACTCGACTCCTTATCAAAACAATGGAACAACTAGCGGTTCTCCTTATTGGAATAAAACGGGCGGTTACAAAGGAACAGGCGCGTATAGGTTTGATGGAAAGAATGATAAGATTACAACAAGTTTAACAGGAAATCCTGCAAGAACTACTATAACGCTGAGTGTATGGTACAAACCAGCATTACTCGCCGACCAGGATAATTTCTTATCTTTTGGTTTAAACACAAAAAACATATCAATCTTTTATAAAAGCGTAACAAATCTTTTACGATGGTACACCTCGGTTGGTGCAAGTTTCGATGATTTATCTTCAGGGATTACTGTAGTTGCTGGGAGCTGGTATCATATTGTTGCAGTTTATAATGGAACTACTAAGCTACTTTATGTTAACGGAGTTCTAAAAAATTCAATCGCTGAATCAATTATCTTTACAACAAATAATGTTGTTATTGGTGCAGATATTAATGGAGCAAGTTATTGGGCAAACGGAACAATCGACGACGTCCGTATTTACAATCGTTCTCTTTCAGCAAATGAAATCAAATTATTGAATCTTTCAAAAGATAATATAATGCATTCAGATGAAACTACAAAAAACCAGAATTGGACTGCATGCATTACTCCAAATGACGGAAACGCAGACGGAACAAGAGTATGCTCCAATAATATAACAATCAGAAATTCAATTCCAACAACTTCGGTTCAGATTGCTCCAAATACTGCGAATGATACATTAATCTATCTGAATGTAACATTCAATTGGACTGTTTCGACAGACAAGGACAATGATCCTATAACATATTATGTAAATATAACCAGTCTTTACTGCGCAAACCAGGAATTCACAACGTCAACAGTTCCGTTCGTATCCCCTGAACTAAGCACAGTTGATGTATGCGGCTATTACAACTGGTCGGTAAGAGCTTATGACGGAACAAGTTTCAGCGTTAATTCAGGATTATTCAATTTCTCAATTCAGCCTTATGTAAATATCACTTTGACGCAGAACTCATCCGATTTCGGATTCCTTAATCCGGGCCAATCAAATGACACAACAGATGAAAACCCGCCGTCTTTCGTCGTTGAAAGCAATGGAAATGTTTTAGTCAACGTCACTGTCAGAGGACTGGATGATTTGTGGGATACTGAAGCATTAGGAAGCAATTCTTTCATGTATAAATCAAATGCAACAGAGGAAGCAAATTCATTCGATACCGATAATTCACAAAATACATTCAGAGCAGTGACAGGCTCTGCTACCAAAGCAATAAAGGAATTAAAGCGCGTAAGATCAACAAACACAGCAAGAATACAGTTTAATGTAACAGTTCCGGCAACAGAGTCTCCCGGCTTGAAGAAATCTAACGTCATATTGGAGGCATCACAGTCATGACTAAATTAAAAATTGCATTATTCGCAATAGTGCTGTTCGCATTAATAGGCAGCACATTTGCATTAGGAATTTCTCCGTCAAGAAAATCAATACCATTTACATCGGATCTGCAGCAGGAGATAACATTCTCGATATTAAACGGGGAAAACAGGGATATTGATGTGATAATATACCCGAGAGGAGAATTAGCAGATTATGCTTTAATCGAAAAGAGCTCGATGCACATTTTAGCNNTTCACCTTACAACGGAAAATACTTAAGATCCATGCTGACAACAAATAATCCGGAAGAAGGGCAGAACCTTGAGCTAAGCTTCGCATTATTCAATGAAGGAACTGAAAACATCGATTCTGTAAAAGGGGATGTTTCTATCTTGAACTCCAAATTCGAGTCAGTTGCCCAAACTTCCTATGATTTTAATCCAGTTGCAGTCGGAGAAAGCAGAAAAGATGTAAAAACATTGTATCTGAATCTTCCTCCGGGCGATTATTATATCAAAGCAAATTTATTCTATGAAGGACGAATAATAAATTTAGAAGCAACATTCACAGTTGGAGGATCTTTCATCGAAATAGGCGGAATAAGCTCTTCAAATTTCAGATTGGGAGCCATAAACCAGATTGATGTTTCAGTATATAACAAAGTCTCAGAGGAAATTAAGAATGTATTCGGGGAAATAATTGTCCAGGATAAAAACGACAGAGTTTACAACATAATCAAGACAATTTCAGTTGACTTGCTTCCAAATTCAGGAAATAATCTGTTCGGCTACTGGGACACTTCGAGCTTATCCTTGGGAGTCTATGACTTATTGGTCAAAGTCAGATATGGAGGGAGAGAAGCCCAGAAAGAATTCGAAGCGAAAGTCCTGAATGACCAGATTATTGTTTCACAGGCCGGAATAAGCGGGCGTGCAGTAGTTCAGCAGGCAAAATCAAAGGATCCTATAATAAATATTTTGATATTGTCATTTATCATTTTAATGATACTCAACATACTGCTGATACTATACATAAGGAAAGGAAGAAATCCCCCTCAGCTCCCGCCAAGCACAATGAACATTATTTTAATAAGTAATTTAGTTTTAATCGGAATAATGAAAAGTTTGTAATTACTTTCTTTTTCCAAGAATTCTTTCTTCTTTCTCTGAAACCATCCTGACATAATGTGAAGAAACAATTCCGAACAGAGTGAGAACCATCGCTATTCCTATGAATGCGACCGCCGAAGTATAGATCTTTGCCGTTGCAGAATTAGGTATCAGCGTAGAGTGTCCTACGGTGGTTATAGTTAATATTGTTACGTATACAGAATCGATCCATGCCCATCCTTCCGCATAATGATAGAATACCGCGCTGATAAATACAAGGCTGATTATCGAAAGCACGAGATTCTTTACTGCAGGGGATAATGTTTTTTTCATTTTATATCAACAAGTTTTATTTTAAAATTTAATGTCTTTCCCGATAAAGGATGATTAAAGTCAACTTTTATCGTATCTGTTTTTATTCCAGTGACAACGCCGGGAATTCTCATTCCGTCCTCTCTTTTGAAAATAAGCATCATTCCTGTTTTTAACTCAAGATCCTTTGGAACAGAAGCTTTAGGCATTTCTTTAATATAATTTTCGTTTCTTTCTCCGTATCCTTCAGAAGGCTTGATTTTAACATTCTTTTCATCTCCGACCTTCATACCAGCAACACCATTTTCAAATCCCTTTATCACCTGGTTTGCGCCAATCTTGAACTGCAGAGGCTCTTTTCCCTTAGAACTGTCGAATGTCTCTCCAGTCTCTAATGTGCCGGTATATTCTACAGAAACAGTATATCCTTTTTGAGCTGTTTTTACTGCCATATGAAACACAACTTGACAAAGATTTAAAAACATTTGCTTTCTTATATCAGCATGGCAATATTTACCTTTCCTGAACTGCTGGATATTGTTATAATGTCTGCTTTTATGGGATTTATTTTTTTCAGGTTTTTTGCAGGCTTCAACGTATTCAGAAAACATAATCATGCTGATATTTACCGAAGGCCGCGACTTAACTGGCCGGATTTCCTGTTTTCGATGTCATTGATAGTGCCGGCAATTGTACTGCATGAGCTTGGGCATAAGTTTGTTGCGATGGGATTCGGCTATGAAGCTACATTTCATTCTCCGATATCGATACAGCATTTTCTTAATCCATTTCTGATATTTTCTGATTTTTTTGCTATGCTGATGGTCATAGCATTAGTATCATCTCTGCTGGGGGCAACATTCCTGTTTTTTGTGCCGGCATATGTTTCATTCAGCGCATTGACGACGCCATTTCAGCAGATGCTGATTGCATTTTCAGGCCCCGGTGTTAATCTGATTTTATGGCTCGGCTCAAAGTGGCTAGTCAAATCAAACAGAATTAAGAATAAGTATATTCCTTTCGCCGTGATAACAAGCAAAATAAATATGCTGCTGTTCATTTTCAACATGATTCCGATTCCGGGATTTGACGGATCGAAAGTTCTTTTCGGG
>DUFL01000002.1 GCA_013331965.1 Candidatus Woesearchaeota archaeon | reverse complement strand
AGAAAACAGTCCTTGGATTTAATTTATTAAGATTTTCTGAACCCTTCAATCAGTTTGGCATATACGCTTAATGTCAAATCATATTTTTTTGATGCACGGTATCTTTTATTGTATATTGGCAAAGAAAAAAGATAGTTTTTGAAATCATCATAGCTTTTCAAATGAAATATGTCTATGTCGGTTAAAATAATGTCTTGGAGCAAAAAATCAAATATATATCTTTTTCCGACCTTTATAGATTTTTGCAAGTATTCTGAAACATCTCCGCTTAAAAACATATGTCTTTTTAGTTTCTCAACAATGATGAGAGATTTTCTTTTCCAGAATAGACTGGAAATGTTGAATGAATTTGCTTTAACGAATGACGCAACTAATGAATATTTGCCAACTAAGTCTGCAAACACTTTTTGGAATATGAGTTTGCTGCGGTGCATATGGAACCCTTCCGTTATGAGTATTATTTCTGGAACTGAACTTGATTCTTTTAGCAATCTTTCAACAATTTCGTGCGAAAAAACCATATTGCCGAGAGTATCAATCGATTGTTCTTCAAGAATGATATTTTCTCTTCTTATGCCATGCATCATCAGGAATCTTGCAAGCTTTGAACTTGATGTTGATTCTGGATTTAAATCAAAACCAGACAAACCGCAGACAATTATCCTGTATTCTTTTTGATTAAAATTGCCATGTTCTAATTCTTTTAGAAGTTTCTTTGAACGTGGACGTTTTTCTTCATCTTCCCCGGACAAAACAATAAATATTCTTTTTAACATTTTATCTTTATTCAACCACTGCTTTAATCCTTCTTATCCCTGCCGCAATGCTTTCTTCTTTAATTATCCTGAAAACTCCAATTTCAGAAGTATTTCTCACATGAGGCCCCATGCATATTTCTTTGGAATAAAATCCTTTTTTGTCAACAACAGTATAGACAGAAACTTTCGGAGGATATCTTGCTCCAAATTCAGCCTGAGCTCCCTGTTTCTTTGCTTCATCAGGGCTCATCTCTTCCCTGAAAACATCCAATGACAGTTTAACAACTCTGTTTACCTCATCTTCAACTCTTTTTATTTCTTCATCTGTTAATTTTCTGTCAAAATTAAAGTCAAATCTCAGCCTTTCAGCAGTGATGTTGGAGCCTTTCTGTGCAATCTTGNNACTCCGTGGTCAGCTAATCCGCCTTTAAATTTCTTTTCAGCGCCGACCCTTGACAATTCCTGGTGTTTTTCATACTCCTTTTTATATTCCTCAGTATCAACAATTAAATCGCTTTCATGGGCGATTTCCATGACCATCTCAATAGGAAACCCATAGCTTTGGAACAGGAGGAAAGCAGTTCTCCCCGGAATCTTTTTCTGTCCTTTCTGGTCCAATTCGGCAGTTATTTTCTGCATTTCTTTTATTCCGTTGTTCAGGGTTTCCCTGAATTTCTGCTCTTCCTTTCTTAATTCATTGATTATTTTGTCTTTTTTCTTTTCTAATAATGGATAGTCATTTTTGTACATGGAAATGATCAATTTTGCGATTTCCGGAGTGAATTCTTTTTCAATACCTAGTAATTTTCCGTGTCTTACTGAACGCCTGATGAATCTCCTCAAGATATAACCCTGGTCAACATTTGATGGAACGAGCTCTCTTTCATCTCCTAAAATAAAAGTAGCCCCTCTCATGTGGTCCGTTATGATTCTGAAGCTTTGAACGTTTTCTTTTTTTATTTTCTTTCCAGAAATTTCAGAAACTTTATCCATTATCGGCTTGAACAGCTCTGTTTCATAAATATCAGAATAACCCTGAAGAACCATCGCTGTCCTTTCAACACCCATTCCTGTATCAACATTTTGTTTAGCCAACGGATGATATTTTCCGTCTTTTAATTTATTGTACTGCATGAAAACATCATTCCATATTTCAACCCAATTTTTATCTCTCGGATTGAAAATTTTCGGAGGAGCTTTGTCATTAGGTTTCCAGTAAAACATTTCCGTATCAGGACCGCATGGTCCGGTTTCTCCTGCGGGACCCCACCAATTATCGTTTTTCGGCAAAAATGCAATCCTTTCTTTTGGAACTCCCAGACTCATCCATATTTTTGAGGCTTCTTCATCCTTCGGACAGTCATTGTCCCCTTCAAAACAAGTTACTGCAATCCTGTTTTTATCCAGTCCAAGCCATTTTTTATCTGTCAGGAATTCATAACTCCATGAAATCGCTTCTTTCTTGAAATAATCTCCTAATGACCAGTTTCCAAGCATTTCAAAGAAAGTTGTATGTGTTTCATCCCCGACCTCATCAATATCCTGAGTCCTTATGCATTTTTGAACATCAACTAACCTTTTTCCCAGGGGATGAGGCTCTCCCATCAGAAATGGAACCAATGGGTGCATTCCAGCGGTTGTGAAAAGGACAGTAGGATCATTTTCGGGAGCTAATGAAGCAGATGGAACTATCTTGTGGTTCTTGCTTTCAAAGAATTTCAGGTATTTCTGCTTTAATTCTTTTGCATCCATAGTTATCTCAAGTATTTTTCTAAATCATTTATTAATCTAGGTATTTCCAATGAAGCTTTTTGAGTTTCCCCAATCTCAGGACTTTCTCCATAATAGTCGGCTCCATTTCTTATTTTCCTGTATCTGTCAAATTTTGCAGATATCAGATCTTCTCCGAGTATTTCTTTAATAAAACAGGTAATTGCTTCATGGGTGTATATCTTAAATCCTTTGTTTATGGCTATGGCCTCGCAAATCTCCCTTAAAGCTTCATATAATTCAACTATGATCATGCCCGCGCTATCGGAATCTATTGCAATCTTTCTTATCGTTCTGAGTTTTTTTGCTGATTCCTGGATGAGCGAATCTGCAAGAAGTTTATCTGGGAAAGTCTTTCTTACGATGCCCTTATTTAGAAGTTCGTCCCAGTTCATCTGAAAACCTCCAGTATTCCTGATATTTTGATGCCATTTATAATATTATTAATCAGGTTTGGAGAGCTTTTTTTTGCCTTCTCAAATTCATCATCATTCATAACAAATAGCTGAACCTTTCTATTTATTTTGTTTTCGTAATTCGATAAGTTAATTTCCTTCTTTGTCTCTGATAATATGAATATGTCCGCATCGCTTTTTTCTGTATCTTCAGCTCTGCTGTATGATCCGAAAATAATTATTGTCGGATGAGAATAGACCTTATTGAGAAAATCTATAAGTCCAGACCGCCTAAGCTTCAGCATGTTGTAAAAGCGCTTATACTCTATGAAGTAGCCATTCTCTGTGTCTGCTTTGTAGTTTATGAGCTTTGCCTTGCCTTTCTCTACCGCTAGAAAGCCGTCTTTTGCAAGTTTTGACAAATACTTGCTGGCACTCCTATGGGATATTTTTGTCAGTTTGGCAGTCTCCCTGACATGAAACTCTCTATTTGGATGCTCAAAAAACAGCGATAATATGGCGAATTCTTTATCCATATGGATATAAAAGTAACCACGTGTATATAAATGTTTCCGCTTTATTGAT
>DUFL01000034.1 GCA_013331965.1 Candidatus Woesearchaeota archaeon | reverse complement strand
GAAAAAGGTGCTACCGCAGCTGAGTTTGAAGACGGCAAAGAAGAAGAAGCTGAGGAAGAAGAAACCCCAAAAAAGAAAAAGAAGCACGAGGAAGAGGAAATAGAATTTTGATTCATGGGAATGTTTAATGATATATTAAGAAGCGATGAGACTATATTCAAAAATGTCATTGCACTGGATTACGACTATATACCGAAGATAGTTCCATTTAGAGAGCTCCATCAAAGGCATATGGCGACGTGCATCAAGCCGTTATTCCAGGAGAGGAGCGGAAGGAACCTGTTCATTCATGGATCGCCGGGAATAGGAAAGACAGCCGCATGCCGCCACGTTCTTAAGGAACTTGAAGAGCAGTATGATGAAATAGAGCCCATATACATCAACTGCTGGGAAAAGAACTCCTCCCACAAGATAATGATGGAGATCTGCGAGAAGCTCGGCTATAAATTGACGCACAACAAAAAAACAGATGAATTATTCAAAATTGTTAAAGAAATGCTGAACAAGAAATCTGTTGTCTTTGTGTTTGATGAAATTGACAAGGCAGAAGAGCATGATTTTCTTTACTGGATTTTAGAGCAGATCTACAAAAAGTCCATATTCCTGATAACAAACTACAGGGAATGGCTCCTGAATCTTGATGAAAGAATCAAATCAAGATTGACTGCTGAAATTCTTGAGTTCAAGCCGTATAATTTTTCAGAAACGAAAAATATAATGGAGCAGAGAGTCGGTTATGCGTTCAGGGATAACGTTATCGAACAGGACGCATTCGAGGCGACAGTCAAAAAAACATATGAGATGCAGGATCTGAGAAAAGGGCTTTATTTGCTGAGGGAAGCAGGAAATCTCGCAGAAGACAAGAGCCTTAGAAAAATCACGATGGAGCAAATAGGAACAGCATTAAGGAAGCTCGACGAATTCACAATAAACAAGGAAGACGAACTCGATTCGGATACAAAGCTCATCTTTGAGATGATAAAGAAGAATAACGGAAGCAAAACCGGGGAATTATACAAGATTTATGCCAAAGGAGGAGGAAACTCCTCAAAAAAGACATTTTCAAGAAGATTAAGGGATTTAGAGAAAGGAAAGTTCATAGTTGCAGAAAAAGTTGTTGGCGGTTCTGAAGGAACAACATCCATAGTTAAGCTGGCTTCAAAAAACAATGAAAGAAAACTGACTGAGTTCTAGAATGATAGCAAAAGCGTTAGGGGTATTGGATTTTTTTTCGGCAGTTATGTTCCTTATTCCTATGCCAAGAACAATCATACTATTGGCTGCGACATATCTCATAATAAAAGGGCTGTTATTTGCTATTGGGGATGATTTTATTAGTTATTTCGACATAGCAATCGGCATCTATCTGATAATTTTCAGTTTCGGACTGTCGGTGACAATACTTTCTGTGGTCTCTGCCCTGTTCCTGCTGCAGAAGGGCCTACTGAGCTTTATCTAATCTGTCGGGATTATCCCTGCCCCACTGGACAACCGCGCGTGAGATATTTAAACTGATTTCAACATCATATTTCTCAGGTGAAATCATGAATTACGGAACGACGCCGAGAGACTTTCAGCCTGTGTTTTTCAGGCACATGAAAATGCTCAGTCTAAGGGCTGCAGAGAAAAAGAGGTGGTAAAATGAAAGATGTAAGCGATCTGATGAAAAGATATGGATTAGGTAATGCTCCTCCGTGTATTTTTGTTGTGGAAGGGCTTGTCTTCACTGAAGACAGGCTTCTTCTCGGTAAAGTCCATTCTTAGATGCCACCCCCGAAAGGGGGCTGGTAATCTAGAGTGAATGGGCATAAATTTTATATACTCATAGATAGAACTCAGTTCTATGGCCGACATCAATTTTACATTATTGCTGGCAAAACAGTTCCCTAATTGGTTTTACTGGGTTGTAGCCGGCATCCAGCTGCTGGGAGTTGTCGTTTCCTTTGCGATAAGCTACTTAGGGTTCAAAGCGTACAGGATAATAAAAGAAGCGAAGTACAAATATTTCTTCTACGGATTTTTGCTCTTAGGACTGAGTTTTCTGGCCAATGTGATACTTAATGTTTCCATAAGACTTGGATACGCAAAATATTTTGTGGAGAAAAAATATGAACTATTTATGCTGCCGATGTTCGGAATATACTATGTATTTTTGATTGGGGTCATGCTTGCTTACGTTTCACTCGCTGCTGTTTATTCAGAAGTCAAGAAATCCAATAAGCTTTGGCTGTTTTATTTCTGGACATTCATTGTTGGGGTTTATACATTCAGGGATAAGCTGATGTTCAACATGTTTTCCGCGATACTGCTTTCATTCATCGTGATGTATACATATGACAAGTATCTTGAAGGTAAGAACAAGAATAGGCTGCTGACTTGCCTGGCATTCTTC
The DNA here is from genome assembly GCA_013331965.1 of Candidatus Woesearchaeota archaeon. GTDB lineage: Archaea > Nanobdellota > Nanobdellia > Woesearchaeales > UBA10107 > UBA10107 > UBA10107 sp10107u. The sequence goes on along the minus strand of DUFL01000034.1, from coordinate 4,480 downwards.
TGCATGTTCCTGTTCCACTTGTTTGTTTTATTGGAAACATTCATGCCAATCTTTTTCATAATCAGGAATTCAATACTTTTAATAGGCTTGATACTATTATTGACGACTTTATCTAAAATCTATGGCAGAAAGAAGAAGTAAACACGAGATTATATTTGATATTCTTAATCTGATTAGTTCCAAAAGCGGAAGGGTAAAGCCTACGCACATATTATATGGCGGGAATCTTTCTCATGACAGACTGAAGAAATATTTAGATGAGCTGATTACCGGCGGATTCATCCAAAAACAGGAAGAGAAAGGAAAAATATATTACATATTGACTGACAAAGGATACAAGTTCATAGAAGAATTCAAGAAGATAGAAGAGATGACACAGGCATTTGGAATCTAACCCTTAACAACCGCCAATGGCTTCAGTTTAACAACTGCTTTAGCAATCCCTAATTTATCAGATACTCTGACGACTTCATCTATATCTTTGTAAGCCCCCGGAGCTTCTTCTGCTAAGCCGACCATAGAATGCCCTTTTACAATGATTCCCTGCTTTGCAAGGCTAGATATTAATGCCGGACCTCCGAACTCCCTTACTGCCTGATGTCTTGACATTATCCTTCCAGCGCCGTGTGCAGTTGAGCCTAAACTTTCTTTCATTCCTATTTCTGTACCCACTAAAACATACGAAGCGGTTCCCATTGAGCCGGGAATAATGACCGGCTGTCCTGTTTTTCTGTATTTCTCAGGTATTTCTTTATTTCCAGGACCAAAAGCACGTGTTGCTCCTTTCCTGTGCATATAAACTTTTTTCTTCTTCCCGTCAAAAGAGTATTCTTCAATCTTAGCAATATTATGCGCAACATCATATACTGTTTTAATATCTGTTTTTTTAAGATCAAAGACTTTAACAAAACAACTCCTGACTAAATCTGCAATTATGTATCTGTTGCACCATGCAAAATTAGCAGCGGCCTTCATCGCTTTAAGATAATCATCACAAGCTTGTGTCCCGGCGGGAGCATAAGCTAATTCTCTGTCCGGCAGTTTGGCTAATTCCTTTGGAAATTCCTGCTCCATCTTTCTTAAATAATCAGAACAAACTTGATGGCCCAATCCCCTTGAGCCGCAGTGTATCATGAAAACAACCTGATTTTTCTTTAAACCGAACACTTTTGCCTTTTCTTCATCAATAATATCAGAAACATACTGGATTTCCAGGAAATGATTTCCTGAACCTAATGAACCTAATTGATTTTTTCCTCTGTTTTTGGCTTTGTCAGAAACTTTTGAAGCATCAGCTCCCTTGAAAGTTCCTGATTCTTCAGAATTAGCCAAGTCATCTTTCAAACCATATCCTTTTTCAAATGCCCATAACGCTCCTTTTTCCAGAACTTTATCTAATTCTTCTCTTGAGATTTTGACGTTTCCTTCTCCCAATCCGGCAGGGACAGCCTGATAACAAGCTTCAACTAATTGATTAATTTTATCTTTGACATCATCTCGAGCCAGAGGAGTTGTTAACAATCGAACGCCGCAATTCGAAACAACAATGTTGTTTGCAATAAAGTTATGGTCATTGTGACTGACAGTTACGTCATATACGAGACCTTGATACGGAATAACATTTATATTTAGAATAGGATCGAAAACAAATCCATCTCTTCCAAAAGAAAATGTCTTCTTATAATCCTCGTATGATATAAAATTAATAGCTGTGCGAGGTTCTGTTCTTTGCTCAGTCCATAAAGAATGTTTAATGAACTGTTCTGGCGTATAAACTGATGAAAGCGATGCAACAATGTCCTTTATCGGCACACCTAATCCATACAATTCTCTTGTTTTTGCCCTTATGCTCATTCTTTCTTTTTGAATAACACTTTTTAACCTGAGATAGCTAGAAGCAAGACTTGCCTCCAAATTTTTTTGTTTATTGTAATCATAGCTGATATTTTCAAAGAAATTAATAAGATTTGATGAATTGCCGTATATTTTTATCCTGTGGCAGACTGTCTTTCCGTTTTTACCATGATATTGATTGCCCGGAACTGCAACCGGCATGCTTGAAGTTACCTTGAAATCTGCAAGAAGCAAACGAATGTCATTTAGAAAATCAATTGAGCTCTCTTTGATGCTTTCAAGCTTATTCATGTTCAGCGTTGGCTCATAGAAATTATACTTATTCAAGGTTGCAGGACTGGAAAGTTCTGCTCCGAAAAATGCAGATAAAAATAAACGTTTTTGCCATAAGGGAGCGTTCATAACCCATTTTGGAACACGATACTCTTTCGTGACTTTTTTCCCATGAGGAACTCCAAGAGCAGACAACAAAATAGCAAAAGATGCCGATCCGCAGTTTATTGAGTGCTCCTCAAAGACAAATTTTTTCGTCCCATAATGGGTGTTTATTTTATGATTTCTGACTCTGGAATAAATATTTTGGCAGCCGAATCCTAGGTTTGACACATCAGACTGAATACTTTCCAAATCTTCTTTTTTCCCGTAGAATGTGACCTGCCCACTCCTGCCTCCGACATAAGATAGCACACCATCCCCTAAGACAAACCCCATAAGTTTCAAAAGAATAGGTAATTTTGGAGAATTATAGCTAATCTCCAAAATATCATTCTTCCGTAAGAAATTTAATATTTGATTTCTGGCATTTCCTTCTGCGCCAATATTGAGATTATCTAACATTTTTTCAATGTCTTCTGCACCAATAATTTTCTCTTTTTTAGGTTCTTCCCATTCAACGCCCTCAAATCCATTCACAACGACCATGTCATTCTCTTTAATGTCCTTTGCCTTAATCATCCCATTAATAGTCAGGATTGGATGATTACCGGTAATCTTAATTGATCTTCCAGTGAGTGTTTTTAGTTCGAATATTTCTTTTTTTTCCTCACGTTTCATATAACAGACAATCGGCACTTCCTTCTTTTCCTTTTTTTTATACTCGAATAGCGAGAATTCCTCTTTATCCCAGCTTTGCTCAATATCTTTGATTCGTTTCCATGCCCCCCATTTTAATGAGACTTTGACATCAGGATGAGTGCAATTCACGTCATATCCGATTCCGCCAGGAGAAACTCCTCCTTTCTCGAAGTCTAAAGCTGCGACTCCACCAATACAAAAACCATAACCTTGGTGAGAATCCGGAAGGGCAAGTATTTTTAATGCTCCAGGCAGAGTTGTCATATTTTTTGCCTGTTCAAGCGTTTTATCATTCTTCATCGCTTCCAGAATCTTATCGCTGGCAAAAACATAAGCCGGAACTTTGGTGCCTTCTATCTGCCATACAAATTCCTTAATTTTCTTCAATTCAACCATAGAATTAGAGCAAATTACACGATTTAAATACATTGCTATAAATCCAAAACAACCTGAATCATGACGTTTTCCGGTTTTTCATCTATTATCATGTCATTGTAAGTCACAGCTTTTACATGTCTTTTAAAGCTGTACTTATCCAACCCTACATTTCCTGATACATTCGCTGTGAGCCTGAATTTCTTTCCTTTTTCTATATTCAAAGAGATGATTTTACTTATCACAAAATGCTCTGCATCCATAAAATAAAGGAATTTTTCAAGAAAATCATAAAGCAAGGCTTTCTTGTCCTCTGATTCTATTATTATTTCTTTCTTAATAATCTGTTCAACTTCTTTAACCTCGACAATCACATCAGTCAAAGCCAAAGCTGCATTGGAAAATGCTTCTTCCAGGCTTTTTCCGTAAGCCTGAAATTTCATATCCGCTGTATGCTCAAAAAACCTGTATTTTTCCATTTTAGAACTTTATTTTCTTGACCAAGTCGCTTAATGTCGCTCCAAGAGAGCACGGCATTGAAAATGCTACGATAGCATTGATGATATTGCCAGAACCAATCATTTTGTCAATGCCATACGAATAAATAAGAAGCAAAGAGACTAATATCGATGAAAAATATACTGTAAAGAACCGCTTTGCCCAGAATTCCACGAAGCTCCTGTGAATTTTATCCTGCACTCTTGTATATCCGACAAAATAGATCTGTATCGTTGTAAAAATGACTGTTAGGACAGTTATCATGATAAGATGTACATTAGTCAAGTTTTTAGATATGTCTATCAGAAATCCCTTGGACATAAAGACAAATCCGACAAATAAAGCTCCGAAAAAAGAGTAAAAGAAATCTTCTCTTGAAAAATGCTGTATTCCGTCTTTCATATTAATATACCTGCAAAGAATCTATGAAATCTCTCGTCTTATTTGTATCTTCTTTTTTTGGCTCGTCAAAGATGCTCGGGATGCCTGTATCTGAATTTGACGGTGAACTTGGCGAGTCAAACATATTGAATATTCCGGAAGGTGTTTCAGGAACAGGACTTGAAGATGGGCCTGAACTGTCAAACAAAGAATTTGAGCAGGGATAACCAGAATCATAATCATTTCTTTTTACGGCGGTGTTTGCTGATATTGCATGAAGCATATTGATGATATGCCT
>DUFL01000060.1 GCA_013331965.1 Candidatus Woesearchaeota archaeon | reverse complement strand
TTAAGTAGTTTTATAAATTCCTGAGTCAGATTTAACATCATGGTTACAGTGCTTGATCAGGCAATCATTGATATCAACAATACGGGCTTCTTTGATTATTTTCTTCCGTTCATGATAAGCTTTGCATTAATTTACGGTTTAATGCAGAAGACAATGATTCTCGGAAAAGACAAGGAAAATTTTAATGCTATTTTCGCAGTTGTCGTTTCTCTGATTATAATGCCTTTCGCAGCACAGGTCGATTATACGACATATCTTTCAAAGCTTGTTTTCATAATAGTCAAGATTGTCCTGCTCATGATAATTCTCGGACTTCTTGGGTATAAGCAGGAGTACAGCAAATTCACCCCATTTATCGCATTAATACTGACGGGAATAATAGTCGTTACAGAATTTTTTGATATCGCTTCCCTGAAAAATATTCTCTCATGGCGTTCCGAATTCGCTTATCTTGCAGTCATCGCATGCGCATTCCTGTTTATTTTGTGGGCGATTGTACGTCCGAGCAAAGAGCCGGAAAGAAAGCCAAAGCCCGAAGTTAAAAAACAAGTTGAGAGTGCAAGGCCTCAAAGAGAAGAGCCAAGAAATACAGCGCCTTCTGAGCCGCAAAAAGTTCCACTTTCTGAGCTTAAGAAGTTCTACAAACAGCAGGGAGTGGACATAGACGAAGAGAAGTGATGATGATACGATTATCTTCTATATTGTAAATAAATAGTATTATAAAAAACTTAAATCCTTCTTTTTCCTATGCTAAAGGGTGTGTTAAGCAGGATAAGTTACTTCTATGAACATAGATATAAGCAGCTGTTAATACTCCCGGTTTTTCTTCTGCTTTTCAGCCTGTTTATCTTAGGAAATAATTACGCAAAAACTGGGGAATTTATCCAAACCGGCGTTTCCCTGAAAGGTGGAACAACGATTTCGATAGCACAGTCTTTTGATATCAAAGAATTTGAGTCATTTTTAACAGAAAAATATCCCGGCTCTGATCTCAGTGTAAGGTCATTGAGCAGAGCAGGAACCGATGTTGGAATGATAGTTGAGGCATCTGATGTTTCTTCAGGTGATCTGCTGAAATCTATAGAAGAAAAAACAGGCCCATTGGACAAATCTCTTTATACAATCGACACGACCGGGCCTAGCCTGGGAAAGTCATTCTTTAAGCAGGCGATGATCGCGCTTCTTTTGGCTTTTCTTGCAATTTCATTCGTTGTTTATATTTACTTCAGATCATTTTTACCCAGTTTTTATGCAGTATTTTCAGTTGTCGCGGATTTATTGTTCGCGATGACCGTTTTCGTGCTGTTCGGACTGAAATTAACAACCGGAAGCATTGCGGCATTCCTGATGCTGATAGGTTATTCCATCGATACTGATATTCTGCTCACCACAAGAGTTCTTAAAAGAAAAGAAGGGACAGTTTCTGAAAGAATGGCCTCGACAATAATGACTGGGCTCACAATGACATTGACGGCCGTTGTCGCAGTCACAATCGGCTACTTCTTCACAGAATCTGAATTACTGAAGCAGATAACTTTTATTTTAGCATGGGGTCTTCCGGCCGATATAATCTATACATGGCTGTTTAACGCAGCACTATTGAGAATGTACGTTGAGAAGAAGGAGAAACAAAATGAACATTAGGAAAGCAGCATTCAATTTCAGGTCATTCATATTGTTCACAGCTTTGCTCATGTCTGTATTTGCTATAAATCCTCATTTTTTTAATGAAGGCGTTTCGATAAGAAGCGTCGAATATAACAGTTCAGCTTCAATCGGCGGGATAACAAATCCAAAACCAACTTCTTCTCCTCTGAGCAGAGAAAAAATCATTGCCATAAATGAAGTGGAAATAAAGAATATTGCCGATTATTATGGAGCTCAAAGTTCTTTTTCTGCTGATGAGCCAGTCAGCGTGAAAACAAACAAGAATGCATACAGCTTAATTACGAAACTCAAAGACGGAAAGCCGGATTTAGGACTGACGGTAGTTGATGCCCCGACTACGAACATTAAAAAAGGACTTGATTTACAGGGCGGCACCAGGATTATTCTTGAACCGGAAGATAAGATTTCAGACGATGACATGGAAATATTGCTTCTGAACATGAACGAAAGGCTTAATGTTTTCGGGCTTTCTGACGTAACAATAAGACCAACATCCGATTTAGAAGGCAATAAATATATCATGATTGAAGTTGCAGGAGAAAATTCGCAGGAAATCATAGATTTGATTTCAAAGCAGGGAAAGTTTGAAGCTAAGATAGGAAATACTTCTGTTTTTAGAGGAGGTCAGGATGTAACTTATGTGTGCAGGTCAGCAGACTGCTCAGGATTATCTCCTTTCCGTGCTTCACAGCAAAGCTCAGAAACAGAATGGGCATCAACTTTCCAGTTTTCAATCGCATTAAGTCCCAGTGCTGCACAGAGCATGGCAGATGCGACAAAACCATTGCAGGTAACCGGACAGTACTTATCTTCTCCGATTTCTTTGTATTTAGATGATCAGTTGGTTGACCAGCTTCAGATTGGTTCCGATTTAAGGGGGCGTGTTGTGGTAGATATTGCAATTTCCGGCCCGGGACTTGGAAGAACAAGGGAAGAATCACAGCTGGCGGCTCTTTCTAATATGAAAAGGCTGCAGACAATCCTTATTACTGGTTCCTTGCCTGTCAAATTAAGCATAGTTAAGGTAGATTCCATCTCTCCTGTCTTGGGGAAAACATTTGTCAGCAATGCAATTAAGATGCTGCTGATCGCTCTTGCTGCTGTCACTGCAATAATCTTCTTAAGATACAGAAAAATAGCGATTGTCATCCCAATCTTTATAACATCTTTGTCTGAGGTTACCCTGACTTTGGGAACAATGGTTTTGCTTGGAGCTAATCTGGATATTGCAGCAATCGCAGGAATATTAGTTGCGATAGGAACAGGAGTCAATGACCAGATAGTGATTATGGACGAGCTTACTTCAAAAAGAAATGTTGAACTCAGCTGGATCAGAAGGATGAAAAATGCATTCTTCATAATATTTGCGGCTTATTTCACAGCAGTCGCATCCATGATTCCATTATTATTTGCAGGCGCTGGCTTGCTCAAAGGATTTGCGATAACTTCAATTGTGGGGGTTACAGTCGGAGTGCTTATCACAAGACCAGCATTTGCTTCAGCCGCTGAAGAACTGTACAAGGATGAAAATCAATAATAAAATATCCAATCTTTTTAATAAGTCAACATTAGATGTAGCAAAAAATCTTCTTGGAGCTTATCTTGTTCGTTCAACTTCCAAAGAAAAAATTATAGGAAAGATTGTGGAGACTGAGGCTTATTTATTTGATGATGCCGCTTCTCATTCCTACAAAGGGTTGTCTGAAAGAAACAAAGCGATGTTTGACAATCCCGGGCGGGCTTATGTTTATCTTGTTTACGGAATGTATGAGTGTTTCAATTGTACAACAAATAAAAAAGGAGTGGGTGAGGCTGTTTTGATACGGGCTTTGGAGCCTGTTTTCGGCATTGAGAAAATGAAGAGAAATCGCAGGTGTGACGACATTAAGAATTTATGTTCAGGCCCCGGAAAACTGACTTCAGCTTTAGGAATAACAAGAAAAGATAACTTTTGCGATTTAACTTCAGCTAAATCGAGATTAAGAATTGAGATTCCTTCAAAAAAAGAGAAGTTTTCAATTGTTAAGGCTAAACGGATAGGAATTACAAAAGGGGTTTCATTGCTTTACAGGTTTTACATCAAGGATAATCAATTTGTTTCTAAGAAGTAAAACCCCGGCTAAATTTTATTATTATAATTACAATCCAAAAAATGTTTNNCTTAGTTTGCTGGTATTTTTACTATTGTCTGGTCTGTGTTTTTGCTTAGTTCGTGTAAAGTTTTATAAAGCATAGCCGCTAAAAATGATGTATGAAAACATATATCCTCTCGGTCGGAGGAAGTGCTATTGTTCCCGGCAAGATTGATATTTCTTTTCTGAAACAACTGAAGAAAACTGTTTCTAAACTGTCAAAAAAAAATAAATTGGTCATTGTCTGCGGCGGCGGAAAGCCGGCAAGAGACTATATCAAAGCAGCAAAGCATTTTGGAGTATCTGATTATTTTTCTTCTTTAGCGGGAGTTAGAGCAACTAAACTCAATGCAACACTGGTATCTTTGATAATACACGAAAATGTACTGATGCCTGATTCATTAAAAGAGGTAAAACAGGAATTAAGGAAAAGGAATGTTGTGGTGATTGGCGCATTAGGATTTCATCCAAAAATGACAAGTGACGCGACCGCTGCCCAGGTCTCTAATTATCTTAAAGCAGAGATGTTCATAAATGTGACTGATGTTGACGGGTTGTTCGACAAAAATCCGAAAACACATAAGGATGCAAAATTCATTCCAAAGATATCATTTGATGATTTTTGGAAGATAGTCTCGAAAATCAAGTTCAAGGCAGGACAGCATTTCGTTCTTGACCAAAGTGGAGCGAAAATAATAAAGAAGCACAAGATTAAGACGGTTATCTTGAAGGGAATGGATAATTTGGAAAATGTCATTTTAGGAAAGAAGTTCAAAGGAACTGTTATCAGTTAGGGAATTCTCATAAATATTCTATTTACTGTCCGTGCAGTAAGTTATTCAAGAATAAAGTTAGCGTCCAAAATACGCCGTACCCATGCCGGATTTTCGTTTTAATTATTATAAACTAAAAAACCGTTAAAAGCTAACATAGCTAGCCGCGCAGGCGCCAACTTTCAACATATTCAAAATAAACCCAATACCTTTATAAATCACTTTAAACCAGTCTATTTCTATGGATTTACAGAAGCTTAGGGAACAAGCCATAATCGATGTCCGGGAGAAGCTGAAGGCGGCTGTAACTGAAGACTGGCTGGTCTTGCAGGCAAGTACAGGCCTGGATGAGTTAGATAAAGCAATCAATCTTTTGGTTAAAAGACTGAGAGAATGGTATGAACTGTACAATCCTGAGTTTTCTCATGCGACTGAAGACCATTTCAGGTTTGTAACGTTAATTCTGACAAGAAAGAAAGAAGATTTATTGAGAGAAATCAAGGTAAAAGACACAATGGGTGCTGACCTGCCAAAATCAGACCTTGATGCTATATTCAATCTGGCAAAACATATCAAATTGTTGTATGAATTAAGCAAAGAACAGGAAGCATATCTTGAATCCATGATGAAAAAAGTCGCCCCTAACATAGCAGCAACAGCAGGAGTTTTAATAGGAGCAAAATTAATTTCTTTAGCTGGCTCATTGGAAAGGCTTTCAAAATTCCCGGCTTCAACAATACAGATTTTAGGAGCGGAAAAAGCTTTGTTCAGGCATTTAAGAAATAAAAACAATCTTCCTCCAAAATACGGAATATTGCATGAAAGTGCGTTAGTTTCAAAAGTAAGACCAATAAATAAAGGAAAGATGGCAAGAGCGTTAGGAGACAAAATCTCAATCGCCGCAAAAGTTGATTTTTTCAAAGGCAAATTTATAGGAAATAAATTAACAGAGCAATTGGATAAAAGATGCAAGGAATTATCAAAATGATGCCTCACCAACAGTTAAAAGGAGTATTTGTTGATAAAGGAAAAAGGATGCAGATTGCTACAAAAGCATTAGTTCCTGACTCTGTTTACGGAGAAAAATTCATAAGAGAAGGAAAAGACTTGTACAGAATTTGGGATTGCAAAAAATCAAAATTGGGAGCAGCAATTATGAAGGGTGTATCCCAGATCGGGATAAAACCCGGCTCTAAGGTATTATACTTGGGATGCTCTTCAGGAACGACAGCAAGCCATGTTTCAGATATTGTAGGATATGAGGGATTTGTTTATGGACTTGATTTTGCTCCGAGAGTTATGAGGAATTTCATGTTTGTCGTTGAAAAAAGAAAGAATATGCTACCGATTTTTGCAGATGCAAAAAACCCAGAGAGTTATAAACAATATGTCGGGGATGTTGATGTTGTATTCCAGGATGTTGCGCAGAGGGATCAGGTCGGAATATTTCTGAAGAATGTGAATTTCTACCTAAAATCAGGAGGATTCGGATTATTGACAGTAAAAGCAAAATCAATTGATGTATCTAAGCATCCTGAAGTCATATTCAGGGAAGTGAAGCAAATACTTGAAAGATCAGTTACAATTGTTGATTACCGCTCGCTTGAACCATTTGAAAGGGACCATGCGATGTTCGTGGTAAAGAAGAAATGACATTAAAGCTATTCAACACATTAGGAAGAAAATTAGAATTATTCAAACCGATAAAAGGCAAAAAAGTAAATTTCTTCGTCTGCGGCCCGACAGTATATGATTATTCTCATTTAGGACATGCTAAAACATACACCCAGTTTGATTTCATAGTAAGATTCCTTAGAAAATCAGGATTTGATATTTTTTATCTTCAGAACATAACAGATATGGATGATAAAATAATCAACAGAGCTAAAGAAAAAAAATTAACACCAAAACAGCTTACGGAAGAGTTTGAAAAGATATATATGGAAGATATGAAGTCTCTGCACAACACTTCAGTCACAAAATATGCACGGGCAACTGATTACATACCGCAGATTGTCAAACAGGTAAATCAGCTTGTCAAAAAAGGATATGCGTACAAGATCTCTGATGGATATTATTTTGATTTAAAGAAGTTTCCGGATTACGGAAAGCTTTCAGGAAGAACAATATTGCAGGATGAAGATGCTGTCTCAAGAATAGATGAAAATGAGGAAAAACGCAACAACGGAGACTTCTGCCTATGGAAATTATATAAGGAAGGAGAGCCATCATGGGAAACAGAACTTGGAAAAGGAAGGCCAGGCTGGCATATTGAAGACACAGCAATAACTGAATCATTTTTCGGTCCTCAGTATGATGTTCATGGCGGTGCTGTTGACCTTATTTTCCCGCATCATGAAGCAGAGATTGCCCAGATTGAAGCGGCATCAGGAAAAAAGCCATTGGTCAGATACTGGATGCACACAGGTTTCCTGAATATTAATTCAGAAAAGATGAGTAAGTCTAAAGGAAATTTTTTTACAATAAGAGAGGCATTGAAGAACCACGATTACAGGACATTGAGATATTTCTTTTTATCAAATCATTATCGAATGCCGTTAAATTATGCGCCGGAATTTCTTGACCAGGCAAAACACAGCCTGCAGAGAATAGACGATTTTATCTTCAGCATAGACAGGAAGAAGGATGACAAAGAAAATACTAAGCGTATAGAAAAAACAAGAACATCTATCATTAATTCCCTAAATGAAGACATAAATACACCAATCGCTCTCGCTTCTTTATTCAAGTTCATCAGGGACATCAACAAAGAGGGAAACTCAGGAAAGCATGTTCTGTCATTCATGAAAGAACTCAACGAACTGTTTGATTTCATGAATTTTGAAGCAGAAGAGATCCCGAAAGAAATAAAAGAGTTAATCAGTAAAAGAGATGAAGCAAGAAAAAGAAAGGATTTCAAAAAAGCAGACGAATTGAGAAATGAAATAAGATCAAAAGGATACCTTATTGATGATTCTGAACATGGTCTCCTTGTGAAGAAGGCATAATCATCGGCAGTTCAGCAAGTGTATTATTAACGCTTCTTTCCAGTCCGTCCAGTTTTTCCAGCGCAGCGAACTCCCGTGAAGGAGTATTGTAATCTGCCAGAACATCTAGTGTTTCTCTGAATGAAAGCGCACTACCTGTTTTGACAGCGAAAGGATCTTTTGTTATTAAATATTTGCCGTCTTCAATTCTGGCAAGATGAATCTTTTCCGGCTCTAAAAATTCTTCTGTGAATGCTTCATGGTCATGTGGCGCTAAATGCAGCGCCGGCTGATATGTCCCGTCAGGATTTAACATTGTTTTTTGAATGATATCTTCAGCAAATCCTCTCAGCTCAACAACCCACCCCCTTAATGTAGGATAAATTTTACCGGACTTTCTTTCAATCCAGTACTCAACATTTTCTCCGGAAGGTGTTGCGCATCTTAAAATTACATGCTTGTCCGGGTTAAGTTTGTTTTTCATACTAGTTGCCACCACTAAGTAATATTTAAATTTTATGCTAGTTCTATATTTATTCGTAAGTCCTTGGAAACCTCGTTTTCAGCCTTCCCAAAGCCTATAGCCTGTGCTCTGGTCGCTGCCTTGATGTCGCTCGAGACCATTTCAACAAGTTCCCTGTCTTTTGTGTCAATTGTCAGGCTCTTCAGTTCAGTCTTAAGAGAGAGGTTCTTTTCAGCCTTGAATTTTCTTACTGCAGATATTATCTCGACTGCCAAATCGCCTGCTTTTTCTGATTTTTCATTAATTTCTTTTTTATCAAACTCCGGCCATTTGGAAATATGTATCGATTTGCAGTTCTCTTCCTTGTCATACTTCAAATGATAGATTTCTTCAGTGATGTAAGGCATAATTGGTGCAAACATTTTCAAAACAGACAGGATTGATTTATGCAGAACATATTGGGCCCCTTTTTTGCCTTCTTTATAGTTCTGAGGATTATAGATCCTGTCTTTTATTATTTCTAAATAATTATCGCATAAATCGTGCCAGAAAAAATAATCGATATCAGCTTTTGCTTTCGCATATTCATATGCTTCAAAAGAATCGGTGGCGCTTTTGATAAGCTTATTCAGTTTTGTAAGCATCCATCTGTCAATTTCATTGATTCCTTCTTTTTCGTTGTTGTAGTCTTCAAGCTGCATTAACGCGAATCTTGCAGCATTCCATAATTTGGTCACAGTTTTTTGCCCGGTTATAAGATCCTTTTCCTGGTATGCAAGATCTCCTCCTAATTTTGCCCCAGACGCCCAGAATCTTAATGCGTCAGAGCCATATTTGTTTATCGTTTCAAGAGGGTCAATTACATTGCCCTTGGATTTTGACATTTTCTCTTTTCCTGCCAGAAGATAACCGCTTACAATTATGTTTTTCCACGGGATTGAATTATCGTGATATAAAGATTTAACAATCGTATAAAACGCCCATGTTCTGATGATGTCATGCGCCTGCGGCCTTAAATCGTTAGGGTATGTTTTTCTGAAAAAAGAATCATCTTCCTTCCATTTTGATATTATCTGCGGCGTCAGGGATGAAGTTGCCCATGTGTCAAATACATCCTGCTCTCCTTCAAAATCGTCAGAACCGCATTTGCATTTTGTTTTCGGCTTGTCTTCCTTCGGGTCAACAGGAAGCTGTTTGTCGTCAGGAAGTTTAATCTCTCCGCATTTTTTGCAGTACCAGACGGGAATTGGAACTCCGTAATGCCTCTGTCTTGAGATGCACCAGTCCCATCCCAATCCTTCAACCCATTTTTCATATCTCGAGCGCATGAATTCAGGATACCAGTTAATTTTTCTTCCTGCGTCTATGAATTTTTTCTTGTTCTCAAGTAATTTAATAAACCACTGTTTTGTCGTTAGAAATTCTATCTCGGTTCCGCACCTCTCATGGACATTAACTGCGTGCCTGATGTGTTTTTTTTTCAAAAGCATTCCTTCTGCCTCCAGATCATTTAAGATTTCATTTCTTGCTTCCTTAATCTTAAGGCCTTCATATTTCCCTGCCAGTTTATTCATTTTTCCGTCTTTTGTCAGGACAAGCCTCGGTTCAAGCTTTCTTTTCATTATCGCTTCTGCATCGTATTTATCTCCATACGAGCAAATCATCAGTATTCCGGTTCCTTTTTCAGGATCTGCAGATTCATCCGCAAAAATAGGAATTTTATATTTGAATAACGGAACAACAGCTTTTTCCCCGACTAATTTCTTGTATCTCGCATCATCAGGATGGACATAGATACAGACGCAGGCAGGAATAAGTTCCGGACGTGTTGTTGCTATTATTATCTTTTCCTTATTTTCAGTTTCAAACTGGACGTCATTGAATGTTGAATCAAGTTCTTTGTCCTCTAATTCTGCCTGAGCAAGCGCAGTCTGGCAGTTGACGCACCACATTGTCGGAGCTTCAAGCTGATATGCAAGTTTTTTATTTACCAAATTGATAAACGATCTTTGCGATGTTTTTCTGCACCAGTCATCAATCGTAGAATAGCTTTCCTTAAAATAAGCAGAGATTCCAAGCCTTCTCCAGCCAAACGTAAATTCCTCATCCATCTCATCAACTGTTTTTTTGCATAACGCGATAAAGTCGTGCCTCGGCATATTGGCGGATTTGACATTATATTTTTTTTCAACGAATCTTTCGGTAGGAAGACCGTTATCATCAGTCCCCCACGGATAGAAAACATTGAAGCCTCGCATTCTCCTGAATCTCGCGATAAAGTCCTGCTGAGAATAGCTGAAAGCATGACCTAAATGAATATGTCCCGATTTATACGGCGGAGGGGTGTCTATGGAGTATACTTTCTTCTTAGATTTTTCATCAAACTTGTAAAGATTCTGAGCCTCCCAAAACCTAAGCCATTTAGGTTCTTCCTGCCTGAAATCGTACTTATCTCCCATGGATTTTATTGGTTTTGAGGTTTATTTAAACTTTGCCCTTAAACTGCTTTTAAGGCCTTTAAGTCCCTGTTTTCAAAGGCTAAGGTTTATTAAATCGTGTCTTATTTTATTGTTTATGAGGGGGTTTATTGTTTATCCGACTTACAGAATATCTGATGAGAAAGATAAAGCTTTAATCTACCTGTTCGGAAGGCTTGAAAACGGAGAGAGTTTTCTTACCATCAATGAGTATAAACCGTATTTCTACATAAAAACAGAAGATCAAAAAAAAGCAGAAGAATTAATCACGGCAGAATTCGAAGAAACAGAAAAGCATAATTTTAAGGGAGAAAAATTAACAAAAGTAATCTTCAAAATTCCGTCTGAATTGAAGGAAAAGAGAGACCTGCTTGAAAATCACAAGGTCAAAACATACGAATCAGACGTTCTTTTCACAAACAGGTTCCTGATTGACCACGACATAACTGCTTCGATGGAAATCAATGGAGAGTTCAAGAAAGCAAATTATGTCGACAGAATTTACGAAAATCCGGAATTAAAGCCTGCTGAGTTCCATCCAAATCTTAAAGTTCTTTCAATAGATATCGAAGCAGAAGACCCGGATCCGAAAAAGAAAATATATTCCATATCAATGTATGACGGAGAATATAAGAAAGTATTCATCATAAGCGATAAGAATCTTAATGATGCAGTCTCATTTGGAGATGAGAAATCGCTCCTTCAGGCATTTAGGCAGAAAATTATCGATTTAGATCCTGATTTGATTGTCGGGTGGAATATTGTTGATTTTGACCTTGATTATCTAAAACAGAAATTCGACCAGCATAAGATTGAATTCAAGCTCGGAAGAGCTGACTGGCCGTGCAAATTAAGGATAGAAAGCTCATTTTTCAAGGATTCTAAGGCTGATTTTCCCGGAAGGCAGGTCCTGGACGGAATTCAGCTCCTGAAAGGCTCTTTCATAAAACTTCAGGATTACAGGCTTGATACTGCTGCAAGAGAAATTTTGGGCGAAAGAAAACTGATAGGACATGAAAATAAATTTGAAGAGATACATGATGCTTATAAAAACAATCCGCAGAAGCTTGTTGATTATAATCTGTCCGATTCAAAATTAGTCTATGACATCCTGAACAAGCTTGATCTGATAAATCTGACGGCGCTTCGATCATTTCTTACTGGAATGTCGATGGACAGAGTAAATGCATCAGTCGCATCCCTTGACTCATTATATCTGAGGACACTCATCAAACACGGCATAGTCGCAAATTCTCTTGGAGAAATCAACAGGGATGAGGAAAGGATAAAGGGGGGATTTGTAATGGAATCCATTCCCGGAATCTATGATTATGTCATAGTCCTCGATTTCAAAAGCCTGTATCCTTCATTGATGAGAACATTTAACATAGATCCGTATTCGTTTGTAGAAAAGCCTCCAAAAGAATTGGACAGGAAAAAATACATCAAATGCGCAAATGGTGCAGTGTTTAGGAATGATTTCGGGTTTCTTCCTCAGATAATTGAACGTGTCTGGAAGCAGAGGGATATTGCCAAAAAGAAAAAAGATACAACTGCAAGCAATGCATTAAAGATACTGATGAATTCAATGTTTGGCGCTTTAGCCAATCCAGCTTCAAGATATTATTCACTGGATATTGCCAATGCAATAACCCATACCGGCCAGTTTATGATAAAACTTTGCGCAGATAAGATAAAAGAAGCAGGGTACAAGGTCATTTATGGCGATACTGATTCATTATTCATCCTTCCGAATTCAAAATCATCCGAAGAATCGGAAAAAACAGGGAATCATCTTGCCGGAACAATAAACAGTTTTCTTAATGATTATATAAAAGAAAATTATGAAAGAGAATCTTTTATGGAACTGCAGTTTGACAAGGTATTCAGAAGATTTATGATGCCTAAGACAAGAGGCACTGAAACAGGCTCCAAGAAACGATATGCCGGACTGAGAGTCAAGGATGGAAAAGAGGAGATTGATGTTACCGGAATGGAATTTGTGAGGGGAGACTGGTGCGAGGCAGCAAAGGAATTTCAATACAAATTATTGGAGCTTATTTTCCACGGAAAAGAAGACGAGATTAAAAAATATATAAAAGATTATGTCAATAAGATAAAAGAAGGGAAAATGGATGACAAGCTTATCATAAGAAAATCGATAAGAAAAGAACTCGAGCAATATACAAAAACAACTCCCCCTCACGTCAAAGCGGCAAGGAAATTAAAAAAGATAACAAGCAGCGTGATAGAGTATTATATTGCAGAAGGAAATGAGCCTTATCCTGCTGAACTTATGAAAGGACTGAAGATTGATTACGAGTATTACATTGAAAAGCAGATTGAGCCATTGGCTGATACAGTGTTGAGTTTTTACGGCCTGAATTTCAGGGATTTGATCAAAGGCCACAGCCAGAAAGGGTTGAGCGGGTTCTTTTAGGTTCCGTTCCAGATCTCAACTAATCGGACACTG
>DUFL01000015.1 GCA_013331965.1 Candidatus Woesearchaeota archaeon | reverse complement strand
TTTCATTTTCTTATATAGTAAACCCCCAAAACTATGGTTAAAAAGGTTATGAACCATGAGACTATATGCAGGGTATTTGTTTCGTATTTGAACAAAACCTTATTCTGTCCTGCAGGAACAGATATTGACATGAATTCAGGCCATGCCTCACTTATCTGAACTTCATTGCCATTTATGTATGCACGCCAGTGAGGCTTGAAATAATTTATTTTAATTATGGTGGCTGTGGCTTTTTCGGACTCTGATTTAAATGACAAGCTGTCTAATCCGTACTTAACATCACTTATTTTCGATTCAGAATCAATCATCGGCTTAAATTTCTCATTTTCATATACGCATACTGCTCCGTTTGTATACGCAAGCTTATTTTCAACCTTATGCTGGCACGGAATAACGTAATATTTAACTCCTAAATATCCGAGCTGCTCGTCATCTTTTATCCCTTTTGTGAAATTCTGCCATATTGAATTATGGATTCTGTAAGTTTCTTTTTGGACACACTGCGGACAGCCGATCCAGTCAAATCCGAATTCCTGCTTGTTGTGGTATATTTCAGATGCCTGGCCAACCGAAGAAAACACTGCAAAGTTTCCCTCCTGCTGTTTTATGAAATCCCATGCCTGGATTAGCGCAGGCGGATTGATGAAATTCTCGGTTTTTTGGCCGCTCCATCCGTATGAAAAAGCATTTAATCCGGGATAAAGCTCAATCAATATTATTGCTGCGATTAGATATATTGGATAGTTTTTCTTTAATGTTTTTGACAGCGATTTTGCTGTCATTCCAGCAAGCATTGCAGCATTGAATACGACGGCGCTTATGAAATAAGAAGAACTTCCAGTCAATGCCGTTTTTAATAGAGGAATGTAGTTCAATAAGCTAAAAATATTGAAATATAAAAATATTGAAGCGATAAACCCAACTTTCAAGAAATTGACAGTATTGTTTTTTCTGATGAATAATAATCCGATAATTGCAAGGGCCAAAGTAGCATATCCGAAATAATTGCTTCTTATGTAATGCTGTCCGTTGTGATGTATTCCGAAGTTCCTGAATGACTGTTCAAGATATGGTGCACCAATCTTTTCCTCGCTTTCCGGAAAATTTCCGTAATCTTTTTCAAGAAGAAGAGGTAAAAGCCATGCTGCAGACAATAAGACTGCAATCATAAATATTAACACTCCTTTTCCGAATGATTTTAAATCTTTATTCAGGTATGTGTTATACAGAAGGTACATGAAACAGATGATAAAAACGGGAACTGCAACAGACATGTGAGTCATAAATAAAACTGCAAGCAAAACGGCACTGACTGCCACCATCTTTTTACTGTTTTCTTCAAGCGCTTTGATGAAAAAAGAAGAAGCAAGCGGAACAAGAGCAATTGCCATTAATCTTGGAAGAGCTCCTGCAACTGTTGCATGAAAAAGGAAATGGGATGACATGAAGTAAGCAATGGCTGTAATCATGGCAATTTCTTCATCTTTGAACAGGACTTTTGCGGCATAGAAAGTTCCAAAAAGGGCGATAGCATAAGTGGCTATTGTTGCAATTTTAAGAAATAAGATGGGATTAAATAATACTGCGATGGGACTTGTTATCAGGTAAAACATCGGATGATAGAAATGAAAAAATGGCCATCCGCCATAAATATACGGCATCCATTCCGAGAACTGCATCTGCTTAAACTCTTCCTTTACAAACCAAGCCCTTGATGCATGATGCCTGTAATCATCAGTAAACGGAATTCCTTCTTTCATCCAGGGAAGAACGCTTAAAATAAATACAAGAACAAGAATTCCGTAAATAATCTGGCTCTTTTTTATTTTCATGCTCTGATTTCATATTTTTTTATTTTTTTGATTCCTGTCGTGAATAACAGATATTGATAAAGAGCTTTTAGAATATTCATTCCGTAGCTTATCACATTGACGTGGGATCTTTCATCTCCATAATAAGTCGGAATAGGAGTTTCAAGAATCTGAAATCCAGCAAGTTTCAGCTGTATTATTATTTCGGTATCGAAATGGAAGTCATCAGAGCATAAGTGAAAAGGAATTTTCCTGAGATTATTGCAGTTGTATGCTCTGTAACCGCTGTGGTATTCTGACAGATTCAAACCAAGCACTACATTCTCGACGATAGTAAGGAATTTGTTTCCGAGGAATTTATACAAAGGCATCCCTCCTTTCAACGGGTCTCCTTTCATTCTTGATCCGAAAACCATCCCTATCCTGTCCACATTTTTACCATAGAACGGCTTAAGCAGATCAGGAATTTTTTCAGGGGCATACTGTGCATCTCCGTGAAGCATAACAACCACATCATATCCTTTATCTATGCAGTACTGATAGGCCCATTTCTGGTTTCCGCCATAACCTTTATTTTTAGCATGATGATAAACCTTAAGATTATTCATGCCTGATTTTTCCTTGTATCCGATTCCGACAAGATATGTGTTGTCTTTTGATTCATCATCAGCAACGAATATTTCTTTTACATTGTGTTTTATTTTATTTGGGATCCTGTCGAGAACCCTTGGCAGCGTTTTTGCTGCATTGTATGTCGGAATAAATATTGCTATTTTTGGGCTATTATTCAGACTTACCATCTTACCTTCCAGATAATTATTCTTTCTCCGTTGATTGTTGTCTGATCGCTGAATTTTTCGAACTGGGAAGTTCCGACCCCGTTATAGAAAAATAACTTTGTGAAAATGCTCTGAGTCAGCTGCGTAGATGTGATTATTATCTTATAGGAATTTCCATTTTGGATAAGAAGCAGGCTTTGCCCTATTCCATCGTCAAATGATTTCTTAATTAATTGATTGTTCTCAGAATAAACTATCGAATCCGGCTTTTGCATCCCTTTGTCTGTTGAAATCTGCACATCTTTTGTTTCAAGATTTATTAAAACTCCTCCGCAGACGAGATTTTCGTTCTGTTCTGAGCATCCCTGCTCGTTTCCATAGCCAGGCCATGATGCAATCCAGTTATTTGCTTCGTTTTCGTTAGTGATGCTTTTAATCTTGAAATAAACATTTTTAGCCTCTTCTTCTGAGCTTTTAAATGCTTTCTGTATGTATTTTATTGCTTCTTCTTTTGGCAAGTTTCTTGCATTTATCCATGCATCTGCCCTGTTGAAATCCCAGCTTCCAAAGTGCGCCCAGACTGCAGCCTTACCAACCATGTCTTCGCTGGTTATGAAATAATTTTCTGGAGGACTGCAGTGTGTTTTTTCAAGAACAGCAGAAATCTTTTCATCAGGAATATTCTTGCTTTTTAGGTATGAATTTGCGCCAGATTTGTCCATTATGACGATGCTGTATAGCATATCGACAGTCTGATGGGAATTATTTACATATGAATTCAATATCTCGAATGCATCATTGGAGCCGCAGTCAAGCATTCTTAAAATGCCGATGGCTTCTTTTTCTTTATCTGTCAGCAATACTTTTCCAATCCAGTGAGCCATAGGAGAATTCTGGCTTGCTCCGTCGAAAGTTACTGCTCTGTCTGCAAAGTATTTGAAATGATGGCCAAAATCCCACCATGAGTTTATTATCGCATTTGGCTGGGATTCAAGCTTTATTTTATTCAAGGAATTATACCATGCATCATTTATTATCGGTATGTCGCTTTTAATTGAACCAGCTACTCCTTTCGCATACGATAAAAGAATTACGAGGAAAATAAGAACGGTTATTGTTTTAGTTATTTTTTTGTCTATTCCCATATCTGTCAGATATTCCGATAATTTCGAATACATTATTCCCGCGGCTGCGCCGATTCCAATCGCTAGAGGAGGAACAATCATCATGCTGAATCTTATCCCCTTTGTACTTGCATAAAGTATTCCTATGTACCAGAATATTGACATAAGTGCGTAAGGCATGTATTTTCTTTTTCCATCTGTTTTTATTAATAGTAATAGAGCAATTCCAATTAGGGATATGTAAAAGAAAAGATTTCCTCCTGCCATATTTATTATTGATTTTAACGAGGCTTGGTTGAGTTCTGCAACCGTTGTATAAACATTAGGCCACAATGAAGCATGGCTTGCTTCTTTTATGGTTGTAAATTTGAACGGAGCAGCAACAGAACCTGTAAACGTAGAGAAATTAGTTAATAATGTAACAAATAATGCCGATGCAAGAATTATCATTCCTGTTGCAGCAAGAATAGACTTAATTTCTGCATTTTCTTTTAATGCTTTCAAGGATTTTTCTTTATTTTCAAAAAAGAAAACATACAGAATATAAATTCCCAATGTCGCCAAAGCGAAATCAAACACATACCACCATCCTGTCCAGAATAAGCTGAATAATCCTATCGATAAACCGGCAAGTGCTGAGTGAATAAGGCGTTTTTTCAGATTATCAGCATTTAATGTCAGGAAAAAAAACCAAGCGAAATAAGCAGCGAAGAAAATAGCATAAACATCAGTATCCGGATGACCCCATGTTGTCCTTGTAAGGAATGCACCGTTTATTGCCATCATTATTCCCGCAAAAAAACCTCCGACATTTCCGGCAAATATTTTCGCTATGAAAAAAACAGGAATTATTGAGAGGGCAGCAAGTATGACTGGGAAATATGTTGCGCTTTGCATTAAAGTTATTTTTGAAGAAAATATTTTCATTATTTTGTATAAGTATGCAAGAATAATCGGGTGAGGCCTTGATGTCGCATCAGTTCCTTTTGGTGCAAGCATATGGTTATCCCATTGGATTCCATCTCTTACTTCATCTCCAACTTGTCCCTTTTCAATATAATTTCTAGCATATCTTAACCATTGATATGGATCTATATCGGGCATGTAGATATAGCCGTTTTCATCCTGGAAACTTGATTTTATCTGATTAGATGTTTCTTTGATTTGCTGCTGAACAAGCGCTTTGTTCTGTTTTTTGAATTCAGCATATTGCTGGTCAATTATGCTCTGGACGTTTTCGTTTGGCAAATTAGGGTATTGTTCTCTTACCTGATTTCCAATCTGGTTTTTGTAGTAAGAATCGACAGTTGATCTTGCCCAGTCATCTGTTATTGGCATAGTGGAAGGTATAAGCCTTATGTATGCCGCCAGCAAAACAGGAATCAAAACTAGCAGGAAAGTGCCGTATTTTTTGAAGAAATGGAGAGCTTTTTCCCTGGAAAAGGTTATTTTGCTTAAATCAAGCTCTAAGTCTTCTTTAGTCATCTAAACCCCCAATTTTAAAGGCAATGGCTGGTTTAAATAGCTTTTGAATGGGTTTTAGTACTTTATTCACTCTCAAGTAGCAACAAATTCAAAAGATTTATATACTAGTACTATCTTTATGCAGGTAAGACTGCATATTTGCGGTCATTCAGGGTGGTTAAAAAAATGACAGAATCAAGTCCATTTGATACAAATCCGACACAGCGTATTACTGAATTCTATGATGTAATCAATAGAAAAGCGATTAAGGGAGAGCTGCCAAGAAATCTGGCAGCAGCTTTGATTTATCATATGCCTGATATTAAAAAAGCATATGAAGATAAGTCACTTCCAGCCGATAGAACAATTTTTGATTCTGATCTGGCAGCACTGGAAGCTGTATTCGATAAATTTGCAGGCAAATCATTCGCATCATATAATATTGCCCATGCATTGATGAAAGATATTCCTAAGAAATTCCAACCTTATTGCGCATTACCTGCGGCTAATCCTGCCGGAGATCCAAAACCAGAACTGGCAAAACCTTCAAGTGAAGGACCAGGACTGACTGGCAATCAAGTTGAACAGATATTTGAAGTTAAACCAACTAAAACGGAATCACTTGAAACAATTTTAGGTACAGCGTCTGCTTTGATGGAAAAGCTTAACGAATTTGATAAGAAAGTAGAACAAGCTAATACTTCTTACTCGGGAGTGATCGATAAAGTAAAAGCTGATTATGCAAAGGAAGTTTCTGCACTCGCTGGAGAAAAAGAAAAGATTTCAAGCGAACTCAGAGATTATGCTTCAAGACACGTAAGCGCTTTAACAACTATTTTAAGTGAGCTTCAGAAATATGCAGGGCAGAAACCTGCTACTGATGTTGGACAAAAAGAAACTCAAAAAATAGGAACAGATACTTACAATAGAATCTCAGGAATCTCAGAAGATTTAGAAAAATCAAGAAAGAATTGGAAGAAGGGAGCAATAGGAGCTACACTTGCAGCATTACTTTCAATGGGAAGCTGTGTTGCGTTAAATAAATATGGAAAATCAGTAGCTGTACCAGTTGCACCAAGCGCACTTTTAATGTACAACGGAAATACAGTTCCAGCACCTTACAATACAACAAATCCAGTTCAAGTTACAATTGATGTCAGCGGTAATTCTGTTGTGACAAGATTAAACGATTTAGTTACAATACCTAAAGCTCCAGAAGGGTCAAAACTAAATAATGATGATAACAAACCAAAATTAAAGGCAGTTACATGTTATCAATGTGACGGAGAAAAAGTTGTGTCAGAGATACACAAGAATAAATCAGGAAAATGTCCAAAAGGATGGAAAGCAAAACTTACAGAAAAAGATTGTAAGCCAGATGTTTTACCAACATCACCAGTTGAAGAGGACGAAGATGTACCAAAGAAAGGTCCTAAGAGGGGAGCCACATTATAATTGGGGGACAAATAAAATGAAAAAATTAAACTTAAAATCAAAGATTGCAGGCGGATTGCTTTCTTTAATTCCAATTGGAATTAGAGCAGCAGAAGTAGCACCAGCTTTAACAGCTACAACTATGAGTCAGGCATCACCACAGAGTGCAACAACTTCAGAAGTACCTTTTACAAGTTATTTGAAAATATTAGGGCCAAAAGCACTTGATT
The DNA here is from genome assembly GCA_013331965.1 of Candidatus Woesearchaeota archaeon. GTDB lineage: Archaea > Nanobdellota > Nanobdellia > Woesearchaeales > UBA10107 > UBA10107 > UBA10107 sp10107u. The sequence goes on along the minus strand of DUFL01000015.1, from coordinate 5,049 downwards.
TCAAACTTCCAAAGGGAAGCACATCAGCAACAGTTTTGGTTGGAGATTCAAGCTTAACAATAAAGAATAACGGAGACAGCGAAATGCCCTCTCCTGTAGAAGCAGTGTTGGCTTATGTTGCAAGAACAGATTCAAATCTTTCTCCAATAGATCCTAGTGCATACCAATGGCTAATCACACAGAAAAAGAAAGGAGTTCCAGCTAGTCAAGTAAGATACGAACTAGTTAAAGGAAATTTATACGAAGTTGGCACAGATAAGCAGCTTTCAGCATTTGATCCAGAAGCAACAATAACAGTAGAAACAGGAAATCCTGAACTAATCAAATTAAATTCTGGAAAAGAACTTAGATTGACTATGGACAGAGAACGTGCTAAAAGATCTAAGATTAAAGTAGATGTTAACGGAAAGCAGATAGGTTCATTAGAAGATATTTTCTTCACACCAACATTCTACCAGCCTAATGACAGCGGAAACATTCCACAGCCACCAGACACAAAGAAATATTCACAATTCCACATAGTATTCTCTGACGACGTCAGAGTAGGCGGAATAGAAGCATTGCTGGCAACATTAACACCAGATATGCCAAACGACAATAGAGGTCCATACTCTGCTGACGGAAAAAGCAGAACAGGAACTGTCAGAAAAGCAGACGTTATCTACATGGATTTAACATCTCTTCCTCAGCACGTCAGAGATGCAATAATGCATATGGCAACTTTGGAAACGGAGTCAGGTTCAAAATCAGTGGGAGAATCTATGCTTCCAGTTAAATTCATAAAAATAAACGCAGGTTACGGAAGCAGAACAGATTCTGTTACTACAAGCACAACTAATGCAAGAGGAGTTTCTGTTGCAGGAAAGACTGAAACTTATTCAGCATCAGGAGCAGTTGCAAATGTTGAAGGAAGAACAAGCTTTGAGAAATTGCTCGGACTTTATTTAGCAGCAGATGCAAACTTCCAGAAGCTAAGCGGAGATTATAGTTTAATAGGATTCAAAGGAAAAGGCGCTCTTGGAATTTTAAGAAAGAATTTAGGAGCAGGAGTAACTTACGCTTTGTCAAATGAAGACATCAAAGCTTTGAACATAGGCGACGGTTTCTCTTTAGACGAAACAAGAAGCCTAAGTGGTCCAGGTGTTGAAGGAATTTTAAGATCAGATTCAATAGAAGCAAGAGTTGCAGCATCATTCCTTAAAGGAAATGAAGAGCAAACTTTGAGCAACACAGCGCTTCCAGGATTTTCAAGAATAACTCCTAAGCAAGTTTCATTAAAAGAATATGAAGCAAGAGTTAGAAAAGCTTTCAACTCATACTTAGAAGCAGATGTTTCCGGAAGATATCTTCAGGGAGAAACATCAAACGGAGACGTAGGAGCAGAAGTTAGATTCAAACCAGGCCACTTCGAATTAGGAGTAGGCGGAAAACTTGGAACACAATTCAAGGGAAAGAAAGGAGTCGATGCTAGCTACCAGCAGCTTTACGGTACAGCAGGCTTCAGGTTTTAGAGGCGCTAAATGAAACTAATCTTTAAAGCACTTTTTGTAATTCTTGCAATTCTTACTAGTCAAGTAAGCGTTTTTGCAGATCAATTTGTTCAGGTTAATCAGAACGCTTCTGCAACAGTAAATCTTAATTGCGATGTAATTCAATCACCAACAGATTCAGGATACATATTTACTTGGTTCCAAAACGGAAATGAAGTAATTCTTGATACTAATCAGAATTCTATATTGTCTTCAATGTTAACAAAGGGAGAAATATGGACTTGTAAGGTTTACAAAGAAACAGGAATAGCAGGAACAGTATTTATCGGAGAAGATTCAACAACTATAAGAAATTCAGCTCCAGTAATAACACCATCAAATGCTCTGCCGATTGCTCTTAACGGAGCTCCAGGAACACCATTTTCATATGATGTAAACGCAACAGATGCAGATGCAGATTCATTAACATATTCATTATCAGCAATTACGCCAGCAGCACCAATTTTGATAAATTCAAACACGGGATTGCTTACTTGGTTTAATCCGGTTGCAGGAATATATGCATTTTCAGTTATTGTAAGTGACTCAGGTTATGGAGCAACATCAGTAACTCAAAATTATAATTTAGTAATTTCAGGAACGGCACCAACACCTTTAAGTGTAGTAGTTTCAGGAAACCCAATTTCAGGACCGGTTCCTTTGGCAGTCGCTTTCACAGCAACAGCATCAGGCGGAACTGCACCATACACATATAATTGGGATTTCACAAATGACGGAACTTATGATGCAAATAATGTTTCAAGTACTTCAGTCCAGAATAATAATGTTTATTCAGCAACAAGCTCGTACACTGCAAGAGTGCAGGTTACAGATTCAGCTAGCATGACTGCGCAGGCGACAGTGACAATCTCAGTCACAACAACTACAAATACTTCAATCACATTTTCAACTAGTTCATGTCCTGACGCAGAGGAAGATTCAGCTTATACCTGCGATATCGATGCAACAGGCTCTGGTACACTGCAGTATTCATTACTTAGTGAGCCTAGCGGAATGACAATAGATCAGAATTCAGGACTTATTTCATGGACTCCTTCAAGCGCAGGAGATAATACATTTACAGTAAGGGTCACAGATATAACTAATCTGCTTTCAAGAGACCAGTCATTTACTGTCGCAGTTGATGAAGCGGAAGTCACAAATGAATTTGTCTTCATCGATTCAATAGTATTTGAGAAGGAGACATATTCTCCCGGAGAGACAGCAGTTGCTTATGTTACTGTCAGAAATGAAGATGATAATGATGTAGATGATCTAAAGATTGAATTGCTTATGGTAGATTCAGGAGTCACAGCTGTTTCATCCGAGTTTGATTTGATGGGCAACGGAAAGAAAACAATCAAAGTAAGCTTTGATTTGCCTAATGAATTGTTTGCATCTTCAGAATGGATTAAATTTACACTTATCGGAGAAAATATCAGAATTGCAAGATACAGGGCTTTGGAATTTTCAGGAGCTTCAAATGTATTTTCAGCAAAATCAGGCCCGTCAGAATTGATATTCAAGCCAACTTCATTGCCGGGCTATTCAGCAGGAAACGGAGTCAATGATTTAAATTGGAGCGGAATATGGTTTATGATTATTTTGATTTTATTGCTTTTAGGGTTAGCAGCTTACATTGTAAAAGGAATGGCTGACGAAAGAAAGAAAAAAGTTAAATTTACTAGTTTAGATGAACAATTATTATACTAGGATAAAATAATAAAATGACAAACGGAAACGAGCCTCAAGTTTATTATCTTCCATTTAGTCCGGAGCAGATTAAGGCATATCAAATTCTTAGGGAAGAAGGCAAATTAATCAGAAACTTAACAACTATTGATGATGCCTGCATTGAACTGCCGGGAAAAGAAGAATCTTTAACTTTAAAATTAACACTTCAGATTGACTCAAGTCAAAAAAAGGAAGTTTCATATTCTTCCAAAAGCGATATTGAGGGAATAATGAACGACCTTGAAGTTAAACAGGCAGAAGATTTAGTAGAAATGGAAGTTTTCACATATTGGCATGATGTTAAAACTCAGCCAGAACCGGTTCTTAAACTAGTCGGAATATCAGCTGTTCCGCATAAGAAGAAATAATGTGTTCTCAAACGTTACTACTCACTAATGCTCAATAACCGAAAGGTTTATATATGGGCTATATTTAGTTTGCTCAGATTAATTGGGGTGTGGTGACTAATATTCGAGTTTGGAGGAATAAATTAAAATGAAAATACAAGCATTCGGAATCGTAGCATTGCTATTGCTTGCAGTTATTGCAGCAGTACCGGCAAATGCAGCACTTAGTCCTTTGGGGATTACAGTGAATGATGTCAAAGTTGATGGAAATTCTATCACAGCAAATCAGACTGTCAAGACTAACTTTGAAAGAGATTCCGAGCTAGAGCTTAAAATCTCACTCCAGACAGATTCAAGCTCAACTGTGGAAGACGTCGTTGTTCAGGCTTTCATAACGGGAGCTAAAGACAGCATCTCAGACGAAACAAACGCATTTGATGTTCAGGCTAACACAATCTATACAAAAACATTGTCATTGACTGTTCCTGAAAGAACAACTGACAGAGAATACCAATTAAGAGTCATTGTATCCAGTCCAAATTCAGACACAATCTCATATGTATATCCTTTGATGGTCTCAGCAGTTGACAACAGCGTTGCAATAAAAGATGTAACTTTCTCGCCAAACGATAAGGTTATTGCTGGAAGAGCAATGACTGCTGTTGCAAGACTTAAGAATTACGGACAGAAAGATGAAACTGATGTTAAAGTTGTTTTCTCAATCCCTGAATTGGGAATACAGGAAACAGACTATGTCGATACAATCGATGAAGATGACACTGTTTCAACAGAGGAAGTCTTGCTAAGAATACCTGCAAGCACCAAATCAGGAGAATACACAGTAAAAGTTGATGTTTACTTCAATGATTATGATGACAAGACATCAGCAACATATGTCATTAACGTAGCTGGTGATGATCAGGCAGCATCTGCAACTGGTTTGTCAGGAAAGACAACTATCGCAGTTGGTTTGCAGACCCAATCTGTTGCTAAAGGAGAAAACGGAGTTATTTACCCGCTCTCTTTAACAAACGGAGCAAGCTCCGCTAAGACTTATACTTTGACTGTTTCAGGAGCAGACGGCTGGGCAGTGACTAAGGTCAGTCCTTCAAATGTCCTGATCCTTAATGCAGGAGAGACAAAACAGGCTTATGTTTATGTAGCCGCAAATGAAAACGCAGCAACTGGAGAACATGTATTTTCAGTCGATATAAGGGTTGGAAATGATGTTGTTCAGCAGGTTCCATTGAAAGCGGATGTTTTAGAGTCTGCTAATAATTCAGCATGGGCCGGCGTTAAGAAAGCATTAAGCGTAGGAGTAATCCTGCTTGTTGTTTTGATCATTGCGCTTGGAGCAGTAGTTATTTACCAAAGAAAATTCAAGTCAGCAGACGAAACAAAAGAAGATGAGCAGATAGCTCAGACTTATTATTAATTTT
>DUFL01000001.1:5299-7060 GCA_013331965.1 Candidatus Woesearchaeota archaeon | reverse complement strand
AACGGATGGGTTTGGCTGAACTCAGAAGATGCTAAGATGGAGCTTATAGCAATAGAAACAATCAAAAAAATTGAAGCTGAAGCGACACAGTCAGGACTGACTGACAGGATAAAAGAATTCCTGGAAAAAAAGACAGGAAAGAAGGTTGAACCATCGGCTATATATCACGAACAACAGGAGGTATCACAATGAGCTACAAGAAAAGANNATGATGCCTTTCTCGGGGCACGGAAATCGCGTTAGGCCGGGCGGAAACAGAAGAAGCAAGGAATTAGGAATGGTTATAAGAGACTCACTGCTTCCAGTAATAAATCTTAATGATTTCCCGAACGCGGTCGTTGATGTATTCATCGAATTCCCGCAGACAGATGCAGGGACAAGATGCGCAGCAGTGACTTGTGCAGCGATGGCTTTGGCTGATGCAGGATTGCTTATGTCAGATATGGTCAGTGCGATAGCTGTCGGAAGAGTAGATGACAAGATTGTCGCAGACTTAAACTATGATGAAGAAGCATTCGAATGCGATGCGGGAGTGACAGATATTCCTGTCGCGATAATCCCAAGCACAGGAGAAGTTTCACTTCTTCAGATGGACGGAATAACGACTAAAAAACAGCTGTTTGAGGCTCTTGAGCTGGCAAAGGATGTTTCAAAAAAACTTTACGAAGTTCAGAAATCAGCTTTGAAAAAGAAATACAAAGTAAGCGAGGCTTAAAATGATAATAGATAAGAAAAAAATAATAGATATGATGGGAAAGGGACTTCGTTTGGACGGAAGAAAAGCTGACGAGTTCAGAAAAATCAAAGTAGAATACGGAATAACAAAATCGGCAGAAGGATCATCAAGAGTTACTCTTGGAGACACTGTTGTTTTGGCAGGAGTCAAGATGGAAGTTGCAAAACCATATCCTGATACGCCTGATCAGGGCGGACTGATGGTTGGCGCAGAATTGCTGCCTATGTCTTCTCCTGAATTTGAATCCGGACCTCCAAGCGACTGGGCAGTCGAAGTTGCCAGAGTTGTTGACCGTGGAGTCAGAGAAAGCCACGCAATTGACGTAAAGAATCTTGTCGTCAAGAAAGGAGAACTTGTCTGGAATGTTATTGTTGACATAGTAACTATAAATGATGCGGGAAATATTCTTGATGCGTCTGCAGTCGCAGTGCTTGCAGCGCTGAAGGATACAAAACTTCCTAAGCTTGAAAAGGACATAATCGACTATAAAGCCGGACTGACAAAGGAAAAACTTCCTGTAAAGGAACTGCCTATCGCGGTCACCGTTTACAAGATTGGAAAAGAACTATTTGTTGATCCTACGAATGATGAAGAGAAGCAGATTGATGCCAGACTGACTGTAACATCAATTGAAGACGGCTCTCTTTGTTCATTGCAAAAGGGAGGAGAAGCTCCTTTAAGCGTTGAGGAAATCGACAAGATGATTGACATCGCGATAAAACACGCGAAATCATTGAGGAAGGACATGTAAAATGGAAAACTACACAAAGTACGAAAAAGCGAGAATCATCGGAGCAAGAGCACTGCAGATTTCAATGGGAGCTCCGTTCCTGATTAAGCTGTCAAAGGAAGATTTAGTCAAGCTAAAGTTCAATACTTTGGAAATAGCTAAATTAGAATTTGAGAAGGACGTACTTCCAATAACAATAAAAAGGCCGAAAAAGGCCTGATTTTTTTATTTTTATAATGAATAACATAATTTCTGAAGAAAAACTTGAAAGATACTTCAAAATAACAAAAGAAGC
>DUFL01000001.1:0-5250 GCA_013331965.1 Candidatus Woesearchaeota archaeon | reverse complement strand
TATATTACTTCAGAAAATCAGATTTATCTTTGTCAAGGATACCGAGTGCGGCATTACGATATGTAAGGTCAAGCGAATTGCACAAGGGAATGGTTCTGGTTGAAGTTGTTACAGATGAAATGACTGTTTTATCAGCCGTTGAAGCGGCGAGATATTCACTTAAGAAAGACAGACTTGAAGAAAAGATTGCAAAAGACGGATTTGATGCAGATAAATGGTATGATGTACAGAAAGATATCACCCTACCTCTCATTACGCAATTGGAAGGCAAGGGATATATTACAGGAGGAATCTTTGATTATAAAGTAGATAGTGACTGGTTTGCATTCGGAATATATAAAAATGATGAAAGGCTAGGGATACTTTGGATTTATAACGAAGTAAGAGAGGCAAACCCGTATGAAAAATGGATATTCACTCCCCCGGATAATAAACAGATTGATTCCCGCTTAAAAAAATGCCTTGAAGATTTTGTATCGAAGTCTAAATACCCCGGCGTATTAATAGAACCAGAAAAAGAGGAAATTAAAGATACGCAGAAACCTGCAGAAGAAACTGCTCAGATTGACAGCGCTGCAACAGAACAGCCAGAGTAAAATTAAATTATTTGATAAGTGCGGAATAATAAACTTTAAAATCCAAAGCCTTATAAACATTTTCGATATTGCAGATATATGAAAACAAAATGCCCATGCGCACCAATAGAAATTCTTCCAAACAGAGAAATTGTTAATTGTGATAATCTAAAATTTAAGTGGAAACAGGATCCTAATGGATATTTCCTGGTAAAAATAGAAAACAACGAAATACGCTGCGGTTTTTGCACACCAAAGCATAAAATGATGCTGGAATTAAGGTCAAAAAACCCTGACAAAATAATAAAAGAGATTGTAAAAAGAAATATATGTAATAAGTCAAACCTGGGATATATTGCATCAGAATTAACAATCGCCCATAACTGCATAGTCAATAATAAAAGATACAGACAAAGATAAAAATGAGGACTCTAAAATGAATCTGTTTGACACATGTGCAATAATAAATCTCTTCGAGAACAACAAAGAGGAAGAACTGCTGGACAGCTCCGCCGCAGTATGCTCTTTCAACCGGGATGAACTGACTAAAGTAATGCACAGGCACAGCCTGAATATCCACCTGAGGCATACCATAAGAAAATTCTTCCGGGAACACAAAATAAAGATAATTGAAGTTCCTGTTATGCCTGGAAACAGAGAGCAGGAAAAAGAATTTGTAAATTCTGTTGATTCTGAATTATTGAGACTGATACCTGACCCAAGCGATGCTGTTTTGGCTGCGTGCGCTTTTGAGAACAGAGCAAATATTGTGACAAAAGACAGGCATCATCTTTATACAGCCAGACTGGAAAATATGCTGAATAAATATAAGATTAAAGTCGAGAAGAAAATATAGTAGTCGACGGCAAAACTAAGAAACCTTTATAAAGCCAGTATAGCTTATTTAAAATCATGGTTAAGAAAGAAAAACATTCTAAAGTTGATGAGGAAAAGAAAGATCCTCTGCTGCAGGAACTTGAAAAGCTTCCGAAGGATGTCAAGGAAAAGCTGAAGAAAATACAGGACAAGATTGAAAAGTTCCAGAAAAAGATTGTAGGCAAGTTTGACAAATACATTCTGGGCATCGCTGTTCTTCCGCCAAAAAATATAGAGTTTGAGAAAAAGAAGGCGCAGGAAGAGAACAGAACGATATCGAAAGAAGACGAAGAGAAGATGAAAGAGCAGATAAATGTCTTCGTCCTTATAGATGATACCGATTCTAAAAAGATGAGCAGGGAAGAGCTCCAGGATAAATTATCAAAGATAATAGCAGAGATGGCAAAAGAGGTTGATAATAATTTAGTTCCTGAAATTCATCTCATTTCTGAAATAAAAGTAAACTGCGAAGATGCAAAATACGACATATTAGAGGCAGTCGCGCAGTGCCAGCCTGTTTATGATCCAAATGACGTCCTTAGCGCATTCAAGATATCAGAAGTCCACAAAAGGATGGTGCTGAATAAATTCGAGAAATATATCGTTGCGTATGTTGCGGCAGGTTCTTTGTTCAGGGGGGAAAAATCAAATGATATTGACGTTTACATCATAATTGATGATACTGATGTAAAAAGGATGTCAAGAGNNATCCAGACTTACATTTTAACAGATTTCTGGGAAGGGCTGAAGGAAGCAAATCCTGTCTTCTATACATTGCTGAGGGACGGAGTTCCTTTGTTTGACAGAGGGATATTCATGCCGTGGAAGCAGCTGCTGCAGATGGGAAGAGTCAGGCCTTCAAAAGAAGCGATTGATCTTTTCATGGTCTCAGGAGAGCAGGTCATCGGCAGAATCAAAGAACAGCTGAAAAATTTAGTCGGAACTGATATTTACTACGCAACATTAAATCCCAGCCAGGCAGCATTAATGCTTTACGGAATTGCACCTCCAACTCCAAAAGAAACTGTTGGATTTATGGATGAGATATTTGTCAAGAAGGAAAAAATGCTGGAAAAAAGGTATGTTGATATGCTTGAAAGAATAAGAAAATACTTCAAGGACATAGAGCATGGAAAAATCAAGGAAGTTACCGGAAAAGAACTTGACAGCATGCTGAAAGATACCGATGATTACTTAAAAAGAATAAGAAAACTATTCGGCCAGATTGAAACAAAAAAAATAAGAGAAGGCCTGAAAGAAACTCATGATAACATAATAACTGTATCAAGGGACGCTTTAATGAATGAGGGGGTTAAAGATGTTTCAGAGGAATCCATTGCCGAACTGTTCAGAACAAAACTCGTCAACACCGGAAAGATGACCCAAAAGACATACAGGAAGCTTAAGGAATTGCTTGAAGCAACAAAAGATTACAGCAAAGTATCAAAAACAGAAGTTGAAAATCTGAACAAGGAAGGGAGGGAATTTATCAGGACAGTCATAGAATTCATACAAAGAAAAAGAGGATTTGAGATTGAAAGAGCAAAAGTCAGGCTCAAATACGGGAATAAATTCGGAGAGATAATCATGCTTGAAGATTGGGCTTTCATAACAATGGATTTGGATGCTAAAGAAAAAGAGATTAGGAAAGCAGCGATAAACAAGGACGGAAGCCTTGGCTCCCTGAAAGATTCAAGCCTGGAAGAATTAGAGCAGCATATGTCCAAAGTAAAATCTTTCCAGAAAACATTCATCAAAGAGCCCGTATTTGAGAATCTGAAAGAAATATTCGGAAAGAATGTCGAGATTCTTGTGAATAATTAAGTTCTTATTAGAAAGTATATACAACACCTTTATATAATTCAATACCTACACAATATTGGGGTGAATTGTTATGAAAACAGGCTATCGCGTATGCGATGCAATGACAAAAGCACCAATCTCAATTTCTCCTGAAGCTACCATCAAAGAATGTGCCGATATCATGAATAAAGAAAGGCTTGGAAGCCTTCTCGTTAAAAAAGACTCACAACTTCTCGGCATAATCACTGACCAGGATATAGTCAGGAAGATAATCGCAAAAGGAGCAGACCCTTTGACAACAAAGATTGAAAATCACATGGAGAAGAATTTAATCACTATCTCTCCTGAAAAAGATATATTTGATGCGATAACTCTTATGGCAAACAGAAATATCAAGCAGCTGCCGGTCATGGACGGGGATGTCATGCTTGGACTGCTGACGCAAAAAGATGTTCTTAAGATTGAACCTGAGCTTTTTGACCTGCTGGTGGACAAGCTTGAGATAAGAGAAGAGCCCCACAAGCCGATAATGAATGAAGGATTATGTTCTGACTGCGGAAACTATTCTGACAGATTAATAAAAAATAATGATTCTTTGCTGTGCAACNNCCGGTTCGACCCTTGCTTGCCAAGTTTAGCTAACATAACTCAAAACAGAGCAATCTTTATAAAGCTCAGACGGGACTTTTAAGTTATGTCTGAAGTAATTAAAGGCAGCAGCACCAGGATAAAATTCGAGGGTGTTTTTGACTGGAATGAGCTTTACAGCATGATAACGGGCTGGGTATTCTCCAAGAAATTTGATTATTATGAAAGAAACAATGTCAAAAAAGCCGGAACTTACGGCTATGAAAGAGAATTGAAAGCGGAGATTGAAAGGGATGAATCAGGCTATGTGAAACATCTTTTAGTCATCCACATCCATGCTTATCACATAGAAGACATAGAAGTTTCTGAAAACGGGCATAAAAAGAAGAAAAACAGGACGGGAATGATGACAATTGAGCTTTCTCCTTCTGTTGAACTTGACTGGCAGAGCAAATGGGACAAAAAGTTTAAGAAGAAAGCACGCGATTTTATGCATAAGTACATAATGCACGGCTATGTCCAGGAGCAGCTGGACAAGATATATTATGAGATGTACAAGCTGCAGACAAAGATTAAAGAGGAATTAAAAATGGAGGCCAAATACTCGGCATATTAAAAAATGGAAAGAAAATTACTGGTCAGCGATTTGAATCTTGGATATGAAGGATTATTTGACGCGGCAGATTTTTTTAAATTAATTGATGACTGGTTCAGACAGAACGGCTATGATAAGAATGAGATCAAGCATGTCGAAAGAGTTACAGAGAAAGGAAAATTCATAGACATAGAAATAATGCCGATAAAAGAAATAAGCACCTATGCGAGATTTGAAGTGAATGTAAGGATAATCATCAAAAACCTAATCGAAACAAAAGTGAAGAAGAATAAGCAGGAATTCAAAATTAACAAAGGGGAATTATTCGTAAGCATAGATGTGTTTTTAGCAACAGATGTCAAAAACAGGCTGGAATCAAAGCCATGGCAGTTTTTCACAAGAACCTTGTTCAACAAATACGTCAATAAAGATTACATAAACAGGATGGAAAAAGATGTGATGAATGATGTCAAGAATCTGCATTCTGAACTGAAAGCTTATTTGAATCTGGAAAGATACAAGGAAATGGCTTAATTCTAAAAAGTTAAGTTCAGCTAATTCTAATTTTTTAGTTAATAATTATTAATACGAGAATTTGACCGGGGAGCTCTGCGAAATGTCGCTGCAACGATGTTTCCTGCAAATGTTTATAAAGAAAATCTGAAGCTAATTTCTTATCCCTTTAATGCGGGGGTAGCAAAGTGGTCAAATGCGCAGGACTTAAGATCCTGTGACTTAGTGTCTTCGAGGGTTCGACTCCCTTCCCCCGCACTTTTTAATAATAATCAACGCCTCCGTGGCTTAGTAGCTATA
>DUFL01000023.1 GCA_013331965.1 Candidatus Woesearchaeota archaeon | reverse complement strand
TTCAGGAAGTTTAAGTGTCTCATTGAGTACCTCGTACGAAATGAGATAGACAAATCTTTGATTTGACGTTTCTCATATTCCCCAAACCGGATTCTCTTTTCTCATTATAATTGCAATCTCTTTGATTGTTTCAATCTCTTTAGAGGTCAATGCGCGCTTGAACTCTTTCATCTTCTTGAAATCTGAAGCTGGAATTGAAGAATATAAAACTTCGTTTCCGTTCAAAGTTCTTCCAATCACAACATGGTCAAGAGAAACAGCCCCTTGCTTTCCTTCTTCTAATTCATTGACGCTTTCTTTTTCAACCTGAATCGCTTTTGCTGTTGTAATCTGCTTTCCGTTCTTATCCATCAACGGAACTCCTGCTTTTAATTTTCCGGAAAGTACTTCAACACCGATGACTGCAGGATTGCTTTGCCTGAATATGTAGTTCTTCAATAATTGTATCTTGCAAGGTCTAACTAATCCTTCAAGTGCTTTTTGCTCAATCTGTTTTTCAGAATCCATCTTCCACGTTTCAAAGTCTTCAATTAATCTATAAATAATATTATTAGTTAAAATTTTAATTTTTGGATTTGTAATATCTGAATTGACATTAAATCCAAGAATCACTCCAAACAGAGGATCTTTTGCATGCTGTGTTTCAGCATTAGCTAAATCTTTTCTTGTTATATTTCCGATTGAAGCAGAACCCACTGGTATTTTCTTTTCTCTAAGCAGAACCATCAATGCTTCCAAGCTTCCTAATGAATCTGCTTTAATTACCACTCCGTTTGCATCGGTATGCAAGGTAACTTCCTCAATTTCTTTCTGAACTTCTTCTTTCGCTTCTTCAATATCATTTGCTGAAACTAAAGGAACTCCAGAAACTACATTTCCAATGTCATTTGCAGATATTCTAATCGCAGATGCAGCGACTACTTCCTTTACAGAATCAAACTTTGTCTTTTCATATCTTAACTCCCCCATTCTCTGAGGGACAAATAATGCTTTTACTTTAGTAACAATAGGTTTATCCAATCCGCCGATAACTAAAGTATCGTTTGTTTTCAATACTCCATCAAATAATATGACATCTAATGCCTTTCCAAGTCCCTTTGCTTCTTTTACTTCCAAAACAATGGCTTTTGCTTCTTTTGATTTGATTTCTAGGTTCTTCTCCAGATACTTCTGGGCCATCCCAATCAACGACATAAGTAATTCAGGCAGCCCCTCTCCTGTTCTTGCTGAGCATGGGACTATCGCAACTTGTTTCGTATAATCTGTAACTCTGTCAAATCTTTCTCCATCCATTTTTGCAACGTCATATAGTGAACGTACTAACGTATATAACTTTTCTTCAAAGAACTGCTTTACATGGTCATTTTGCAGTTCAATATTTTGAAGAACTAATTTTTCTTTCTGCGTCCACCCATTTATCAAATCAATTTTATTTGCAGCAATTATGAATGGAGTTTTATAGCTTTTAAGAATTTCAATCGCTTCGATTGTCTGAGGCTTGAATCCTTCATTTATATCAACGACAACTATTGCAATATCTGCTAAGTTTCCTCCTCGCTTTCTTAGGTTTGTGAACGCGGCGTGGCCGGGAGTATCAATAAACAATAATCCGGGTATCGTGAAGTTAATATTAAGTTTTTCCAGCAAAACTCCACACTTTTGTTTGATAACATCCAAAGGGATGTTTGAAGCTCCAATCGATTGCGTAATCGCTCCTGGTTCTGAAGCAACAATATTACTCCCTCTAATCCAGTCCAGAACGCTTGATTTTCCGTGGTCTACATGACCAACTACTGTACAAATAGGGCTTCTTATTGGCATAGAAATAACGTTTAGAAGGTGCTTTTTAAAGATTGTTATGTTGTTTAAAAATTAATCCCTGTATTTGATATTTATCCCAATCGTTGTCAAAACAAACATGACAAGTATAATTAGAGTTAAATGATTTTCATATCTGTTCAACAGCCATTGAAATGCTATCTGATATACATAGATGGATACTGTGGCCCAAACTATGAAAATCAAGGCGGATATCATGCTCGGCAGCAGAGGAATGTTTCCCAAGAATATTCCCTCTATCCCGTCAAGAATGGGGGTTATTACCCTCATGTTCATTGTCATTTCCGTCAGAACAAGGAAAACAGCAGCAAACATATGTGATATTAATACAACATGGCTTGCAAAGAAATTATTCAAAAGAAGGTAAGCTATGCTGAAATATTCTAACACCATGCATTTTGGTTATTTAATTGGTTTATATTACTTTTGGTATTTTTAGTTCGTTATTATTAATACGAGAATTTGGCATTTGTGTTTTGCTTAGTTCGCGATATGCTTAAATATACCAATCTAGTTTATTTCATCATGAAGAAAATACAGGAAGGCAAAGCAGTCATCGAAGTAGATGAAAATCCGAAAGTATCAAAGAAATTACAAGTATTCTACAATCCGGTTATGAAGCTTAACAGGGATATGACTGTTCTTTTACTGAATTCTGCTGAGAATAAACAGATGCAGATTGCAGACATCATGGCCGGGACAGGAGTCCGCTCGATAAGGCTGATTAATGAGCTGAAGAAGAACAAAATAAAGAAGATTTGCACCAATGATATTAATTCTATTAAAAAAATAAAAAGAAATTTTAAATTAAGTAACTTAAAATTAAATAAATCAAAAGTTGAATTTCATTCAGAAGACGCAAACTTATTTCTGTTAAAATCAAACGGATTTGATTATATAGATATTGATCCTTTCGGAACTCCTAATGATTTTCTTGATTCAAGTGTTAAAAGACTTTCAAGGAACGGAATATTGGGAGTCACTGCAACGGATACTTCTGTTTTGGCGGGGACTTATCCGAAAACGTGCAGAAGAATTTACTGGAGCAGCAGTTTCAGGAACGGTTTCATGCACGAGTCATCTTTGAGGATTTTAATAAGAAAAGTCCAGCTAATCGGAGCTCAGTTCGAGAAAGCACTGATTCCTGTATTTTCATATGCAAAAGAGCATTACGCAAGAGTATTTTTCAGATGTATAAAAAACAGAACATTATGCGAAGAACTAATCAAGCAGCATAAATATGTCCTGTTCAATCCCAAAACACTTGCTTACGAAGTTTCCAATCATAATTTCAGAGATAATTGGATTGCGATTGGTCCTCTATTTGTTGGAAGTTTAAGTAATAACGCGTTAATTAAAAAAATGATTAATTTAACGAACGATAAGGAAGCAAAGAAGCTTTTAACTTTAATTCACAACGAATTAGATATTGTTGGTTCTTACGATCTTCATATGTTAAGCAAGAAGCTGAAAGTTCCTGTTCCTAATTTTGAATCAATCATCAGAAAAGCAAAAGCAACAAGAGTGCATTACAATCCGAATGCAATAAAGACTAAGTTAGGTATTGAAGAACTAAAGAAACTCATCTAGAGCCGGGAATTGGACCGTCGTATTTGTACCTGGGAACTTTTTTCCCGTTTACAGCAATTTCTTCCAGAAATTTACATTTAGGTTTGGCCCAGATGTTCCAGTCCCCTATTGTAGCTTTGTAGACTACTAATTCTTCAAGATTCTCGCTGTACTTCGCTACGCAGATGACCATATAGAGAGCGCCCTTATAGTCCCTGTAAATTCCGCGTTTTATTTCTTCCATTTTATTTCAGTCTCTCGCTAACTTCCTGCTGTATTACTCTCTTTCCTGCGGGTGTTAAAGAAATAGTAATTCCTTTCCCTTTCGGACTTTTAACTCTTGCAATTAAATTTAACTTTTGCAGCTTATCATAAACAACATCCTGCTTTTTATCAATAATCAATGAATCAATAGGCAGCTCATCACCGACTTCTTTGGTTATTTTGTAGACAGAAAATAGTGCTTTTTTTTCAGGATCTGTTAAACTATATTCAATCTTTGCCATAGGCTTTTCTTCAATTATTTTGACCTGGCTCTCCACAAGTATCTTTAATTTGTCAAACAGCTTGAAAAACTCCTTTCCCTTCTGATTCAAAGAAATCACAGTGTCAGCATCAATCGTATCGACATGAAGCAATCCGTTGCTTTCAAGAATCTTTATGTACTTACCAGGATTATCTATTCTGATGACCTTCTTGAGGTCGGAAACACGTATTGTATAGACTTTCCTGTTGATGACCTCGGCTTCGTATAACTCCTTTAGAATCCATACACAAGGCCTGTTGACCAGTATCTCGTATAATGACATAGATTAGGCAATTTAACCTTATTTTTATAGTTTTGCTAACAGGATTAGTGCCTATACCGCTGCTTAATTACGTTAAACTTAGTATTAGTTCGGGGGGACGCCCCCTGCGGGGCACAAACGATTTCTGATAGAGAAGAATCACAAGCCAAGTGGCACTAATCCAAAAATAACCCTTTTTAAGTAACGGAAGTAGGGGTCTTGAAAGGCACGATTTGAAGGATTAGAATAAACGGAAGTGACGTCACAAACGGAAGAAAAGGAAAGATATATAAACTCCGGAATAATTTAAATAATCCAGTGTGAAGGAAACTTCACTTACAATCTCGGCAAAAGCCGAGATGCACATTTTGGCTACGCCAAAATTGTATCATTGGGGGGTTGGTTATGACTGAAATAAGCTTTGAAAGTGTTTTGAGAAACCCTATCTACAAGAATAGGGATTTAATCTATGCGTTAATACCTCCGGGTGGATTACTTCATAGAACAGAACAAAAGAATGAGCTTATCATGGAGTTGGCGCCAATCCTTATGAATTCTCCGATATCATGCATCTTTGTTTACGGAAATCCGGGAACAGGGAAAACAAGCTTGATCATGGAGCTTGGCGAGAAACTGACTACTGAGACAAAAAAGAACAAAGTTCAGTTTGAGAAATTATATGTAAACTGCTCAGAAAACAGGTCAGAAACGACAATTTTAGTTGATTTACTTGCACAATTGAATCCTGACAAGGAATATCCGAGGCTTGGCTGGAACAGGGCGAAAGCAATAGATGAGTTCAGTAAAGAACTGAACAAAAGAGATTCAAATATATTGATTGTTCTGGATGAGGTTGACTATGCATTAAAAGAATCCGGAGATGATATTCTTTACAGGCTGAGCAGAATCAATGAATTAAACATGAAATCGAAAGTATCGACTATAATTATTTCAAATGATGTGAGGGTCTCTGACTACATAAAACCGAGAACCCAGTCTGCGTTTGGAAGAGTCAAGGTAATTTTCAATCCTTATAATTCAGAAGAGCTCGGGGATATTTTAAGGGAAAGGGTAAAGCATTCACTTAAGCCGAACGTCTGCACCGATGCTGTAATAAACAAAATTGCGGAGATTGAAGCAAGCAGAGGAGGAGACGCAAGAAGGGCGCTGGAACTTCTTGATTCCTGTGCAAAAATAACAATGGCCAAGAATGAATCGAAGATAACACTTGATGTTGTAAGCGATGCAGACTCGAATCTTGAATCAAATTCAATCCTTAACACAGTATCATCTTTGACGAAGCATCAGAAAATATTATACCTTACTATGCTTAAGAATCAGAAAAAAGTTCAGATTGGGGGAGATGTATTCAGGGAATATCAGGAGCTTTGCAAGCAGTACAATGCAGAGCCTTTAACTGAACGAATGATAAGATCA
Organism: Candidatus Woesearchaeota archaeon; assembly: GCA_013331965.1. Lineage (GTDB taxonomy): Archaea > Nanobdellota > Nanobdellia > Woesearchaeales > UBA10107 > UBA10107 > UBA10107 sp10107u. The sequence continues at coordinate 1,399 of DUFL01000023.1, read as the reverse complement.
TTTTTCATAAATTTCAATGATTTAGGATTGGTTAAATCAGAAGTCGGCTGGCTGTCTTCAGCGAACAAAAAAATAAGAAAGATCACATTCAATTTGGACAAAGCACTTTTCAAGAAAGCTGAAAAGCTTTTGAGAGACTCTATCTGAACAAAAGAGGTGTAGAGCAATTTCTACACAAGAAGAATAGGAAACTGTCCAAAAATAAAAAAGAGATAAACATGGGAAACATACAGGTCGAAATGGGGGAAAATATGAGTACAGCGAGGGCTGTCTCTGAAAAATCTCATTTAATATATCCTGTTAGACATGAATATGACTTTGAAGCTTCTGATTCAGTCATCAGAAAAGAAAAAAAATTCATAACAGATACAATCCATAAGATTGTTTATGACAAGAAGCACTTTGGCCATATTTTTGACGATGCGAGAAAGTCAACCACATTATACTTTTCCGAGTTATTGAGAAGAACTCCAGAAGAATTATTATCAGTTCTGGCTCAATTCAGAATCAGAGATGAAAAATCAGTTCTTGATATGTATGGAGTTGCTCCGGTAGCTTACAGATTGGGTGCTGCAAGAGGAATAAGAGGTAGGGAATTAGACGATTTGTCGTTAGGCGTATTGATACATGATTTAGGGAAAGACGGGATACTTGATTTTAAGGCTCTTCATAGAGATGGCGAGTTAACAGAAGAAGAATGGAGCTGTATTCATCTTCATCCGGAAAGAGGAGCCGATATAATAGACAGGATAAATGCATATTCGCTGAGAAAACACAGAAAAAATTCCGTTAGCAGCGGAGCAAGACAAACAGCGCTGGAGCATCAGATATATTACGATTCAGATGAAGGCTATCCTGATTTACATGGTGTAAAACCCTGCAGAAAAGCACAGATAGCAAAAATTGCAGACAGCTTGCACACACTCAGGCTGAGAAGGGAAATTCCGTTGAGGGAAGGCTTAGTCGATATAATTCACAGAACTCAAAGAGGAGAATATAATCCGCATATAGTGAATACATTAATACAGCTTATCAGAAAAGACAAATCCGATCCAAGAAAAACAGGAATAGGGGAGACAAAAACGATAATTCTGCAAGAGAGGCGTTCGTACGATTCATAGTCATGCCTAGGTTTTTGTGAAGATTCGTCTTCACTAAACCTTTGTTTGTTGGGGTTGAGCCGTCGGAGAAATCCGGCGGCTCTTATATTCATGGGGGGAAAAATGGAAATAATAACAATGGCTACAATAGCGATGGGAATTTTTGCAAAATTCTTAGAGTCCAAGCTAGAAACTAATATGGGGAATGAAGAATACATTGAGCTGGACAAGATAAGAACTGAGCAAAAATATTCATTGAAAAATTTAGAGACTTTCTAACCAAAAGCTCTTGAAATAGC
>DUFL01000039.1 GCA_013331965.1 Candidatus Woesearchaeota archaeon | reverse complement strand
GAAAATTTAACGATGGAACTGCTCTCAGCATCAGCTGACAGATTCCCGTTCACAGGAATGGAATTTTCGTGCAAGCCTCATACGTGGAAAAAATCGGATATGATTGATATAGCAAAATCAGCCGTCTATTATAATATTCAGCAGGTCACTGTGGCGGGAAACAGCGTCAAGTTGTTTGATGCCGGAAATATTTATTCAGCAAATCATCTGGTTTTCCCTCTAAGCAAAACTTATTCGGACATCGTGGCAGCATTCTTCTATCCGAGGGAATCAAGATTTGAGCTTCATGTAAGGCCGAATGACCAGCCGTTGCTCAGGTCCAATATGGGGAGGTCGCAGGAAAAACTTCTTGGATTTTTCTGCATAAACACGTGGCACTTCACTTATGATATCGAATATTCTGTTCTTTCGACTTTGAGGGATGCGGCAGCATTCAATGGAGACGGATTCTCATTTAATTTTGCATTCCCGGTAACAATCAATCACAATGCGGGAGATAAAAGAGAATTTACGCCATCGCAGTTTGAATCTCCCGATGTTGATTATGATTTTTGCACAACAACAAACGACAGNNGCAGTTGTTGAATACAAGTGCGTAAGATTTTTATGCGGCCTGGGAAATACGACATCAGACATGGGAGCTTACAGGTTAAGGACAAAGATACCTTCCGCATGCACGAACGGAGAGCTATCAGCGTTACTTGACGGATATATGCATGGAAAAACAGTCTATGAAGGGACGGATTACGCAGAAATACTTATGATGCCGGTCAAGAAATTCAAGGTAAATTTCAATAAGTATGATTCTGATAATTTCAACAGAGTTGAACAGCTTCCTAAGGGAGATTCTGTAGTGGTAGTTATCACAAGTCTGAGCGATCCTGATTTCGAGCAGGTTTATTCAACAGAATCAAGCGAAGATGTTTCAGAAATAGAATTAATAAATTGGGATCATACATATCATATAGAGGCATTTTTAATTCAGGACGGTCAAAGAGTCATTGGAGGATATGTTGGAGATTGGAACGTCAAATATCCGGATATTGCCGGAAAATCAACTGTGACATTCAATCTAGTCCAGAAGATACCGATAGCTGTTTCAGAAGAAGAGCAGGCCAATGCTGCGCTGTACCTATCTGACGATAAGTCATACCAAGAACAGTTAAAACCTACATTCAGCTAAGAATAAAATGGAAAAGACAGCAAAGATGAACATCGGAGCATTTATGATAGTTTTAATGCTGTCATTGCCTTTTGCAACTGCAGAAGCTTTGAAGATAAACGATGTTGCGGTCAAGGAAGTTTCAGATAGGTATGCAATTATTAACTGGAATACTGACCAGATCTCTTCCAGCGAAGTCAAATTCGGAGAAAATATAACTGTGCTCGACAATACTAAATCAAATTCAAAGCAGGTTGTGAATCATACTCTTGTCCTTAATGGATTAAAAGCAGAAACTAAATATTTCTTCAATGTAAGCTCTCAGAATGACAACGGAACATCTGTTTTAGGCCCGAATGAGTTCACTACAGCTCTTCTTGATACGATTCCTCCTTTCATCAGCGCTGAAATCCCTGATTTCATAAATAAGAATACAATAAATATAATCGGAGCAACTGAGCCGAATGCCGAGATTTACATCTATGTTGACGGAAGGCAGTTCAGCACGGGATTCAACGTCACAAGCGATGACGGGATATTCTCAGTAAATAATGTTGTGATTCCAAGCGGAATCGCCGGAGCTCCAAATCCGAGAGTGATGCAGCATACAATAACAATTTCTGCACTGGATCCTGCAAGGAACAGAAATGAAATAGCAAAAACAATAACTGTCGATACAGCAAGCCCTGGAATAACTGTTGACAATCCTATTCCAAAACAGTGGAGCGAAAAGACTCTTGAAATAAAAGGAAATTCAGATGAATCTGCACGCATCACGATTGCTGTTACGAACAGGAAGAACAACAAAGTCTTTATTTCTTTAGTGAATGCAAGCAGCCCATGGTCATCAGTCATTACTTTCCCGGATACTGAAAATGAGGAATACGCTATACGGATATACGCGGTAGATTCTGCAGGAAACGCATACGATTCAGATGAGGATGTGAATTTCAACAGATTTATCTCGGTCGATACGAGAGAGTTGAATTTTGCTGACGATAATCTTGACGAGTTGAGTCCGTCTTATGTAACTGAAAGAATCATCAGGGGAAAAATGAGCAAAGGCGGAGGAGTTTATGTCGTCGCTTTAGTAAATGAAAAATCAACAAATGATGCGATTGATTTTGTAAATGGCAGGGTTGAAGGAATTTCCAAAGTAAAAGGCTCTATTCCTTTAAGTGTCAAAGAAGCATGGGACAGATTAAGCAGCAAATTTACATTATCTGTAAGGGGAATTTCAAGGCAAAGAGCAAGTTATATTGCAGAAGTAAATCCAGACGGTACATTCGAGATTCCAATACAGCTTGAATCAATCTATAGGATAGAGACTGCTGATTTGCCGCCGGCGATAGCGGTTGATACAGGCGAAGCGTGGAAAAATGATATTGAACTTCTTGCGTTTGACAATGGCGGAAACATAATTGAGAAAAAAACTATTGTTTATTATGCAAGATGCGGCGCAGGAGGATTTTTCTCTATATCTGCTCCTGAGCCTAATCCAAAGAGCATTCCTGAACCGATACTCAAGGCCGGAGCTTCTCAGCTTACCTTAACCATGGACCTCGAATGGAATGGCCCTACTCCTGAGTTTGAAATGTCAAGAAGTCCTGTGATAACGAAACAGGCATTGTCTCAGGTTGATCTGAGAGGAAAATATAACCTGTCTGTAGGCGCAAATGGAATAATGGGTACAACAACAATATATCCTCTTTCAGTCGGCCCTGATACAAAACAGCTTTATGCTCTTATCAATCTGAAGAAAACAGATCATAATTTTGGGCCTACAAATTACAGGGGAGACTCTGCGAGAGAATTTATTTCTGAGCTTGAATTCCCGTTATTGATAGAGTTGGAATATACTTATGACAAGCCAGGCGGCGGAAGGAGCGACCCTATAATCCAGAAGAAATGCATTAACTTTGCAATCCAGGTTGAGCCTGCCATTGATATTTTCAACAAAGGAGATGTAAAAAAAGGATTATTGTCAGCCGCGACATGGCTGAAGACACAGGCTGATAATATTGATGATATCTTAGATATAACTCAAAATGTCCAAAAGTGGACAATGGCTATATGCGGAGCAGGGATTGTCGTTCATTATCTTTTACTGCTGACTGATAAGATTACATGCAAGGGAAAAGACTTTAAGGAATATTTAGCTGCTAATTCTAATGCTATAATATATAATAATGGGCAACCCGAATGCAGTACTGATTCACAATACCAGGATATGCTAAGCTGTTGCAAGGCAAACTTAAAATCATTAAAGAGACAGCAGGTATTGGTCAATACACCTTGCGATAGGATATTTTGTCCAAGCGTCCCTTCATTGTCTTATCACGTAAATACTTATTCAGATTTAATTGTTAAAAGACCGGGAACGTCATCATTCTTTGGAGTAACTACGCCGTCTGGGGGAGCAGTTGCTGGAAATAGAGGAGCAGCATCAAGATGCGCAGATGATATTCTTAATCCTTCTGCGGCAGGAACAGGAACTGATTGCGAAGCAGAATTCCAGAGAGCATGGGGATTGGTCCTTCCAAATATATTCGGAGTCAATTTAGCATGGCCTTATAAAAATGTTTATGATATTGCTGCAAGAAAAGCAGGAGGCGAAGCTGAAACAATGGGGGGATTCCAGGAAGGCTTCATCAGAACAAGCGAATTCCTTGAACGAGATATGTGCGCTTCTCAGGATCCTAACCAGGTCAAGATTGTTTCAGTTGAGAGTTCAGACAAAGACAAGCAGGCCGCATTTATGATTTACAGAGAAAAAGTACTGGTCGAAGGCGATGAATCATTCGAGACAAAAGTCGCTTATGGAGAATATCTTAAAGCCATATCTACGACACAGGAAATTACTGCTGTGAGTCAGGGAGAGGTCACACTGGCAAATCCAAGCGAAGGTGTATCTCAGAATAATCTAGTAAATGTAAATTCAGAAACAAGCACTTCATTTAAAGTGATCTATCCGGACTTGAAATTCAACAGGGAAACAGGAATATGTTCTCCTAGGCCTGAAGGTAGCGATTGTATAACTGCTGTTTCAAAATTAAAAGGAGCACAGATAACTTCAACTGAACAATACAAGCTTCCTCCTGCAGTATTGTCTGCTGTTGCTTCTGCATATTCTGACAAATATGTATATAGTCCTACTTCAAGCATAGTTTCAGCGACAAAATCATTATGTCTGCCAGCGATTAATGGTTATTTAATTACATACAGGGGTTTGATGAGGGCGGTAAGCAGGTGCTTTGAGGATATTGCTTTGACTGGAAAAGGAAACACCGGAGCATGCAATGCGTTATTATCTGAGGTTGTATGTGATTTGGTCATTGATGCTATCATGTGCGTTCCTGGTGTATTGAATAAATTAGGGGATGTTAAAGGATTAGGGTTCGGTCTTGGAAGTACGATTAATCCGTTCAAATATATAAGCCAGGCAGGATCATCTATTACAGATACAATATCCGGAAGATACGGCGATACTCAGTCTTATAAAACATTATTCAATGAAAATGCTTTATTACACAGTGCATGTATTGGAGCTTTAACGGGAGATTGGAATTTAGAGGCTGTTTCAGATCTATTGAGCAAGGCTTCAACTGTTCCGGTAAAAAGCACATGTGCTGTATTCCCTGCAAACAGGAGATTCATCACATCAAATCCTCTTAAAGAAGGAAAGACAACTTATCTGTATTACGCAGGGGGAGTTTTATCTGCTGGAGCTGATATTTCAAATCTAAGGCTTGAATTATTATGTTCAAATGATAATTCGTGCACAAGATATCCTTCAAGCTCTAATCCAAGAGGAGAATGCGACTGCTTCGGACAGCCTGCACCAAAGACTGTGCAGGTTCCAATAGCAACATCTTCTCTTAAGCAGGGGGATGTCTGGGATGACGCGGAATATCTTTCAATTCCTGACGCTGAGTTCAGATATGATAAAGTCAGATTAACTTACTCTTACAAAGATAATTCAGGAAAGAATGTTGAAGATAAATGCGAGTCAGACTTGAGAGAAGACGGCCTTGTCCCTTCGACTTGCATGTTTACTCAAATTGGCTTCAGATGCGAATTCAAGATTGGAGATACAGGATTGGCTAAATTTGTAGGAAAGCCGACAACAAATAATGTTGAGAATACTTATTATGTTGGTGACTATTTGGATTTAAGGACAAGAATTGAAGTTTTAAGCCCCAAAGATACGGAAATATCTAAATTTGCAAAATATGTAACGAGAAATTCGGCAACAAACACCGAGATTAGTGATATGTATTATGCTCCAAAATTACTTCAGGGTGTAAATGATTATAATTATCCTGATAAAAAAATTGAAACTAAGCACATGGGCGTTGTCAGTGAGCCTATTATAAAAGTGAACACCGGGAACAAGATGACTATCGCTGCAGGAAGTGCTACAGCTGATGTTTTCGCATCAAATACTGAGTTTATCGTTACATTCCCAGACGAAAAAAATTATATATGCAGTGGAGTGAGCTTTAAGGACGACAGAATGGTTATTAATAAAGCGGGAGAAAAAAATTCTATTGCGGATTTCAGCAGCGGCGCGCTTGTAAAATGCAGCAATGTTCAATTTAGAGTTTTGGGTGATATTAGTAAAAGTGTTGCCGTTGTTGGTAATAATGAGTTCTTCGATTCATACAAAGGCGCGGCATTCCATGTTCAATACACCAAAGCTGCTGGCGGTTCAGCTCAGTGCAATTCAGCAAGTCAGGATTGGTCAACTGAGATTACATTGTATGAAGCTGTTTGTGATATTGGTTCTGACTGCAAGAATAACCCAAGCAACTGGAAGATGTCAAGAACTCCAGTTTATTCAGAAGGAAAAATACAGAAAGAAACTGTGAATTACAAAGTTGTTTGTAAATCATTCAAGACTGCTGAACAAGGAGTGGCTGAAGTTGAAGTTCAGGAGTTTGAAGTAAGCCCGGCAACAGTTAAATTAGGGGAAGACATAACAGTTAGATGGAAGATAAGAGCACAGCCTGGGGCGATTAAATCGCTTGCAGTAAAAATCGGAGAAAATACTCCTCTCGCACTAGACACAATAGATTCTGGTTCTAGAAATGTAAAGATAGATTATCCGTCAAATCTAAATTATGATGTTAAACTTGTTATTAATGGAGTTGTTGATGAAACAAAAACTAATAAGTTGAAAGTAGAATAAACTTATTTTGAACCATTATTTGGTTCATTTTTAAAATATATTATGTTGTTGACAAATTTCTGCGGGTCTTTGAAAAATGCGTCAAGTTGCTCTTGATTACCAGCTTCAATACTCCAGACTGAATATGTTATTGCCTTTTTTTCATTTAATAAATCTCCAGTCCGACATTTTGGGCAAAAACCTTCAATATCAGCTACATCTTTTTCAATTCCAAATGCAAATATAAGAGGTTTAGCTGTATATATACACTTTCCTTCTTCGTATATATCCAAAAACGATCTTACATTATAATCATGAATGAAACTTCTTTGTCCAGTTTTTCTTCCGCTGATTGCACTAGGAATTTCTTTAACAGCTTTCCCATTTATTTCTATAAAAGCAATAGCTCGTGGTGTCTTTCCGCGATATTCTAATTCGTAATTCTTGTCTTCGTATTGAATTTCATCTTTAATGTGCTTCACCCAAAAACTTTTCGACCGGTCAAGATATGGCACTTTCACTTCTGTATCATCTTTTACAACATGTGCAAAGTAAAATCCATTTTTCAGAAGTTCTTTTCTTGCTTTGGCAAATGCTTTTTCACTGAAAGCTATGATGCGTTCATCTCCGAACTCATATCTTTTGTTTGTTATTTTTATTTTATCAAACCCGGCAACATTTATTTTTTCCTTCTTTCTTTTCATAAAAACAAAACTATCTTTTTCGCAATTTACTGTATGCCCATTTTTTAACCCGGCAATTCCGGCAGTTGGAATATAAAATTCAATATCTGATATATTTATTTTTCTTGGTAAACTTTCACCTTGAGAACTACATTTCAATTCAAGATCTTTCTCAACAATAAAAGAACCTTTTGCTATCGTTTTTTCTCCATTTTTGTTCATTGAGTAAATTATATGTTTTTTTCTAATATCTATTCCTGCTTCATCCAATCCATCGAGCGGTTTATAATCTTCATCACCCCATTGGCTAGGATTAAGACTTCTTTTATATTTAAAACATTCCTGACAAGTAATGGCAGCCAAATCTCTATATTCGTCACCAGTTACTACTTTATTTTGTTTCTTTTTAAATAATTTCGATATTGAACTTGGTTCAGGTTGTTTTATGCCTTTATTTTTTTTGTAAAGTTTTAATGCAAGCGGGTAAACCTCACAATATTCATCTCCGCCTTTTTTAATTCCGTCTTTCACTTTTTGTAAATCAGATCTAGTATCTGGTTTTTCTTTTTCATCAGGACCTACAACAACAACATTTGGCCGTCTTGAAAGCTCTTCCAAAGCTTGTACCTCTCTTTCTTTTAAGGCTCTTTTATTGGCTTCCTCTCTATTTCTTTCAGCTGTTTTTTCCCTTTCTCTTTCTTCCTGAGAAGATTGATTTTGTTTTTCTGCATATTTCTGTCTAGCTCTTAGCCTTTCATCATCTGTAAGGGAATAAGAAGTGCCAGGTGCGGCTATATTCAAAGCACTTACTGCGAACATCCCGCTCAGAACCAATCTTTCAAGCTTGTTCATGGTTTTTGGAAGGTATTATTAGTATATAAACCTTTCG
>DUFL01000025.1 GCA_013331965.1 Candidatus Woesearchaeota archaeon | reverse complement strand
ATTCTGAAGAACCTGCGCCTTTGAAGCGAGTATTCCCGGGAAGAACAAAACCTTCCACTTGCCGACTTCTTCAAGGATCTGAGCATCGCTATATTCTGCCCCATGTTTTGTAAGAAGATATTTCGTTAATCCTCTCATCGCATAACTGTGTGCGCAGCCGCAAGCCGCTTCTCCGGTTTCAAATATTACAGCCCTTGCTCCGCAGCAGTATTCACATGAAATTCCGTTTTCCATATTATACAGAATGTTGATGTATCTTGTCTTATCTGCGGCAGATAACTGAATGCCGTCATCAAATNNCTAATTCCAAGTTCAGCACCATATACAGCAGGAACTCCTGTAGGGATTATCGCCTGCATAATTGCGCTTGAACCCTGTCCGGATGACGCTGATGTCTGGGCCTGTGGTGCAGCCACTTTTGGAATTGATAGATTATACAGCAATAAAACTCCAAGAATGACTACTATAGACAGTTGAATCACAAACGTTGAATTGTTGTTTTTTCCCATTTGAACCTCCTCAAATTTAACTATTAACAATTAAGGATGAGAAACAGCTTATAAAGATAGTTGTGAAACTAGTTTCAGAGTACTATGAGTTAGTTTTGTGCCATTACTTACAAAGTTAGCNNGCACAGCTCGGCTATGCCGAGATTGTGTCAGATAAGTTAGAATTACATCGCGAACGACGCTAACTTTTTAATTTGTAATTAACGAATAAAATCATGCCGGGGCGCAGCAGACGATGCTGATTTATTACTTCAGGATATACTTAAATGCAAGCCAGGAAACTGGCAGAAGAATAAAGAAGTGTATAAACAGGAATTCAAGAACAAAATCAAGAGGATAACCGCTTATCAGATAGTTCATCTGCAGCAAGACAGATGTCGCTCCTGAAACAATCAGCGCTTTTGTAAAAGCCACTTTCTTCTGTACAAATAGATAAGTCACAAAAGCAAAGAGTGTTCCGTAAATTGCCTTATTTTTATAATAATAATCCGGAACAGAATAATTCGGACTCAATCCATGCACAAAAAAATCAATCAAATCGAATACAGCGATTATTCCTATAATCACAGCAAATATTTTAAATAATTTCTTATAGTCAGCTTTCATTTTAATTTCATTTTAATTTCAAAATATTAAGCTATTAAATCCAGACTGCATCCTGAATACTGGCTTAACTGAGTAAGATCAAGTTCTCCTTCGACTGCCTTTCCGCTGAATTTCCAGGTCGGATATGCATTTATCCCTTCTCTTCTGCAGATTTCCGTCTGAGATCTTCCATCCGATGCTGAACATTCAACATATCTTATAAAACTCATGCTGGAACCAAGCATGTTTTTCTGATTATTGCAGTGAGAGCACCATGAAGCACCGTAAAATACGGCATTATTTTCTGTTAAACATTTCGCGAATAAATCAAGATTAGAATATGCTGTATCTGGAGATTGAACATTAACTATTAGTAAAACAACTGCCGCCAGAACAATACCCCCCGCAATAGCTATATTTGTGTTCATTTTAATGCTTCAGAATAACTATGTTTGTCATTCCTCTTCTCTGCCTTTCTATCAGGCCCTTGCCGGACATTTTATCAAGAATCCTGCTGGTCTTGACCTTAGAGAAATTTGTTTCCTTGATTATGTCGCTTTGATACATCGAACCATTGTTCTGCTTCAAAAGATGATAAATATTTTTTTCTTCTTCATCCAGTTTTGACATATCAGTCTTTTTAAACACATTCTTCTGGGATTCAAACGGCATAAAAACAAGATACATGCCTATTGCGAAAATAATAAAAACCAGTCCGAATGCCCCCACGATATACCATGATGTTGAAGACTGATGCGCTGGACACTGGCTCATGTCAAGATTGTTCTGGTTAATTACCTCGCAGAGATATGCTCCTTCCTTGTCAACATTCACTTTTACAGAAGTTAAAATCAGCAAAAGAACTACAGAAAATCCTATAAGAAGCCATCCGGTGTTCTTATGATTTAAGCTCATTATGAAATATGTATGGTTACTATTTAAAAACTTATCCCAGGGCTAGGCTCCATAGAAAATAAAAAATAACGCAGCGCCGGCTCAGCTTGCAATACCGCAGCAATCACAATCCGCTAAAGCCCCATAAGGGATTCCCCTTAGCTTAGTTTAAGATGCAGCTGACTAAGCTTCGCGAAATGATGGCAGCGTTATTTTCTAATGAGCCATGCTGCAGATAAAATCTTTAAAACAGATTTATTGTTACAAACACAAGCATCGCAATTGAAGTAAGCATTCCTAAGCACGCAATTACCGAAAAATTTCCTATATTTCCTGGGCACTTGAATCCTCTTTTTATATTCGGATATTTATATCTTAGCATAATCAAGCTTAGATTAACAGCAGCAAAAGTCAGGAATAAAAAGAAATTTGTAAGATTGGCGACAACTGAGATGTCCCCCAATACAGCAAAAATCATTGCAATAAGACCAGTAAATATTATTGCATAAACAGGAGTCTCAGTTGTTGGACTGACTTTTCCAAACCATGACGGAAGGGAATGCTCCCTTGCCATGCCGTAAAGTTGTCTTGATGCAGCGACCATAGTCAGTAAAACAGTATTTGAAGTGGCAAACAGCGCAATCACCGCCAAAACAGTAAACGCATAGCTTCCGAAAAAAGATGAGGCGACTAATGCCAGGGGGGCACTTGTGCTGCTCAGTTCTTTCCATCCGACTGCAGTCACTGCTGATAAAGCGACTAAAACATAAAGTACCGAGCTGATTATTATCGAATAAATTATTCCCAAAGGGATTGTCCTTTCAGGATTCTTTGTCTCATCCCTTAATTTAACGATGCTTTCAAATCCTATATAAGCAAAGAATACTAATGCTGCCGCCCCAAAAATCCCTTCAGCCCCATTGGGCGTTTCAAAATAATCAATCTTATTCCCAAATCTCATAAATCCGATTGCGATGATGACAGCAAGCCCAAGCATTTCAGTAAGTGTTGAAAAATCATTATACCATGCTGTCTCCCTTATTCCCCAGATATTGATAAGTGTCATCAAAATTATGAGAAGCATTGCTGCAGAGACGACAGGCATAGGAATAAATTTTGTGAAATAACCTGCAAATCCCAATGCTACTGCCGCAGAACTTATGATTGTCCCGGCAATCAATGCCATCGCAATCCAGAAAGCAAATCTTCTTCCCAACGCAGGCTTGATGTAATCATATTCTCCAGCATCTCCTTTGAATATAGAGCTCAGTTCGGCATAGCTTAATCCCGTCAGTATAGCGACAACTGCAGAAATCAGGAAAGAAAGCCAGATAGCATTTCCAGCTAAACCTGCACCGACCCCGATTAAAGCGTAAATTCCAGCTCCGATTATTATTCCAACACCAGCTATCGTTACCTGGAACAATCCTAGATCCCTGCTTAATCTTATTTCTTTTGCCATATTGTTGTTTAATTGCAGTTTAATCAGCCGAGCTTTATTATCTTTTGTATTTCTTCAGCAAATTTCCTGACTTCATCTTCTGTGTTGTAGAAATATAAAGAAGCCCTGACGCTTCCATTTAAGTTTCTTGCATTGAACCATGAATGGACGCAGTGTGCCCCGCTCCTCGTCATTATCTTTTTGCTTGAATCCAGGATTCTGGAAACATGGTGGATATCTATCCCTTCAATGATGAATGAAAATATTCCTCCTCTTTGCTTAGTATCCTTTGGACCGAGTATCTTGATTTTTCCAGTATCTATTTCATCATTCAAAAGATTAGTCAGCAAAGCATTCAGCTTTATTTCATGCCTTGAGATATTATTCATCCCTATTTTTCTTAGATACCTGCAAGCTTCCCCTAAACCGATTATTCCTGCATAATCCTGCAGTCCGGCCTCGAATTTATTCGGAATTTTCTCAGGAATGTAAGAATCATAAGTTGAATCCTGCACTGTCTCTCCGCCGACTAAAAACTGGTCAAGCTTTTCCAATAACTGTTTTTTTCCGTATAAAACTCCTATTCCGGAAGGCCCGCACATCTTGTGGCCCGAAAAAGCAAGGAAATCCGCATCTATTTTCCTGACATCGACCTCAAAGCTCGGGACTGCCTGAGCAGCATCGACCAGGACAGGAACTTTATGCAGATGAGAAATTTTGATTATTTCTTTTACCGGATTTGTAACACCGTCTATGTTTGAGGTGTAAATTACTGAAACAAGCCGCGTTCTGCCTGAAAAGCTTTTTCTGAAATTCTCGAGATTGAATGTCCCGTCATCGTTTGTCTTTGAAATAACAACCTTAATTCCTGCTGTTTTCTTTAATTTTAACCATGGAATCAGATTGGAATTGTGTTCTTTATCAGAAATAATCACTTCATCTTCTTTCTTAAGCCCGAATGAATTGGCAATTAAGTTTATTCCTTCTGTCGTATTCCTTGTGAAGATTATTTCGGAATCTTCCTTTGCATTTATGAATTTTCTGACTTCACTTCTTGCCTTGTCAATTTCTTCAGTCAGTTTTCTTGCAAACGCATGGTTGCTCCTCCCTAGGCAGGCAGTATATTGAGTATAATATTCATTCAATTTGTTAATTACCTGAATCGGCTTTAATGACATGCATGCATTGTCAAAGTAGATTTCATCCTTAAGAACTGGAAAGTCCTTCCTTGCTTCTCTTATTTTTTCAGCGGAGAATAATCCGAACATTTTTCCTCCTGTCCCGTCAGTCTGTAATAAGTATCCTGTACTAAAATCAAGATAGAACTGCCTCCATCACCAACAGTCTTGATTACACAAAATGCAGATGACTGAGGACCGCTGCAATTTCCATGCTTGGCATAATTGTAAACACCAACTGAACTTGCATAAACACTCCATATGAAAAGGATAAATATAATCCACGAGATTATCCTGTAATGCCTGTAAAATAGTTTTGCTGTTCTTGGAGAATACTTCAAAAATGTTCCGGTAACATCGCTTTTTATCCTATCATCCAGGCCGGAACTGCATTTCCTTAATGTGACTGTTTTGAATAAACATTCCAAAGCGTCTTTAGTAAGATTTCTGTATTTGAGGCTGAATATACCCAAGATTGCGAATACCGGCAGTGCCAATAAGCATAGTACCATACGCTAAACTTGGCTGCAATCCTTTAAAAAGGTATCTGAAACTAGTTTCAGAGCACCATAAAGAAAGTTAGCACTTATTGTTTTGCAGCAAAGAAACAATGCTTTGCTTAGTGCCCACCTATGCCGGATTATTTTCGTTTTAATTACAAAATGAAAAATAGTATCTGCTTATCTATTATTAACCTAAAAGTTAGCACCAGATCAGTCCTTCAAAGTTAGCACCGCCCGGCTTATTATAATTTCACAAGATTTTTAAACCGTTACCAATCATATATCAATTAACAAGGGGGTTCAGATAATGAGCGAACAATACTGGAAGATTGGATTTGGAGTTTTGATTCTGGCTGCTATAGTTTTATTGATTAATGGGCTTGGTAAAACCGCTGCAGAAATAGATATGACTGTTTTAGCTGACGATATCGTGAAAGGCAGTCCAAATGCGAAAGTTACAATAATAGAATATTCTGATCCATCATGCCCATTCTGTGCGGCTGCTGCCGGCGGAACTGAGATGGCGGCATATATGCGAAGCAGAGGAGGAGCTTATGAACCGGCACTGCCAGGCATATTCAAGAATTATGTCGATACAGGAAAAGCAAGATTCGTATTCAGATATTATCCGGGACATGGAAGAGGCCAGGATGCAATGAAAATACTTCTTTGTGCAAACGAAGAAAATAAATTCTGGGAAGTACATGATGTTTTCTTCAACAATCAGAAATTGATGGAAGCAGGAGATACTGCAGGATTGAAGAAACTTGCAGCTGACAATGGTGTCGATTCCGGAAAACTGGAAGCATGCTTAGCGGCTAACAAATATGACGCAAAGCTTGCAAAAGACACACAGCTTGGACAGGCTGCGGGAGTCGGCGGAACACCATCTTTCGCGATCAACGGACAGCTTGTTGAAGGCGCTGTATCTTTCGGCACAATACAAGTTATAATAGAAAAGGCACTGAGGTAAAAAATGGCTAAGAAAAAAACATCAAAAAAATCAGGCAAGAAGTGCTCATGCAACTGCTGTTGCTGAGTATTTTTTCTTTTTTTATTTAATTTTTGTTTTTAATTTATTTGTAAGCAGCTAGTTCTCTAAACGGAAGCTGTATTGTTTTTTCTCTGGAACTTCGTTTATTGTGAGTACCATATTTTTCATAAATTACTCTTTGTTTTTTATCTTTAATATTTATAATAACGTCACCTAAACTGGCAACTTTAATCAGCGGAGAACCGGAGAATACATTATCTCCATCTCCCTTCAAATAAATAAACGAACCTTCATGACTAATTACGGCAAGATTGTTTTTCTTTGCAGAATTAACAATATCGGCTCCCATTAAATTCATAGCATCTTCGATTTCTCTTGGTCTTACATCATAATTTCCCTCTATGTTTCTAATCTGACTTTCTAAAAGTCTGTTTAACTTTTCAAATTCTTTTTCCTTGCCAAATGTTAATTGATGCTCATAATTATTTACCGCTTTTTTCCGGTCTCTTAAAATTCCATAATCAGTAACGAGGTATTCTGCCAAAGTATTTCCAAATTGAGCATAAATTAATCTTTCAAAATCACTTAAACTAGAATCTGCCTGTCTTTTGTAAATTTCATCTGCCATGGAAAATCTTCTTGAGATAAGATGACGCAAGTAATATCCATAAGGAACACAAGCGATAGCAACATCACTAACTGGACCTTTTGGAAACACTTCAAAGATTGTATCAAGTTTTCCTTCTAAATACTTTCTAAACATAATTTGTGCCTGCTTTCTTTCAGCCGTTGAATCCTCATCCATTCTTCTTGTTTCAGTCCTTGGCGATTTTAAAACCTTGAGAAAATATTCGTCCTGAGCTTTATTTATTGAACGAAGAGAATAAAATAAATGAGAATAAGGAATTTTAAATTTTTGAGAAATCCATGCAGCGTGTTTTGCATATAATTGAAAGTAATTGCTGTTTAATATTTCAGGAAGAATATCTACGTCGTCTGTAACATAGTTTAGACCGGTTTCTGCTTCCTGCATATCTCCTGCTCTTGCTTTCCTATCTATCGCAGCAAGCTTCGCATAATGTTCATCTTTTGTTAAAACTTCCTCTCCTAACTTCTTCTCAAATTTCCCCTCTCCAAATATGTGCTTAGCGACCGTTTCCAAGCTATAGTTAGGAAGCTTTGGAAAAGCGATCTGCGCCCATCTGTAAAGGTCTATCACCATTCTCCCATTTATTCCTACCCGTTCAAGATTCTTTATATGAACCTCCATTCTCGGCCTTGTATCATCTTCTCCTATCGCAAAGTCAGGGTGAGCATCTCTCGAATGCAAAAAATCATATTTTGCATTGTATGCTGAGAGGAAAAGCGGATTTTCTCTTTTTATTGAATCTCTTTCAGCTGTTAGCAACTTTTCTTCAGATTCATGCGAAAATACCTCATATCCTTTGTAAAATTTCTTTGGAAGCATGCTTAACGTATGAACTTCTTTTTTCACAGGAACTCCGTTTTGAACATAACTCAAGCCTGCCCAGCTTATATCTCCTCCGCCAGGATTCATGAATTCGGGAGTTTCAATATCCAAAAATCCCCACTTCTGCTGCATTATTTCTTCAGCATCAAGATAACGCAAAGGTCTTATTGTATTAAAGGAATCCAATAATAACTCCAATTCTCCTCCGGCATATGGAGCTATTCTGCAATAATTTTTTATTTTAGTTCTTATTGTGCTTAGTTTTGTTCCTGTTTCTATTATTTCTCTCGGTAATCCGTTGAATTGTGATGGAGAATTGCTGTGTAATGCTTTTGCGAGATCATTGAATATATCTTCTCTTTGCTGTTTTATGGTATTTGGAAATAACTGAATTATATTTTTCTTTAATTCTTCTATGCCAGAATTAAATTCCGTTTTAAGTTTCAAATTATCCAGCAAAATAGTGTCAACATCGGCCCAAACCCCCGGATTTGAGAATTTCCATCTTAATTGCTGGGTGTACTGCGGGCTAACGAATGTTTTTGCCCTTTTCTTCTTTTTTCCATCAACTTTAATTATAGGAAACAAAGCATCAATGATAGTATCTGCTGCAGGAGCGACAACATGAACAACATTGTATGCGCTCCAGTTTTCGCCTTCCAAATGAGGGCCGAACTGAACTATTTTGCAGTTTCCCAATCTTTCATCTTCATTTAGTTTTAGAACGAGCTTTTCAGCCGCTTCTTTTGAATATTTCTTCGCGATAAAAGTGTACGGCTGGTCAATAAGAACCCTTCCATGATTTCTGATAAATACAGAGGGTTTTCTGAACGGAGTGCTGTGCCTTACATCGGAGATTATTACCCTGCTAAACTCGCTGTCTATAACGCCCTCAAGCATGAAACGGCAAGGAATAATTGATTAATAAATGTTATTGTTTTACTAACTGTTTTACTGGCGCTTAGTTAGGTCAACTTTAAACGTTTTTCGTTTATTAGTATTATTATTAAAACAAAAATAGGCCTGAACGCGGCATTGGAAATGAAGTTTATGCCAGATACAAATAATATCTTAAGCAATATCGTAAACAAGTTTTTACAAACTGTCAATAGGACTTTTGACGCCGATGACGGGGACAGAAGTATGGAGGTATCTCATCGTTGTCCTAAGATCGCTGTGCCCGAGCAAAGCCTGAATTGTAAACGGACTACTGCCATTGAATTCAAGATGTTTTGCAAAGCTGTGCCTTAACACATGAGGATGGACATTCTTTGTTATCTTTGCTTTTTCTGCTGCATTATTCAGTATAACCTGAATCATTCTTTGGCTTATATGCCCGTTCCGCCCTTTGAATAAATAAGCATTTCCTGTTAAATTATTTGTCTTATTATTTCTGATAAATTCCATTAGATCCCTTTTTATTTTCTGCGCGATTATGAATATTCTATCTTTGTTTCCTTTTCCATGCCTGATTATTCCGGAGTTTTTGTTAAAATCAATATCGCATACTTTCAAATTAACGAGTTCAGAAACCCTCATACCTGACGAATACAGGAACATTATCATCAGTTTGTGCTTTTCGTTTTCAATTGCGTCAAACAAGCTCAATGTCTCTTCTTTAGTAAGCCAGTCTGTTTCTTTCAAAGGAACTTTAGAATATTTGATGTGCACATAGCAGTTCTTGTGCAAAATCTCCTCCATCATGAATTTTAATGCATTAAGATGCACATTTATGGTGCTGCCTGATTTTTCATGAAGAGAATTAAGGTAATCCTTAATATCACTTTTCTTTATTCTTCTTACATCTTCAATCCTTGTCTTTTTCAAAAACTTAATAACAACATCACAATATGCTGTAATTGTTCTTATCGAATATTTTCTTCTCAGCATTTCTGTTTTCATCTTTTCTATTATGTCTATCATTTTATTACCTCTAAAAACTTCCTGCTTGTTATAATCGGAATATTTTTTATTTCTTTCAAATTTAAAATATGGCTGTCTCCTGATACAATATAGTCAACATCTCCAAAAACAGCACATTCCAATATTCTATCATCAGAGGGATCTTCCTTAATGATGTTCAGCTCAATATCAGGCTCAACTATTTCTGCCGCCTCAACAAGATGGGAAACATAACTTTCTATTTGCTCTCTGGAAAACTTAAATTTAGGCCGTGAAAGAACTTTACTTAGTTCATTTATTATTTCTGATGAAATAACAAGTTTTATAACTCCGTCATGTGCTTTTCTGATAATCTCAGCTTGACTGCCATCACAAATAGCAGCAGAGACTAGTATATTTGTATCAAGAACCACTCGCATATTTCTCTTTTCTATATGCTGCCATCTCATTCTCAACATCCTTCTGTGTTATTTTGTATCTTCTGGCAGTTTCCCGCATTGACTTTAAATTTTCTTCAAATTTGTCGCGGGATTTGGCTTTCTCTAATCCAGATACTCTTTTAAGAATGATTGTGCCATCTATATCAAACACAAGCAGCTTTTCCCCCTCTTTTAGGCCTTCTTTCTCTCTAATCTCCTGCGGTATTACAACCTGACCTTTTGATGTTATTTTAGTTATGTCCATCATAGTAAGATTAGTAAGATTGTTCTTATTTATAATGTTTTCCATTATTTGTGTCATATCATACTAAAGAGTTTACTCCTTTATAAGTCTCACGCGCGGTTGTCCAGTGGATTTTAATCATTTTATTTCATTCAAGTACCGTAAATCACCATTCTGAGAAGCTCAGGACACGAATTAAATCTTTTTCCCGACAATAGTCGAAATAAACCTTTATTGGTGTCACATCGCCCTAATTTAATTTTGAGGTGATTTAATATGAATAAAATAGAAAATAAAAACGATAAAATCCACAGCAGATCGTGGAACGTCGCTAAAGTTATGAATAGAATAACATTTCTTGCCATGACCGAACGTCCGTTTTATGTAAAACGCGCAGTTGCCCGAGAAGCAATACGTTCTTTATTGGAGTTGAAATAAAGGCTCTTTTTATTTTATTTAATTTTTAAAATTCTTCCAGTATGACTATATTTTATTTTCCTTTCTCATTCTATGGATTAANNATTTCTTCCCAAGACATTGACTGAACTTTCTTTATCATCAAGGAATCTCCAGCTAAGAAAAAAAGAACTTTTTCTCCTTCTTTCAAATGCATTCTATTTCTTATGTCTGAAGGGATTGCTATCTGTCCTCTTGCACTTACTGTTCCGATTTCTACTGCATCTACCATATCTTGTAAATAAGATGTATCTTGTATTTAAACCTTTCGGTAGGTGACTACAAAATAAAAAGATTTAAAAAGTGTAGTCACCTATATAGTTATAGGATGTTCATCGAAAAACAAAAAGCCGGAAAACACACAAAGTACTATCTTGCACATTCATTTAGGGACGGAGCTGAAGTTGTCAAGGTAAGAAGATATCTTGGCAAAGATATTAATGAAAACGAACTCGGACAGCGCAGAGAAAAAGCAGAAAAAGCAATTCTTGAACAGATAAAGAATTTTCGCGAAATCAGAGATCCGCTGAGATTTAATCTCTCAAATGAAGAAATTGAGGGGATTAAAAAGCTTTCTCATAAAAAAGACTTTAAAATATTCCACTTAAATGAAAAACAATGGACAAGATTCTCAGAATTGTTCTCATATAACACTAATGCGATAGAAGGCTCAACACTGACTTTAAGAGACGTTACCAATGTTCTCGAACATCACAAAGAACCAGATAAAAGCAAACCTGACATAGAGGAAGCAAAAGGTGTTTCAGAAGCAATAAGTTTCATCAGAAATACAAAAGAGCATATCTCAATCGAACTTATTAAGAAGCTGCACAGT
Organism: Candidatus Woesearchaeota archaeon; assembly: GCA_013331965.1. Classification (GTDB taxonomy): domain Archaea; phylum Nanobdellota; class Nanobdellia; order Woesearchaeales; family UBA10107; genus UBA10107; species UBA10107 sp10107u. Next base: position 1,791 of record DUFL01000025.1, on the reverse strand, counting down.
ATTGTATTTAAAAATTCAAAGCACTTTGCAGGGAAACTCAGAGAGAAAGGGATTGAGGTTGTAATTAGAGATGGAGTAGGAAATATTGTCCATCGTGGAGCTCCATCTGAAAAAATAACTGTTCTCTTGGGAGAATTAATCAAATGGTACGAATCAAATAAAGCAAAGTATCCTCCGATTCTTCTTGCGGCTGTTGTTCACAATCAGTTTGAGAATATCCATCCGTTCCAAGATGGCAACGGGAGAGTTGGAAGACTTCTTTTAAACAATATCCTGCTAAAGCACAAACTGCCTCCTGTCGATATCGAATTCAAAAACAGAGCAGAGTACTACCAATCTCTTCAAGAGTATGAAAATAATGGCAATATTCGGCTCACAATTGAGCTTATTCTTAAGGAATACAGAAAATTAAGGAAGAAACTCTAGGCGACTACATCTTGTTGATTTGTAGTCACCCATTCTTTTCCTTTCTCATTCTATGAATTAAGTCATCAACATCTTCTTCTTTAAGATTAGTTTTTGCCATAGCTTCAACAAGAGGTTTGGTTATTTCTTCCCAAGATTTATCCTTTATATTTTTGGCATCACATTTCATTTTTAACAAACTCACCGGCTTTGTAGAAAATAAGAAAATAACACTGCGTCAGTTCGGCTTGTTATGTTGAAATGGATGGCGCTGTTCTCTCTGGAACTCCGAACAGAGCTTTCTTCTACAGCAATTAGAAGCCTCTCATAAAGACGGCAGTGTTATTTTCTACAGAGCCAAACTCACCTATGGATTTAATAACCAATTCATGAAATTGTTTGCTAATGCGACACAGCGTTCTTTTTATTATTTTTTCGTGTATTGTAAAAAGACGATGCGGTTTTGTCCAACTCTCAAAAGGAAGCACAATATCTCCTTGTTTATACACTATTCAATCTTTCGTCTGCTTCATTATCCCAGTCTTTCTTTAACAATCCTTCTGAAACTAACATGGCACCGGTTGATTCTCTCTCGGTTTCTCTTTTATTTATTTTCACTTCAGGAACTCCACATTTGGCATGTTTTTGAATGCATCGTCTCCTGTCAGGAAAATCAAATCATTATCTTTGGAAAAAATATAGCCTAGGCAATCTGCATACGAGAGGCTCATCTTTTTGTTTTTGGCTCTGAATTGAATTGCCTCGAGTATTGTTTTATCGGAGATGTCAACAACAAATTCCTTGAACTTTAAAAATATTTCTTTTGATTTTTCTTCGCCCTGTTCTAAAAGGGTTATGTAAGCAATCTCTAGAAGATTCAAGAATGTAATTATAATGGGAACGACATTATAACGAGAAAATTTAGGATTGCCTTTTATCAATTCAATGACCGCATAAGTATCGAAGAAGTATTCCTTCATTCCCAACCTTTTCTTGCTTCATCCTTGAGTTCTTGAGTAGTTTTTTTCCAGCCAGTAGGAATTAAACCAAATATCTCTTTCGCGGTATGTGCTTTCTTGAAACTCATTATTATCTTTTCATTTTTCCCTATATGTTCTTTTTTAATAATCGCTTTTGGAATTATGACTCCTATGGAACTTCCCCATCCCTTTGTTATTACTTCAACTTCTGTCATATATAACTAAGTTATATATTTCGTATATAAATCTTTCTCTTAAATACTTACAATATAGAAAATAACTAAAAGGCAATTAGAATAACTTCTCAATAGAGTCATAAACTCACAAGGAGACCAGTCCAAAATCGCCCTTAAAACCGCCAAAATGCCCGAAAATTGAACATTACGTACATAAGAGATTAGGCAAA
>DUFL01000035.1 GCA_013331965.1 Candidatus Woesearchaeota archaeon | reverse complement strand
ATTGTAGCACTGATTCTTGCAATAGTCGTCTTTGGATTCGGCTTATACTTCGTCCAAAAAGTATTTACTGAAGCAAAGGAAATTCAGGTAAATCTGGACAAGGATTCGGAAAAAAATATCAACGCTCTGCTTGACAGGGGAGAAAAAGTGGCATTTCCTGTATCGAGCAAAAACATAAAATCAGATGAGGTTGCGATATTCGGGCTTGGCGTCTTAAATGTAAATGATGATGCAACAACTTTCAACATAAACATAATATGCTCTGTTTATATAACAAAAAGCGGAGCTGCAGTTGATGACAGCATTTCAGACCAGAACTGCGCAGGCAAGTGGACAATAAACCCTCAGCCGTTCACCTTGCTCAAGAATGAAAGAAAAACAGTTCCTATTGCGATACAGCCTCCAAGAGGAAAGCCGTCAGGAACATATGCGTTTTCTGTGAAGGTTACAGACGCAGTTACAGATAAGATTTACGGAGATGCTCCGAAGCAGATATATGTCAATTTAAACTAGGCTGATATTCTTTAAGTTTTTTTATGAAAAAGTTCCTGTTGTCCATCCCAGCTGAAAGCATATACATGTTTGATTTTTCTTTTGGAGAGGTTGCTCTGCCAAGATGTTCTAAAACAGCGGCAATTATGGTCATGTCAATCCTGCTGCAAATCGAGAGGTATTTTGCAATACATTCCTGGTGGATCAAATTTGCATCTATAAGCCGCAATAGATATGGCTGTACGCAGACTACTGCTCTTTTCTTTTCATCATCATTAAATGTTTCTATTTCAGAAATTTTTGAAGCCAGTTCGGATTTCAGGATTATCTGGCTTTTAGAATTTTTCCTGAGGACTTCCTCTAATTTAGACACCTTATCTTTCTTGAACAACCAAATCATCAGGATAAATAAATATGGCTCATTCCTTTTTCTCTTGCGACTACAAGATCAAGATATCCGTCATTATCAAAATCTCCTGCTTCTAAATCCCTGACAAAGTCTCTTTCAGGAGTTTCAATCTCCTTCAATAAGACATATTCGCTTTCTGATTTTTCATAAATCTTGATGTTGACTTCGTAATCTCCGACTACGACTTCTTCATTATTGTCGTTGTTGAAATCAGCAGCCAAAACAGAATAAGTATTTCCTTCCCCGTTGATTGGAGTTTTTTCATATCCTACCACTTTATTCAAAAACAAAACATTCTGCTCTTTGTTATTTCCCTGTAAAATATCTATCTTTCCGTCTTTGTCTGAGTCAAACAGGGCAATTGAGTATGTGTGAGGCTCTCCTGGAAGTTCTGTGTTCAGGACAAAGTTTCTTTCTCCTTCATTAAGATAAACTTTGCCTTGTTTCCTGTCCATTCCGAATACAATATCGATTTTTCCGTCATTGTTCATGTCTGCCGCTTTTACTGTCTTGACCGGCAGATCAGAAATCATACCGGGAAGTTTTGTTTTCTCGAATCCATTTTTCCCGTCATTAAAATAAACATAATTTTCCTTGAACTGGGTTCCGATAACAAAATCCTCATACCCGTCTTTGTCAAAATCAGCGACAGCAATTTCATTTACTATTGTTTTGTCCAGCTCTTTAAGAAGTGAAAATGTTCCGTCGCCGTTGTTTCTTAACAGGACTATTGGCTGCTGGTTGTTTCCAAGAATTATGTCTTTGTTATTGTCTTTATCGATATCTATAAATACAATTTCCTCCGTATTGTATTTTTTGTTAGTCAGTGGGCTTCTTGTGAAAGTGCCGTCTTTATTGTTGATGAACAAATCAGAATAGCTTCCGAATATTCCTGCCGCGACATCGTCAAATCCGTCTTTATTAATGTCTGTAACGGCAACAGAGTAGATCCTTGCATCTTCCAGATCCATCGCTTTTGAAAAATTAGCAGGAGTTTTAGCCGGCCTTGGCTGTTCAACAACAGGTCCTTTTGCAGCACCATTCGCCGCACTTCTAATCTCTGTTATTTTTTGGCATGAAATAAGGAATATTGTCAACATCATCAATATTAGAATCTCTTTTTTCATGTCTATAACCTCTAAAAGACTTATAGTGACTACCTATATATATCTTATTATTAGCTAGGTTATGCCTAGAAAGTCATCATTATACGTTTGATTAAAAGTTAGCGTCATCATAGAAAGCAACGCCATTTACCGAGCGATACCCAATTTTTGCAAGGCAAAAATGGGCCCATTTCGACTTTGTCGAAATTGGGGATAGCAAATAATAAACAGGGTTGAGAGGGTTGCAACAGCGTAAGCTGTGCACAGCTCTGCCTTGCAGAGATTGTGCCCCCTGCGGGGCTTCAACGATTTGTGATAGTTTTGGATTACATCGCGAGTCGGCGTTGCTTTCAACGGTTTTTAGCTAGTAATTAACGAATAAAATCTGGCATGAGTGCGGCATAATAAGCTGCTAAGCGTTCTTTGGCTTCGATTTTGATGCAGATGTCTATTTCTGGTATTGACAGCACAACAGACTTAGTATTGCCTATTAACCAAAATCATTATATATTTCATTACTTTTACATAGTTAAAATGGCAGGGGTGCAGTTTTATCCGCTAGATGTAAGAATGCGTACTGTAGGCCAAAGACCTGTAATAACGCTTTACGGAAGGACAGTAACAGGAGAAAGGATAGCGGTAACAGATTCTAATTACTTCCCTTATTTTTATGTCGTTCCGAGACATGGCACGGAAGCAATTGAGCAGGATCTGATGAAGATACGGGTTAAAGTAAACGATGAGATACATTCAATAGTTAAGGTTGAAAAGAAAAAAGTAAGGATTTTTGAGAAAGAAAAGAATGTCCTTAAATGCTATGTCAGCAGCGTGTTCGGCGGCTCTTACCTTTCCGATGAGATAAAAAAAATGGATATTCTGGGCATTTATGAGCATGACGTCCCTTTAATCGCAAGCTATATGATTGACAGAAGGCTTGTTCCATGCGCCTTGACAATCGCAGAAGGAGAGATTACCAATCCTTCTTCAAAACTTCCGGTGCTAAGGGCAGATTCTTTAGTCCAAGAGGAAGAGCAGATGATAAAGCCAAAAGTTCTTGCGTTTGACATAGAGACTTATTCTCCGAAAGAAAAATCAGCCTCTCCCGAATCTGATCCTGTGCTTATGATATCTTTTTATTCAGATGATTATAAAAAAACGATACTGTGGAATGAATTCCAGACAGATGATAAATCAATAGAGTTTGTTAAAAGCGAATTTGAGCTGCTGAGTGCATTCAAACGTATTATCGATGAATTTCAGCCGGACATTCTTGTTGGTTATGCTTCGGACATATATTCATTTCCGTATCTTAAGAAAAGAGCAGAGAAATATGGGCTGAAGTTTGATATCGGTGTTGATAAGACAATCGCTGATATTTCGAATTCCGAGACTTCGATAAAAGGAATAATTCATGTTGATGTCTACAAGTTTATTTCCAGAATAATGGCTTCGAAATTAGAGACAGATACATTCAGATTAGAGGACGTTTCCCTTGAACTGACTGGAGAAGGAAAGAAACAGGTTGATATAAGCAGGCTGCCAGAAGTATGGGATAGTTCAGGAGATCTGGGGCAGTTCTGCGATTATAATCTAAACGATGCTTATTTAACATACAAGATATTTGAAAAGATATTTCCATCTCTTGCTGAATACGTCAAGCTGACAAATCTTGATATCTTCGATGTCTCAAGAGGAAGTTTTTCCCAGTTTGCAGAATCATTTTTGATAAAGGAATCAAAGTTTTTCAATGAATTGATTCCCAGCAAGCCAAATTCTTATGAGAATAGAGAGGTGCTTCATTCAGGTCCTATTATCGAACCGGAACAGGGAGTTTACAGCAGCATAGCTGTATTCGACTTCAAGTCACTGCATCCATCTATAACTGCAACCCATAACATATCTGCCGGATCGCTGAAATGCAGCTGCTGCAGCGAAAATGTCCCGGGAGAAGATGTGCATTTCTGCAGCAAGATCTCAGGTTTCATCCCTAAACTAACTGGAAATCTCATTGACAGGAGAGAGAGAATTTCAGAAATTCTCAAGGCNNAAATTTGATGTTCTTTATGCAGACAATGATGTGATATTTATCAGACTTGGGAGTAAAAAACAGGAGCAAGCCAGAAAATTTTTGGATGAGCTGAATGCTTCCCTTCCTGAAAAGATGAATCTGGATTACGAAGGATTCTATCCGAGAGGGATGTTTGTCGCTTCAAAAACAGGAAAGGAGACAAGAAGAAGATATGCTTTGCTGTCTGAAAACGGACTTTTGAAGATTCGCGGCTTAGAGTCTGCTAAAAGAAATTTCAGCACCATCGCCAGAGAGACTCAGGAAAAAGTGCTTGAACTGATATTAAAAGAAAGAAAATTAAGAAAGGCCCTGGAGCACGTCAAGGGAGTTATTTCTGATGTCATGGAAAACAAAGTTCCTCTTCGAAAAATGATGATTTATACACAACTGTCAAGAGAGATTTCAAGCTATGAGACAATCGCTCCCCATGTCGCAGTTGCGCAAAAGATGCAGAAGCAGGGATTTAATGTAATTCCGGGTTCAATTATCCGTTATATTGTCGGAAAAGGGGAAGGCTCGATTGCGGATAATTCCCAGCTGCCTAATGAAGTAAAGGAATATGACGCAGATTATTATGTCGAGCATCAGATAATCCCCTCGGTCGAGAAGATATTCGAGGCAGCAGGAGTTGATTTTAGAAATGCTTTGGATGAGAAAGAACAGTCAAGTTTGAGCGAGTTTATTTAATATTCATCCACCATCATCTCAAGGTCAGGTTCTCTTTCAATTACCTGCAGCAATGGTTTTCCTTCCGCAGCTCTTATCTTATTTATCTTATCAATAAAGATATCGCGGGATAATGCTTTTCTTGCAGCATCATCTGCGTTGATTGTATATTCTTTTGCCGAAATTTTCTTTTTTCCTGAGACTTTTCTTCTGGCTATTGTGATATCCCATTTTATTTTAAGATAAGACTGGGCTTTCAGCAATAGTTTATTTTTTGTGAGAAATCTGTAAAAAGAAGGATTGTTCGATTTTATGCTTCCATCTGAGAATTTAAAGTGATTATTGTCGAGCCAGTCTTTCCAGTCCTGGTATCCTCTGTATCGTATATGTGTTTCAGGCTGTTCTTCATTAACATTCTTTGCTGAAGCCGTAGATTCTTCATAGCTATGTTTCATGCTTATTCCCGATTAATTGCTTATATTTAAAACCAGCCGTAATAACCTTTATAAATCACTATTCTAGACGTTTAAACATGGCTGAAATAAGCAATTATGACCCTAAAGCTATAATGGATAATGTATTCTGGTATTTTCCCGACGAAACACTTTTAAACGTTAAAATCCGTTGTATGGACATGGTTATCGTTCCTGCGTCCATTACAATAGAAGAGGGCATCTCGAATCAAAAATACAGATGGAAACACATTAATAAAATAAGCACGTACAGGAAAAAAACAAGAAGAGCAGTCGTTAGAATAACAAGTGCAAACTTTGTAAACAGATTAAGCAAAAAAGGGAAGGACCATAAACAAGTTAAAATAAACTTTTACAAAAAGGACAAGCAATGGTTTATAGAATTAGAGAGAACTGAAGAAAGTGGATCTACGCTACAAACTTATTTTGGCTCTCATCCTTATTTGCAGCTTGTTTTAAATAAACATTTGCCTAATAAAATCTGGAAAGAATATGAGATGAGCGGTAAGAAAACATACACCAGGCCAGTTTATGTCTGTTTCGACTTGGAACAATGGAGCGATTTAAATCTGGCTCCACACGATTTCTTGATACAGGTTGAAAAAGAAGCAAAAAGTCTAATGAATGAGTCCCTAAAACATGGCTTCACGGTAGATTATATTTCTAAGGGAAGAGCTTATGACTTGGAACTAATCAGTCCAAAAGGAAATAAATTCATCCTGGCAATCTCTATGCACACAGCCAAGAATGAAAGCAGGAGCAAAGAAAAAAGAAAGCAGAAGATTCTTATGGACATATCAAAGATGTTACCGCTTGTTTATGGAAAGAGAGTTTTCCCAATAATTGTTTCTCAACCGTTGAGTTTTGAGGGATCTTGGTCGTTTACTACGGGCAATTATCTAGATTTTTATAAGACTAAATTTGATTTCAAGTTTCTAACTACTGACTTCAAAAAAGGTTGGGAAAATAAGGTAATTAAGAGGCTGTTGGAGATCGACAATGAATTATGATCCACAAATAATAGAAAAAGAGATCCTGGAGTTCTGGACTAAGAATAAAACTTACGAAAAGATGAAAGCCAAGGGAGTAAAGGGAAAACCATACTATTTCTTACAAGGGCCGCCTTATACTTCCGGTGCTTTGCATATGGGTCATGCATGGAATTCTTCAATGAAGGACACAGTACTCAGATACAAAAGAATGCAAGGGTTTGATGTATGGGATCGTTCAGGATATGATATGCATGGATTACCGACAGAGTTAAAAGTTCAAGCTTTATTCGGTGCAAAAACAAAAGAAGATATCATTAAAAATATAGGAGAAGAGAAGTTTGCCAAGGAATGTGAGAAATTCTGCATCGAAAAAATGAATGATATGATAAAAGATCTCAAAAGAATGGCTGTCTGGATGGACCATGATGATCCATACATGCCGATAACAAATGATTTTATTGAAAGTGAATGGTGGTTAATCAAGAAAGCACACGATAAAGGCAGATTGTATGAAGGGCTAAGAACACTGACTTGGTGTTACGATTGTGCTTCTGCAAATGCAAAACATGAATTGGAGTATAGATCAGTAACTGACAAGTCAGTTTTTGTTAAACTGCCTATTGTAGGAAAAGAAAAAGAGTACTTAATAATATGGACAACAACTGTTTGGACTTTGCCATTTAACCTCGCAGTCATGGTAAACCCCGATCTCGAATATGTAAAAATAGAAGTTCACGATGGTCCTGAAGATAAAAAGAAATACGAAGGTGAGAAATGGTGGGTTGCAAAAGGACTCGTCGGCGGATTTATGGGGCATGTTGTTGGAAAGAAGTTTGCAATTCTTAGAGAAGTAAAAGGGGAGGAATTAGAGGGAATAGAATACAAGCATCCTTTTTCAAATATAATTGATTATGAATCATTAAAGCAAGAACATAAAACTAAAAAGATACACACTGTAATCTTATCAAAAGAATATGTTGATTTGTCTGCAGGTTCTGGACTTGTTCATTGTGCTCCCGGCTGCGGTCCAGAAGATTACGAAGTAGGGCACAAGAACGGATTGCCTCCATTCAATTTTATTGACGAACAGGGTGTGTTTCCAAAAGAAGCAGGAAAATTTGCAGGATTAAGGGCAAAAATAGACGACAAGAAGTTTATTGAAGAACTGGACAAATTGGGAGTTCTTATCGCTACAGTGAACGTTGAGCACGATTATGCTCATTGCTGGAGATGCAAGAATCCAATAATATTTAGGACAACAAAGCAATGGTTTTTGAAAATAGAAGACTCAATAGAGAAAATGAGGCGTCAAAATGAACGTGTCCACTGGGTGCCTTCGGATGCAAAAGAGCAATATGACTTGTGGATAAAAAATCTAAGAGACAATTCTATAACAAAGCAAAGATTCTGGGGGACTCCTGCACCAATATGGAGATGTCAGAATGAAAAGTGCAGCAATTATATTGTTGTGGCATCATCTGAAGAATTAAAAAAACTAGGCGCCAAGAAAATCCCTTCTAATCTACATAAGCCCTGGATTGATGCTGTTGAACTGCCATGTAAAAAGTGCAACTCTATTATGAATAGGATCCCTGATGTTTTGGATGTCTGGCTGGATTCTGGAACATTATATTGGAACTGTCTAAAATATCCTCAGACAGATGAATATCTCAAGAAATATCCGCGAATTGATTTTATTCTGGAAGCGAGGGAGCAAATTCGTTTATGGTTTAGCATGCTTAATATATGTTCCAACGTCGTGTTCGATAAGGACTGCTTCGATAATGTATACTGTACCGGAATGTTACTGTCCATAGGCGGAGAAAAAATGTCAAAATCACTTGGCAACGTTATCTCTCCTTACGAAATAATAGATAAACACGGAGTAGACACAATGAGGTATTATCTATCCTCTTTAAATGCTGGAGAGAATCTTGCATTTAGCTGGGATGAGATAAACACTAAACAAAAGCATCTTACAATGCTGTGGAATCTTCATAAACTTCTAATAGATATAACTATAAATGAAGAAGTATCTATGAAAAGTTATTCTCTAGACTTAGAAGATAAGTATATCCTATCTCGTGCAAATTCAACACTTAAGAAAGTGACGGAGCTGATGGACGAATATCGTATTGACGAATGTGTTGCACATCTAGAGAGTCTGATTACGGAGTTGTCGAGAACATACATCCAATTAATCAGGGAAAAACTTGCGCTTGGAAGCAAGAAAGAAAAAAGCGGAGTATTTTATACAATTAATTATGTGTTAAAGAGAGCGCTATTAATGTTTAATATAGTGTGTCCATTTATATGTGAAAAAATCTATCAGAACTTGTCTGATGCGTCAAAACTTAAATCCGAATATAAAGAGGTCTCTATAAATCTATATGATTGGCCTAAATCTGATTCTAAATTAATTGATGCTGAACTGGAAACAAGCATCAGCCATGCAAAATATGCAATACAGTCTATTTTGAGCTCAAGAGAAAAGATAAAAAGAGGGGTAAGGTGGCCAGTTTCTGAAGTTGTATTGGTTACGGATAAAGAAGATGTCTCTAAATCCCTGAAGAAAACGCAGGATTTGATAGCTTCTCAGACAAATGTGAAGAAACTTATCATTTCGGATTCATTTGCACACGCTAAAATATCATTGAAGCCGGATTTCTCAAAATTAGGCCCTGTTTTCGGCAAAAAAGCAACAAGTATTTTAGCAAAGTTGATTACTATGCCTGCACTTAATGATAAAATACAGAAAGAAGGCAAAGCTATCATTATAGTCGATTCAGAAAAATTCGAGCTGAAAAAAGAACATTTCACGGCCGAACATTCTCTTCCAAAGGACTGGGTCTCTTCAGAATTCCCTTCCGGAATATGCTATCTTAATGCTGAGACGAACAAAGATCTTGAGGCGGAAGGATTCGCGAGAGAAGTGATGAGAAAAGTCCAGACACTAAGGAAAGATTCAGGATTGCAGAAGACAGATGAGATTAACCTGTTTATTGAAACGGATGATGCTAAGGATTTGGTTCCTTTCAAAAGCATGATTTCTGAAAGATGCGGAGCTAAATCATTGAATTTTTCCGGAAAGGGAAAGTACGAATTAAGTGATAAGATAAAAGATAAAAATATTAAGATAAGTTTTGATAAGATTTAATTCAGCTGCCGCACCCCGGCCAGTTTTTATTCGTACTAATTACGAAACAAAAAATTAACATCAGCTCACAATAATCTAACCAAAAATAATTATTCCAAGAATACTTTAAAGCTTGTCCATTGAGTTACTTTTTCAATCGGGATACTGAAGCTCTTTTCTTCTCCGGGAGCGACATTTTCTATTGTTTGTATTTCTTCTCCCGAAACAACCTTGGCGTAATACACTCTTGCTGTCACTTTTACTGAGCCTGTTCCATTTCCTATGTTCTTAACAATTCCTTTCACAACCGCAGGATTTCTTGTTGCCGTTTCCTGTATTAATTTGAATTTGGCAGGCAGAGTCACAGTAACTTCTTTTGCCTGAGATTCCTGACCTGCTGTCTTTTCATTTGACTGAGGAGTTTCACTCACTGAGACAGATTTAGCGCAAGCTGCAATAAGAATTAACACTGCAAATAACATCCACACCCGTTTCATGGTTGATATCTAATCGTTCTTGTTTAAATATTTATCTGTTTTTATGATTGAATGATTTAATCGAAAGCTATATAAAACAACTTCTGCTTAATACCTTTATGATAAAGATAAAAGACACTCCTCTGTCGGAAATAAGCCTAAGAAGGTATGAAAAGCCTTCTAAACTGAGTGATAGAGAATTAGTTAAAAAGTTCTGTTTAAGCATTGGTTTACTTCAGCCAGGAGATTCAAGGGATGTTATTGTTGATATAATGGAAGTTATGCTTAGGGCTAAGCAAGAAAAGAAACACTTAAGTTCTGAAGAACTAACGAGCAGAGTTTTAGATTCAAGAAAAAAGTATAAACTTCCTTTAAACGGGGTCGCCAATTCAAATGTCAGAAGACAATTGAGAAGGTTAAGGGATTTATTTTTAGCTGAAAAAATCAAGAATAGTTACAGAATAACAGAACATGATGCTTTGCACACCTCTTTTTCGGAAAGGACAGAAAAGTTTTTATTGCTGTCAATCCTTGAAAGAGTGAAGGAATACGCAAAGGCATTAGATGAAAGATACAAATGATACATAACGAAGTTATGTCCGCACGACAAAGGCGGGCGATATATGAGCCTGCTGAGGATAGTCATTTACTTTCTGAGTTTGTGAAGAAACTTGCATTTGGGAAAGTTCTTGATGTTGGAACTGGTTCAGGAATACAGGCGTTTGAAGCAGCAAAGTTAAAAAAAGTAAGGTCTGTTTTGGCTGCGGATATATCTGATGAAGTCATTCGTCATTTAAAGAATAAAATTAATAAAAAGGAATTAAATAGTAAAATAAAAATAATTAATAGTGATTTGTTTTCTGATATTAAAGGAAGATTCGATACCATAATATTCAATCCTCCTTATCTGCC
>DUFL01000006.1 GCA_013331965.1 Candidatus Woesearchaeota archaeon | reverse complement strand
GCTGAAGCTCCGTAGGCACAATCTCTGCAAGGCAGAGCTGTGCACAGCCAAGCTGTTGAACCCTCCCTCTCAGCTCTGTTTATTCTTCAATAAATATCGCTCGGTGAATGGCAGTGTCCTTGACTTTCGAGGCAGAGTCCTTCTTTTAGTTAAATTAATAAATGCAGTTTGATGTCTAATGAACATGAAATGGGGGGTTGTTGTTTTATTACTGGCAGTTATCGTAGCAGGATGTGTACAGTCAGGACAGAGATCCAGTCCAGCCCTTAATAATCGGGGAAAAGTGATTGTAAATATAGTCCCAATCAATTGTTCAGCCATATGGGACAGCGGGCAAAGAGATGTTTGTCTGAATGACGTGCTTATTACAAAAAAAGATGTTTCAGTGTGCGACCAATTCTCAGATTTTGATCTGAAAATCAAGTGTTATGCTGATGTCGCAGCTTCAACTCAAAATCAGAATATATGCGTCAAATTGACTGTCGATGCATGGAGAGATTCATGCTATCACGCAGCAGCTGTTTCAAAACAAGACCCGGTGATATGCGCAAATATAATCTTTGATGAAACCAGAAAAGACTGTTACAGCAGAATCAATCTGGCAGAATTAGACGAAAAAGAGATCTGCTCCCAATTATGGACAGCGGAGCAAAAAGCTGAATGCCATATCATATTCAGAAACGCAAAGTGATTAATTATGGAAAAACTATTTATTGAAAAATACGCACCGAAAATATTAAAAGATATTAAAGGACAGGATGCGGCAGTCAGAGCGCTGTCAGGTTTTATCAAGTCAAACTCCAAGAGATCTGCGATTCTTTATGGGCCTACGGGTTCAGGAAAAACAAGCTCTGTTTACGCTTTGGCGAATGAATTGGGTTTGGAGCTGGTTGAGGTTAATGCATCAGATTTCAGGAATGCAGAGGGGATGCAGTCGATAATTGGCTCAGCTTCAAAACAAATGAGCTTATTTTCAAAAGGAAAAATCATTTTAGTTGATGAAGTAGATGGTTTAAGCGGAACAGCAGACAGAGGAGGAATTCCAGAATTAATAAGAATCATAGATGAATCTCCTTTTCCGGTAATCTGCACTGCAGTTGATGTTTTTGAGAGCAAGTTTTCAGCTCTGAGAAAAAAATCATTGATGATTGAATTCAGCAAAATAGATGTTGAATCTATTTACAATCTTTTGAATGATATCTGCGATAAGGAAAAAATAAGTTTTGTTGAACCTGATATAAAGCAGCTGGCGAGAGAATCCGGCGGAGATATCAGGGCGGCCATTACCGATCTGCAGACAATATCCGTCCATAAAAAAATACTTAAGGAGGACATTCTTGCTTTATCGCAAAGAAACAAGCAGGAATCAATCCCTCAGGCGCTTGTTAAGGTTTTCAAATCAACGGACCTGAAGGTTGCATTAAGCGCTTTTGAGAATGTTGATGATGATTTAAACGAACTGCGTTTATGGATTGATGAAAACCTTCCTTATGAATATAAGAATGCAGCAGATTTGGCAAGAGCATATCATTATGTTTCGATGGCGGACATTTTCAACAGGAGAATAAGAAGGTGGCAGCACTGGAGATTCCTGGCTTATATTAATAATTTCCTTTCCGGAGGAATTGCTGTTTCAAAAGATGAGAAATATACGGATTTTGTCCAGTACAAGCCGACTATGAGAATACTCAAATTGTGGATGGCAAACCAGAAATATGCAAAAAGGAAAGCTATAGCAGAGAAGATACACGAAAAACTGCACAGTTCTGTGAAAGAAACAGTCAAAAGCACAGTCCCTTATCTTCAGATGATATTCAAAAACAACAAGGAGCAAGGCAGCAGAATAGCAGAAGAGCTAGGATTAATTGATGAAGAAGTAGAATGGCTGGGTAGATAAAGTACAGTCTGACAAAGTCATGATTACGTTTTTCAATAGAAAAACTATATAAACAAAAGCCATATTTCTTAGTATAGGTGTTTATAAATGGAGACGACAAGCAGTCCTGCTAAACTAACGACAGACGAAATTGCAGTTTTCTGCAAGAAGAAGGGCTTTGTATATCCTTCTTCTGAAATATATGGCGGGGTAGCAGGATTTTGGGATTTTGGGCCTTTGGGTGTTGAATTATTCAATAATCTTAAGGCAAGCTTCTGGAAATTTTTTGTTCAGTCAAGAGATGATATGCTCGGCATGGAAGCAAGCGTCATTTCTCATCCAAGAACATGGAAAGCATCAGGACACATTGCGAGCTTCTCGGATGTAGCAGTTGTCTGCAAAAAATGCAAACACTCAACAAAAATAGATAAAAGCGAAGTCGGCAGGATAAAGTGCGAAAAGTGCGGCGGAGAATATAATGTGCTGGGAGAATTCTCTTTGATGTTCAGGACAAAGATAGGAGCTTTGGATTCTGTTGATGCATATCTAAGGGGAGAAACCGCGCAGGGAATGTTCCTAGATTTCAAGAGCATAGTCGATACAAACAGAGTAAAGCTTCCGTTTGGAATATTGCAGGTCGGAAGATGCTTCAGGAATGAGATTGCTCCGAGGGACTTTTTGTTCAGAAGCAGGGAATTTAACATAGGGGAATTTGAATTTTTCATCCATCCTAAGATGATGAAATGCGATATCCTGGAAAAAGATCACCTCAACTTGAAAATTCCATTATTGAACGCGGAAACGCAGATGAAGGAAGCTCTTGGAAAAGGAAAAATAGAATTAAAATCAACAAGTATTGCGGAAATGATAAAAGCAAATAGATTAGATGAGTGGCATGGTTACTGGCTCGCAGAGCAAATCAGATGGTTTTTAGAACTGGGATTAAGCATGAATAATCTCAAGATTAGAGAACATACAAAAGATGAGTTATCTCATTACTCAAGTGCTACTTTTGATATTGATTATTTATATCCGTTCGGTTCAAAAGAAATAGCAGGAAATGCGAATCGCGGTCAATACGATTTAAATCAGCATATAAAAGAATCAGGAAAGGATCTTTCGATTTTCGATGAGGAGACAAAAGAAAGAATTATTCCGAGGGTCATCGAGCCGACATTCGGGATGGAGAGGGTTTTTTTGGCTGTCATTTGCGAAGCTTATGAATTTGACAAAAAAAGAGAAAATGTCGTGTTACATTTCAATCCGAAATTAGCTCCGGTCAAGGCTGCCGTATTCCCGTTGATGAACAAGGACGGCCAGCCTGAATTAGCAAAAGAGATATTTGATGAGTTAAGAAAAGATTTTACAGTCCAGTATGACAGATCAGGCTCAATCGGGAGAAGATATGCAAGACAGGATGAGATAGGAACGCCTTACTGCATAACTGTCGATTATGATTCGATAAAAAAGAAGGATGTCACGATTAGGGATAGAGATACAACGGAACAGGCAAGAATCAAAATCAAAGACATAAGAGAAACACTCAGGAAGCTCATAAATAAAGAGGTAGATTTTAAAAGCCTCAAGTGATAATAATATAAAACGATGGAACGCGCAAAAACAATCATGGCATGGGAAATTCTGTTCATAGCCGTTTTTGCAACACTTCTTGTCATGGATTCTGCTGATGATTTTACCGGAAGGGCGGTTTTAAGCCCAACAAGCGAGGATTTGCTCACACAGATTGAAGCGGCTGTTCCGAAATTTGATTTTATCAAAGATGCCGATGAAGCAAGCGTTTGTTTGGTCGTCAGTATGGACCAAACGACGAAATATTC
Source organism: Candidatus Woesearchaeota archaeon (assembly GCA_013331965.1). GTDB lineage: Archaea > Nanobdellota > Nanobdellia > Woesearchaeales > UBA10107 > UBA10107 > UBA10107 sp10107u. Next base: position 13,150 of record DUFL01000006.1, on the reverse strand, counting down.
CTATGAAATAATAAAAATAGGAGAAGCGCTCGCAGTGACAAGTTCATCAAGCTTATACTGCAAAGGACAGGATAAGGAGGATTTCATTGTTTTCTATCCAAGCTATGAAAAATTAAAGGAGCAATTAGATTCAGTTCCGACACTTTCTCAGCTTAAGACAACAAGCGATGGGACAAATTTCTATCTTTATCCATCAAAGCAGGTTCTTTTAGGATCAACTCTTGCAAATCCTAAGGAATTCAATGAGAAATTTGGAGATGTTTTAAGGAAGCATCTGAAATCTTCAGATGTTCAGGCGATATTGAATCCAAAGACGGCAGAAGAGAGAGAAGCAGCATCTGTTGCTTCGTACATTTTCTATTTCATAACAGGAATCGTTGTGCTGGTCATCTTTATTTCAGTCCTTATTTTCACCAGGGCAAAAAAACCGGAAATAGAGGAAGATCTTGAACTGACTGCTTATCTGAAATCTGCGCTGGCTCAGGGATATGAAGAGGAGCAGATAGTTCAAACTCTTGTGCAAAGCGGCTGGCCTGAACAGAAAGTAAGACAGGTTCTTGGTTCTATAACTTCTCAAACAGTACCAATGACTGCATAAGATATTATTAAAGTTATTATTAGTATTAAAAGTTAGCATCGCTATTTACAAAGTTAGCACTCTCGTCGAGGCTTAATTACTAACAATAGAATATGAGTTAAAGGGGATGCTCCCTACAGGGCTTCAGCGCTTTCTGATAAACTTGCTTAAAGGGCTGAGTCGATGCTAACTTTTTAATTCGTAGTAATTAATACGAAAATAATCCGGCCGGGGTGCGGCATACAAAACCAGGAGATATTGACCAGTTTAAGACACTTTTTCAAAGAAAAACTATATAAATGGTCTTCTTTCTCAAGTTTTCATGGAAATAAAGGATTTGCATGCAAGGCAGGGAAATGTTGATTTAACTGTTGAAGTTGTGGATAAATCAGCACCAAGAACCTTTGATAAGTTTGGAAAACAGGGAAGGGTCTGCAATGCTAAGATAAAAGACGGCTCAGGCGTCACTATTACCTTGACATTATGGAACGATGAGATTGACAGGATAGATGTTGGCGATAAGATTAAGATTACGAACGGCTATGTTGGAGAATGGCAGGGAGAACTGCAGTTAAGCGCGGGAAAATTCGGAAAAATAGAAGTTGTTGAAAAAGGAGCAGGAGCTCCGCCTAAGGTTTATACCAATGTTCCTCAAGCTTCAGGTTCGGAAGAATTAGAGCAGGAAGTAGAAGACGAAGAATCTGAAGAAGTAGAGGAAGAATACTTTTAATAATGATTTTATTGGGACTGTAGTTCAGCCCGGGAGAACACACCGCTGAAGACGGTGATGTCGGGAGTTCAAATCTCCCCAGTCCCACTTTTATTTTTAGAAAAGATTAAATAAGTGAAGCTATTGATAAAATTTATGATACTAGATGTTCCGTTGATTAGACAATCTGAAAACTCTCTTGAGTACGGACTCGCCGGACTGGCAATGATTCTTAAATTCTATTCAATTGAAATTTCTCTTGAAAAATTAAAAAAGGAGCTTGTTGTTGATGAAACCGGAACTTATGCCCCTCAATTAGGCAGCTATCTGCTTAAAAACGGGTTTGATGTTGAGATTATTACGATGCATCCTGCTTTGTTTACAAATAAACTAAAATTATCCGGCAAAGAAGAGTTCATAGAACATTTCAATAAGCTTCGAGATGAAGCAAAGTCAGAAAAAATAAGAAAGTATTGTCACATTTTATAGGTTTTATTGAGAATGGCGGCAAGATTACTTCAAGGATTCCTTGCAGAGAGGATGTTCAGGAAGAAATAGATAGTAAAAGACCATTGTGTGCACTGATGACTACCAACTTTATTTATTCAGATAAGCCAGTTTTTAATTTTCATTTCAATGTCGTCACCGGAATTGATGATAACTATGTTTATGTCAATGATCCTTTATGGGATGGCAGAGGTGGCAAAAATAAATATACAATAACGGAATTTCTGTATGGGTTATATGCCAGTGCCTATGGTGATTTGGATAATGCATCTTTAATTAAAATCAAACCAATATCGAAGCAGCAATGAAGTTGAATATCAATATAATTACCAAAGAAGTTATGACATAAAGTCTCGTGCTGGAAATTAAATTATTTCCAAGTGTAAACTCTTCATTTAATCTGTCTTCTCCGTTCTCAATTCCGTTTGCTAAAATCGTCATGATATAAACAATCTGGACGACATAGAATCCTACAATAAGCTGGAAATAGAATGTAGGAATAGTATCTCCGAACAACGCAGTGATAGTTGTTGCCTGAGCAGCTCCTCCCGGAGCGTTTGCTGTCGTCTGCGCTATATTCGCGCTTAGTTTGGAGATTATCGCGCTCACCATGGAAGTGATGCCGATGACAATTCCGGAAATTACAGGTGTTAAAAATGCAATCTGTGATTTCATGGAAGAGATTATGTCCGCCATTAAATCTTTGAGCCTTTCATTGACTCTATGAATCTCTTTTATGTATTTTGAGACGCTTAAGACTGCTTTTGATGCTATGATGGGGCCTTTTCTTGCAGATTCAACCATGACTTTCATAGAACTTTCAATTATATTTGACGGGAAAGCGAGCAGTGCGCCTTTTCTTGGATTAAAAATTGCTTCTTCGACTCCCATGCCAAGCCTTCTTATGTTTGCAGAAATAGCCTTGAAAAATGAGCCGGAGACTGTATTTTCCATGGTATTTGCGACTTTGTCGAACGCAATTTCGGCAGGAAGCCCGTCAGCCAGCCTGTTTCCAAGCTGGAATAATGCTGCTGCGAATTCTTTTTCGAGAGATTTTGTATTTTCTCTTATCTTGATTATGTTTTTAGATTTAAATTTATAGAATAATCCGACAGCGAATGCAATAGATAATGGAAGCGCCAAGCTTAATATGGTGGCTCCAAGGCCATAAGGTCCGAGCATGGTTCCGAGTCTCGCGGCTTCTGTTGATTTGCTTGGCTGGTACTGCTGCAGTGCAAATTTAGGTTTTCCGGCATATGATTGCGCATCAGTTGTGATAATCAGTGGAGAGCCTCCTGCATCAGATATGCTTGTATCGTAAATTACATCAAATCCTGGAGATATGAAATGCAGTATTAAAGGGCTGAAGCCTACTAAAAATAAAACACCTCCTATAATAAGGCTGACCATCAATGGATTTATCAAAAATTCTCCCCCTAAAACCTTGATTATTATATTCTTGTATTTTTTTAATCCGGGATTTATGTCGCTTGCATCTCCCTGCCCGTATCCTGTCGGTCTTTTTGATAAAATATTTTTCCCCATGTAATACACGACGACAGGAAGGACTATGTTGTACAGTGCCGCAAGATGATACCACTGGATGACTTCAACAAAGGACACTACAAGCGGCAAAATGACTAATCCTAAGATAGGAAGGATTATTCCAAGCATGTGAAGCATGGTTATCGGCGATTTGAGATTTTGCGCATAATGAAGCATTTTTTCATAAGTCTCTTCTAAGATCAATTCCAGTGATTTTTCAAGCAGATCAACTCTCCTGTCTTCGGAGCCTTCATACAGCGATGCTTCGATGAGATGCATTGCCTCAACAAATTCCATGTTATAGGCTTTCCACGTTTCAAGATAAGATTCCAGGGAATCTTTTATGCTTCCGTATTTCTCAGTCTGAACATCCCAGATCACCTTTTTTAAATCAAGAGATAACGGCGCTGAAAGATGATTTGCTGCAAAATCTATTGCCCTTTCTATGTTTGAGGTGTGCCTCATGTAAGTGACGATGAAGAAAACGGCAAGAACCATCTGGTTGCTCGCTTTTAATCTCCACGAATCTGCCATTATCATAGGCATTCTCTGCAGAGGGATGTACAGTGCCAACGCAGTAAGCAGGAAAAAGAAAACAAAAAAGAACGAGTCAAATATCGCGAAGCTGATCAACGAACCGAATATCGCGATGGCAGTCGGAGCAAGCATGGCAAAACTATATGCTCCGGTCGGCGTGATGTTAAGCTGCGTAACTTTAATTGCAGTTTCAATCTTAGGCTTGTCCTTTGGTCCAGGAGCGACTTTCAGAATCTTTTCGCTTGCATTGCATAATTTCTCATACAATGACATCTGCCCAGGCATATACTGTTTTCTGAAATCCTGATATTCTTTTGTTGTCAGGGGCTTTTCAGAGATTGATGATAGAGGGACGTTCAGCTGCGTCTCTACTTTCTTAGTATACTTCTGGATCAAATCTTTTATATCTTGCTGAGGCGCAGGCATTATATTTTACCCCTTTTTTTTATCATTGTTTTCATCCATTCGTTCCATCTGAAAAAAATTACCTTACTGTCTAAAACTCCTGTTTCATCTTTTACTATCTCTGAAATTCTGTGGAATTCATCATTTGCCAATACCGAGAAGTCCGCTTCCAGCAGATCAGAATCATGCGTCTTTCCGGAATAGTCAACCAGCGCCTGCTTCATCCTTGCCCTTAATTCAATATTATCCCAGACTGCGTCCCAATTTCCTGCCCAGTCTTTTACGCTTCCTGCTATTCCTTTCAGAATGTCAGATTCTCCGTTGATTAAGGCATCAGTCGGAACCAGCTGGTCTGTAATAGCATCATATTTCATCAAATCAACAAAACCATGTTCAACTAAAGGATCTTCAGTCCAGAATTTTCTTATCTCTGTAATTGAAGTAACTCTTCTCCATCTATGCATTCCATCAGGACTTCTTATCGGATTGCAGACAACAATTATGTCCGTCGCCTTGAAAGATGTCTTGGGAACTTCCAGATCATTTACAACCCTGTCAAATACGCCATACGGAGAATCTCCGTGAATAGTTCCTGCAACTACATTTGCCAATGCACCGACTCTCATGGCTTCATACAGAGCTTTTGCTTCAAGGCTTCTTATTTCTCCTACAATCAAAGCGGAGTCTCCAAGCCTTAATGTCGTTCTTATTCCTTCATCTGCACTTACTTCCTGTGTTCCTTTGGACATTGCTGATGCGACTTTCATCTGCTGAATATTATATCCAAGTTCTCTTAATGCACGACCGGGTAATTCGAGAGTATTATGCGCTACAATATTCTCGCAGACAAAACTTTCACAGCCCGGCACCGAAAGATCATATACATAATCATTATAGTTATCAATCCTGCTTATTTCGGATATTTCATCAAACAAAAGATCACATTTTGCAAGAATATTCAAATTATCCGGCAAAACACTTTTAGTTTGTCCTTCTATGAGAGATGCTAGTTTTTTCCTTCCTAATGAGTTCTCTCTTGTGATATAATCTGTTCTGCTGAATTTTTCTTTTAATATTCTGGAAAGCTCGTTCCTTGTATTTAGACTGAGTTTAAAATTATCTGTTGTATCGTGCGTTGATACTTTGCTGCATAATTTAGCAAGCCTTTCAGATTTGTATTTCTGCAATATGCCGATATACCTTGAAAATTTCTGAATAGAATCTAGGCTGGAAATAGCTGCTCTTATTGTGTTGTCTCTTTTTATTCTTTTCCCGGTTCTTAAAATAATACCGAATGCCAAGAGGATAGTCTGCATGTCTTTTAACAGATTTTCGCTTGAAAGATTAATGCCAATCTCTTTATTAGTCACGCAGCCGTCACCTGTGAAAATGCCTTTCAGAATAGAGGATATTTGTTCAATTCCGAGTCCGAATATCCATTTGGGAATTCTTTTTGTATATGCGTCTCCTGTGAATCCCAAAATGTCCTGCATAACAAGCTTAAGTGTCTTGGAGTTAATCATGTATGATACACCATCGGAATGCATTTTAATCTCAAGACCGAATTCTTTAGCGACATTTGAAACTACCTCTCGATCCTCCTTGTCATTGCACGAAATTATTACTGAGCATTTATCGTAACTTCCGTCAGCAATCCACAATCCGAGGAATGTGAGGAAATTGTTGCTCAAGTTGACATTTATCGGCAGCATCCTGACTGAATTTTCGCCTATTTTGAAATAATCTCCTGCAAAATCAGGCGCAGATCTTAATTCAATAAGGTCTTTTACAATTTTCGCCGGAAGCACTTTTCTTTTTTCCCATCCTTTGATTGTATGCTTCGAATAATTCCTCGAGATTCCGAACGAATATATTTCGTCAGAGAATTCTTTCAGCGCATTATTTGTGTTTTCTCCACGGATAAATGCATTTTCAATATCAAGAATTCTATCCAGGACTGAGAATCTTTCTTTTACATTATTTACCAAAGGCAATACTTTCGGAACCGCTATTCTGTCCCCGATTTTCAGTTCGTTAACTTTCGCTTCTGCAATTTCGGCATCCTCTCCGACCATAAACAGAGAATGATCGCCGGTAACCTTAAGCTTTCTTCCGCTTCTTGTTTTGATATTAAATACAGGCTTGGAAACTTTGTGCCTTATGAAGCTGCTTGGCTTAGTTATTGTTATCTTTCCTTTTTTATTCATTGCAAAAACTTCAACATTCTCTGAATTGATAGTGGCTTCGTGACCTGTTGTTGTTAATATGCTTTCTTTCTCAATCGCTTCATCAACTAATTTTCCTATTGTAGTCCTGATGAATTCTCCATTCTTTCTGACAATCATTTCGGAATCCCCCGTGACGCTGTCTTCAATCGTAATAACCCTGTATCTTCTAGATATTTCAGTCAAGACACTCCCTAACAAAGAAGTTTTTCCTGCGCTTCTCGTTCCTGCGATAAGCAGCGTCCTGTTTCCGTCAATGAGGAAACTTAAAAGTCCTGCTCCTAATGCGTTTATCATTCCGTTCTTGACAAATAATCCGAGTGTCCAGGGCTTATCCCTGTGTCTTCTGAACGCATACGCTAATCCTGAGGGATTGAGAGGAGGAGCGATTACACCTACTCTTGCTCTTGCACCGGGCAGCTCAATTTCTGTGTCCAATATCGGGTTGGCTTCGTCAAGTGGTCTTGCAGAAATCAATCTCAATTTAGATGCCCAGCTTTCTGCTTCGGCAGGCGTAGGTATAATGTTTGTTTTGCACTCCCCCCAATCAGCATGAACAATAAACATAGGAATGTGCCCCATCGGGCTGTTGATAGTGACGTCCTGTATTTTTTCATCGCTCAGAAGGACTTCTATCAGTCCGAATCCAATTGTATATCTTACTAAAATCTGCGTCAGTTCAGCAAGATCATCCTGGCTTAATCTTATGTTTCTGAAATTTGCAAGTTCTTCCAGCAAATCCCTTCCAACGCTGTAGAAAACCTGCCTCATCCTTTCGGGGTCGGTAAATTCTTCCTTTCCCGGCTGGTGCTCTGCCATGATTCTTCTCGACAAATCAAGAAGTTCGTAATGTTCTTCGCTAAGATTAAATTCAGGAGGATTTAGATGATAGATATACTGGATTGTGTCAGGAATCTTGAATATTGTGACTTCACTCTGGCCGATTGAATAGTTGTCTAATTCTTCTCCGTCGATAGGATATGTTCCCATCAATTTTGTGTACATGAAATCAGGCTTTATTACCGGAGAAAATAATTTTTTGTAGACATCTCTTGTTCCGACAATATATCCCGGCAGATAAGGCTTTGCAAGAATAATCATCTTCGTCCTGTCGAACAGTCCGATTGCATATGAAAGAACATTAATCAGTTTCAGCTGGTACGGCGCAGCCATAGGGTCTTTAAATTTTTCAAGTGTTGTCCTCTCTTCCCTTAACATTCTTGTCAGTTCGACATAGCATGCAAGAGGATCTGATTTCATAGTCGTGAAAAGAAGATTTTTCAGTTTTGCATATTTTGTATTCAGGTAGCGGTCTCCGTGCTCGACATCAAGCCTCTCAAAACTTATGATATCTTTTTCTTTTACCAAGCGGTTGTAGATAAGCGCCACTTCAGCAAGCATTCTTGTCTGGTTAAAATCATATTCATAATCCCTTTTTTGAGAAAAAATCAGCCTTGCCGTCTGGCTTACCTCGATAAGCATGTCCATTGTTCTGGACATCGTGATAGGATCATCTTCCAAAGAAGGAACTGTGAGCCAGTTCTCCGCATTTACACGAAGGATTGTTTCTTCTCCTTCATGAAGTACTTCATAGCTATTTTCGTCTGCCACCTACCAACCCCTTTTATACTACTACTTTATAGCAACAAATTATTATATAATTGCCGATATATAAACGATTAATGATAGAAGGTATATAAAGGTTACTCGAAAANNGTCAATAATGTAAGCAGAACTCTGAAGACGCTGGAAGATAAATATTCTACACTGAGGAAAAAAGCCCAGGTCACAGAACAAAATATGATTGCCAATGATAAAAAAATAATCTCAGATGTAAAGATTATCAATTCCGAACTGATGGATCTGAAAACAGACATTAACGATATAAAAGAAAAATTGATGCTTTTAGTCAAAGAACTTAAGATGAGCGCTACGAAGGAGGAACTTTCTGTTCTTCAGAAATATCTCAGCTACTGGGAGCCTCTTAATTTTGTTACAAGACAGGAGCTGGATAAGATATTGAGCGAGAGGAAGAAATAGTTATTTTGTTATTATTAAAACGAGAATTCGGCCCGGATATGATTTTAGCAAGGAACCTAAAATCAGCGCAACCCGATGCCAGGCATATAGCCGTGCAAGGCACAATCGAGGCAAAGCCTCGCTGTGCGCATTTCGACTTCGTCGAAATTGCGTTTGTTTTACACAAACTTTATAAAACACAATAGGTATTTTAAAAATAATGGCAGACCAAAACCTAGTCAATCAAGTCTCTAGGATGCGTTCTCAGAACATGAGCAATGATGAAATAGCGCAAAGGCTGCTTTATCAGGGATTCTCAAATAGTGATGTTTTCGACGCTATGAACCAGGCCGATATAAGCCAGTCTTATGATTCTCCGGCAGAGCAGTCTTTTAATCCCGGGATGTATTCTCAGCCTCAGATGGAAAACCAGCCGGTGGATGCGAACAAAATATCAGAAATAGCAGAGTCAATTATTGAAGACAAATGGAGTGAATTAGTCGATCATGTCAACAGAATCATCGAATGGAAGTCTTCTATGGAATTAAAGCTGGCAGCCATGGACGAGCAAATTAAGAACATGAAATTAGGGTTTGATTCTCTGCAGAAAGCGATAATGGGCAAGATAAGCGATTCAGATTCTGTGATGAGGGAAGTTTCAACAGATATAAAGGCACTGGAGCAGGTGTTCAAGAAAATACTGCCGGGCTTCATGGAGAATGTCAATGAGCTTTCCAGAATAACCCAGAATATTAAGAAAAAATGATTCTTTGTTAGCAACAATATAGAAAGCAACGCCATTTACCGAGCGATGGGGTGTAAATTTAGAAACTGAGCTGGGAGGGTAGGCTCCTGCGGAGCTCCAGCGTTTTGTGATAAACCCTCATTACATCGCGAGTCGGCGTTGCTTTCAACATTTTTTAGTTAGTAATTAACGAATAAAATCCTGCATGAGCGCGGCATGAAGCAACTGCGTCTATGCTACTTTTCGTTTAGTAATTAAAACGAAAATAATTTTGCCTGGGTGCAATTATACAAGAAATAATTATTTTGCTTCGTGCGACAGAAGCATTATTGCGAATGTCGCCACAAGCATAACTACAATTAACCCTAAAATCGCAGGCTGCCTTAATGTTTCTCCGACTTTTTGAGGGAATGAAAGTACAGGATTTGTTCCCGGTTCTATAACTCCTGTTTTTTCAAGTTTTTCTGTTCTCTCTTTGCTTACCTGTCCTGCCGCAATCATCAGAATTATTCCGATAAGAATCAAAATAATCGTGACTGAAGCAGTATTGTGAATGATGCTTTTCTCAGGATTATTGCCCATCAGTCTTGAAGCAATCTCCATGAAGATTACCGCTATGAATAAGAATACAATCCAGGGAGTTGCGTACTGAAATATTTTTGAGGCATAGCTTGAGCTTGCGAATAAGACACCGAGTATTATTGCAATCCCGAAATTCAATCCGCTGTTTTCTCCGAATATTTTTATCTTCGTCAGTATCGAATATACTACAATGATCACGAATAAGAAAATGAAGAACGAATTGAAGTGGCTTAGCAATCCGGCTTCAAGAAGGGTTGCCATTTAGCCTCCCGCTCCTCCTTTTCCTTTGTTTTCAGCCTGCTGTGCTGCCTGGGCTGCTGCTCCAAAGAATTTTCCAAACTTCTCAGCACTACCTTCTTCTCCCTCTCCTTTGGTTATCGCGCTCACAATCAGCCAGAATACGATTAAAACAATTAGCATGGCCTGGATATTCGGGTCTGAAAGCCAGTAATAAACTCCTGATGATACCCACCATCCTGCCGCATTTCCGAATATGAATATTAAAACAGCAACTGCTATGAATGTGACAACTCCTCCTGCCCATGTATTTTTCCACTCAGCTTTTCCTCCGAACATTCCGATTACAACCAGCAAAAATACTATCGCAACAATAAATAACGAAACATTCGGCAGTGCCGTGTTTAAAATCTGGACGACATCAGTTCCAGGCGGATATTTATTTAATGAATGAGGAATAATAACTCCAATTGCCAATGCCAGAGAGATGATTGAATTGAATTTCCTACTTTTATTCTCTCCAAATAATTCAATCTTTTGAAGGACTGCAAAGATTATTGTGAATATTAATATAAATGGCAAAAATACATCAGTAAATCCTATTTGATCTAACAAATATAATGCGTCTTGGAATGCCATTTATTTTCCTCCTTCCTTCTTCTCAGGTTTTTCTCCTTTCGTCACATATCCCATGAATAAAACAACTAAAATAATCAAAGCGACCGCTCCCACTATGTTTGTATTCCAATTAACCATAAGATAATCCCAAAATGGAGTCAGCCAGCCGACTTCATTTGCGAAAATTAAAACAATTCCAACGAATAAAACCCCCATCCCCCATGCTCTCCAGTTTCCTGTCAGCTGCACTTCATCTTTTCCAAAGAAACTTCCAATCAGCATTAAAAATGATATTACGATAACTAATAATAAAACAATTTTAGCTAATCCCTGGTTTATTACAGCAACAATCTGGCTTGATGCAACTGTCAGCAATGCAATTACAAAGGCTGCCACTGAATTAAGGTTTTTCCTGGTGTATTCCTTTCCGTCAATTTTTTCTGTTCCAAAAACCTTTGTTCTTTCTAAAACAGCGAAAACAATAGTGAAAACCAATAGAAACGGCAGTACGACATCATAAATTCCAAGCCTTTGGAAGAAGTCTATCGCACCTCTAAAAGCACTTTCTGCCATGTTTTTAAATGATTTAGCAGTCTATATAAAACTTTCGCTGGAAATGGCTCCCGGAAGCCGTATAACGAGGTTTAAGGGGGTTAGACGTTATTTTTTTATTAAAAGTTAGCGTCAGAAGTGAGCGATTTATATTAAAGATTAAACAGAGTTGGAGAGGATGCTCCATACGGGACACCAACGACATGTGATAAATCAGAATTACATCGCGAACGACGCTAACTTTTCGGTTTGTTAGTATTACGAATAAAATCCTGCTGGGGTTTAGAACCCATTAAAGCAAAGTTTTTTAATTGTGCTGATTTGTCTTACTGTTATGGCAACCAAAGAAGAAATTGTCGTTCAGGCGAAGAAAATCATGGATGAGTTCGTTTCAGCGCTTTCCAAGGTCAATGTCAAGGAGAAGTTCGGCGCAGAAAGAAAGAATCAGATGAGGGTTCCTTCTAAAGACTGTCCTGATTCAGCAGAATTCAGGAAACGTATTTTTAGAAATGTGCCAAAGATAAAAGATGATTACTTTATAATGGAGAAGAAGGAATGGTGATCAAGGAAAAACTTGAGCAGATTAAAAAAGGAAAATTAACTGCTCAAGATAATGTTAAGTCTTTCCTAAATATAATCTCGAAGAAAAATTCGGATATCAATGCTTTTCTTTACGTGAATAAAGATGCGTTAACTGAAGCAAAGAAAGTAGACGAGAAGATAAAGAAAGGCAAAGCAGGAAAATTAGCAGGTTTAGCAATTGCAGTCAAGGCCTGCATAAACGTAAAGGATATGCCTATTTCGTGCGCTTCCAAAACATTGGAAAATTATTACGGAACTTATGATGCAGATGCAGTTGAAAAAATAAAGAAAGAAGACGGAATAATCATCGGAATTACAAATATGGACTGCTTTGCATGCGGAATCTCGGGAGAAAAATCTATGTTTGGGCCTACAAAAAACCCAAAATGTGACAGAGTTCCAGGCGGTTCAAGTTCAGGAAGTGCAGCAGCTGTTGCAGCAAATATGTGTGACATCGCTTTAGGGACAGATACGGGAGGTTCAATAAGGAATCCAGCTTCACACTGCGGCATTGTCGGTATAAAACCAAGTTATGGACGTGTTTCGAGATATGGTTTAATTGATTTAAGCATGAGCCTGGACCAAATAGGTGTTCTATGCAATGATGTTTACGGCGCAGCCCTTATGATGGAGATAATTTCGGGATATTCAGCGAATGATGGTGCTACCTATGACAAACCAGTTTCAAAATATTCCGGATTAAAGAAATTAAATAATATTAAAATAGCATTAAGCAAAGAATTCGAAAAATTGTGCCAGAATAAAAGAATTTACGATTTGATTAAGAAAAAAGCAGAAGAAATTGCCAAAAAGCTGAATACAAAATTAATCAATGTTGACCTTCCAAATGTTGAACTGGCAGTTCAAACTTATTATCCGATTGTTTATGTTGAATTATTCTCGGGAACAAGAAAATTTGACGGAAGAAAATACGGGAAGAAGATAGAAGATTCGTGTTCTGAAGAAGTCTTAAGAAGGATTTTGGGCGGTAGGGAGATTTCAAGAGCAGAACACGGCGGAAGGTATTACAGGAAAGCTCTGGCTGCAAAAGAATTGATTGCTGAAACTATGAACAGAGCATTCGATAAAGTTGATTTCATCATTTTACCGACAACACCTTTGCTGCCGACTAAACTAGGTGAGAAATTAGATCCGAAAGCAGAATATGCTTTTGATGCTTATACGATACCAGCAAATTTAGCCGGAATATGTGCAGGAGTTGTTCCTGCCGGAACTATTGACGGAGTTCCTGTCGGATTGCAGATATTCGCAAAGGCATTTGATGAGGAGCGATTGCTTAGCTTGATGAA
>DUFL01000044.1 GCA_013331965.1 Candidatus Woesearchaeota archaeon | reverse complement strand
ACATTGGCAGTCAAATATGTTGCCGAAGCAGTCATTTATGTCTTTGATCTGACAGAAACAGCATATTCGCTTGAAGACCAGATAACGCTTTACAATGAATTAAAAAAATCAAGAAAACCCATCATTATTTATCTTTCAAAGACAGATATTTTAGAAAGAGAAAAAGCAGATGAATTCAAAAAGAAATTCAAGGCAGCAATAGATAATCTTGATGATCTAAAGGAAGAAATAAAAAAAGTGAAGGTAATATAATTACCTTCTTTCGTATTTTCTCCAGGCCTGTGCAGCGGCTTTAGACTGNNCTGTTAAGCTTGCTCAATATTGACTTTCTTATCGCAGAAGTTCTTACTAATTTTCTTTTGCGCATAGACCTTATGATAGGCAGTGCAATCTTTCTTACCAGCCTTTTTCTTACAGATACCGGAAGTTTTGCATCTTTTGCGGAGTTAGCAACTCCTCTTTTGATTTTTGCTGCGCTGAACGCAACAATCTTTCCTTTTCTTTTTATTACTTTAACCATGATATCACCTTTTAGCTGTTATTTGATTTGGTGTATTTAAATTTAACTCAATAAATGGCTCTGTCCTAAGAGTCGTTAGCACCAATAACGAGGCTTAATGTGTTGCAGTATAAAATGAGTTGCAGGGGACGCTCAGCAACGAAGTTGCGCACAGCTCGACTTTGTCGAGATTGTGCCATACGGGACTGCAACGATTTCTCTTCGCTGCACTATTGCAAGCCGAGTCGGTGCTAACGGCAAATCGCGAGATTTAGGACAGAGCCTCAATAAAGCTCAAGAATTACATTTGCAAGTTTATCGGGGTCGTGTCTCAGAACTGGAGAATCATGAGCAATTAGTTCGGCTCTTATTGTTCTGGAGTCTTCTGCTAAATCATCAAGAACCCTTTTCTGGCCTTCTTGTTCATATGTTACTTCCTGTTCTCTGGGTATTCCTCCCGAATGTATTATAATGTAATCTAAGATATCTTCGCCGAGATAATCTTCAAGAGTTCTAACATGATCCTTTGCAGTAAATCCGTCTGTTTCCCCTCTTTGTGTGACTATGTTCATCACATACAATTTTTTGGCGTCACTGTCTGCTATCGCATCAGAGATTTCCTTTACTGCAATATTCGGGATTAAACTTGTGTATAAGCTTCCCTGAGAAAGCACAATTATATCGGCTTTGCTTATCGCAGAAACAGCGTTTTTATTGGCAGCGATATCTTCAGGCTCTATGGATATTTTCTGGATAGGGGACATAAACCACGCAGCTTTTTCAGCAAGCAGATCTTCTCCGCCTATTTTTCTGCCATTTTTCAGTAATCCGTAGAAACGCGCTCTTTTTGTAGTGCATGGATAAGCATTTCCTCTTACTTCCAAAAATTTTCTGAGCAAATCGATAGCTTTTTCGAAATCATCTCCTTCCATTTCACATGCGGCATCCAGCAAAGTATTCCCTACGACAGTTCCGTGATTCGCTCCGTGTTTTAAGCGGTATCTGAATAATTTTCTGACCTCATCATTATTTGCCATGGCATCAAGGCATTGTCTTATATCTCCCGCCGGAAGATAATTTCCCTGTGTGTCTCTCGGCTTTCTTGCTTCAAGCAGCTCTCCGGTATGTCCGCCTGTATCGAATGTTGTCACAACTGCAGAAATATTTTCCTGTTTTAGTTTATCAGGATTCATTCTGGAGTAATTCATTAATCCCGTAAGAATTCCGTGCTGTCCGGAGCCTCCTCCAATTGTGACTATTTTCGGCATGAGTGTTCAACATTTAACTGTTTAATAAAGGTTGTGGATTTGAAATAAAGAAAACCTTTTTAACTAATGCTATCAAATCATATCTATGAATAAGCTCGAGATTAAAAATCATCTAAAAGTTAATCAAATCTTAAACAAAATCAAAGACGATGCTTTCAAATTAATCTCAAACAATCATTCAATAACTGAGTATGAAGTCCAGAGATTCATAATTAAAGAATACAAAAAACATAATTTGAAGCAGAGCAAAGATCCGCCGATTGTTGCATTCAACCAGAATTCATCAGGCCCTCATTATTATCCAAAAAAGAAGTCCAAGAAGTTAAAGCCAGGTACTTTAATCATGATTGATATCTGGGCAAGATTAAATCAAAAACATTCTCCTTTCGGGGATATAACTTGGATGGGTTATTATGGAAAAGTTCCAAAAGAGATAAAAAATATTTTTAACGTCGTTAAAAAATCAAGAGATTATTCAATTAATTATATTAAAAAAGAATTAAAGCGCAGGATTCCATCAGGAAAAGAGGTAAATGAAAAATCAAAGGAGATAATAATTAAAGCAGGATATGAAAAAAACATAAGACACAGTGTCGGCCATTCCATAGGAGTTTCAACCTCTCCCCATGGAATTTACGGGCATATAAGCAGAAGAAACAAAAATCCACTGAAAATAAACATGCTTTACACAATAGAGCCTGGCATTTATTTTAAGAACAGATTCGGAGTGAGAAGCGAGATAGACTTTTACATCAATAACAGAAGAAAAGTCATAATAACGACAAAAGTTCAGAAAAGATTGATTAAAGTTTAGTTCTTATTTAATATCAATGTTAAGGCTACTGTAATCGAAACCTTTAAATATTCGTGTGTATTTATACACATAAAATGTATGAACGAATAAGTAAAAAGGACATTATCGCAGTTAATCAGCAGTTCGACAAAGGCACGGTAATAAACAGCAGCAGCCTGGATTTTGCATTAAGCCAGGCAAATCAAAGCAAGAGTTGGCTGAAAAGCTGTGCAGTGCTTGTAAGGGCTGTATTGATTGACCATGTTTTCGAAGAGGGAAACAAAAGAACTGCCGCCGGAATAATGACAGGATTTTTTGAAGAAAATGAAGTTCAGTATAATCCTGAAGAAGTTGCAAAAGGAATTGCAAAAATACTGATGAAAAATATCACAAGCATTATTGAAATAGAACGGGTGATTTTGAATGCCATCATTCGTTAAGTCAGCAATAAAAGGAATAAAGAAGTATCCTGAAATATTTTCAGCTCTGGAAGAATTCGAAAAAACCAAACGAATAAGAAAATTCAGCTACAGAAAAAGATTAGATATAACCATAGATGAACAGATGCTTAACAAATTCAAAAAATACTGCAGAGAAAAAGGATTGAACATGAGCAGGCTCATAGAAAGTTATATTAAAAAAGAGATAAGCTAATTATTAATGTATCGACTTGCGAAGTTGATATATATTGATTTTTAGTGTCGCGCCCAGGCAAAATTATTTTCGTTTTAATTACAAAACAAAAAGTTAAAAGTTAGCGTCGTTCGCAATTATCTGGAATCATATCAAAAGTCGTTGGTGTCCCATAAGGAATGCCCTCCAACTCTTATTCTAAATTTACGCTCTATTGCTCACACCTGACGCTAACTTTTAATCAAGATTCGCAATTGATGCTAACTTATCAAGAAATTAAAGTTTAGCTTTTCTCACGTTATCAATAACGTCAGTGTAGCATTTTCCCGGTAATTTCGAACTGAATCTTTTCAATGATTGTTTTGCTAATTCGAGATTCTTTTCATCAACATCAACCTGACATATGACTGCTCCTTCCAAAACTCTCGCAGCCAAACCTATTGGNNGATGCTAAAGGATTTTCTCTGATGACATGATGCGGGAAAACCCTCACCTGCATTCTATATCCTAATTTTCCTGCTTCTTTTTCCAGGATTCTGTTGCCGCACTGTCTTCCGGCTTCAACTGCAAAATTTCTTAATTGGATGTCTTTAGCGCTTCTTAAGTACAAAGAGTATTTGAAAAGCTTAGGGCTTTGATCCCCCATGATAAATCTGACAATTCCTCTGTTAGGATTCACTTTAATGTAAGCTTTCTTCCTGAACTTGCTCCTTCTTGTGTAAGCCGGTTCAAGGTTTCTATACGCTGTCCATTTCCTTAGCTTTGGCATGGTATTTTAGCTTCTTAGGTTGTTTATAAAGGTTATGCCGGGCTAGGCTTTGCCTAAGCNNGTAATACTAACAAACTAAAAAATCAGTGTAAGCTCATAAAACTCCGAAAAATACCATAATATTTATAAACAAAACAGCCTAAAATAGGTTATAGAGGTGTTTGACATGAAATTAAGGCGCATAGGCAGAAAAGCTGATCTTAGCCTTTCTATAAATGCAATTGTTATCTTAATCCTTGCAATAACAATGCTTGGCTTAGGGCTTGCATTCCTGAGAGGCACTTTCAAAAAAACAACAGAGCAGTTTGCAGAAGTTTCTGGAACTGTCAAAGAACAGATCGTAGATGAAATAAAATCCAAGGGAGAAAAATTATTCGTCAGAGGTTCCCCTTCAATAGATATCAAAAGAGGAGAGACGAAGGATGTTTATTACGGCATCAAGAATGTTCTTGATACTGAGCCTTCATCGACATTTACGATAGCGACTGCATGCTCAAATGGAATAGGTGGCGGAAATGCGGTTAAATTAGTGCTTTCTCATGAGACTACGAAAGCGATAAAGCCGGGAGAATATGCAGTCATGACTTTGATAATAAAGAGCGACTCAGATACTGATGCAGATACATATCCATGCTCAATGACTGTGACGACTNNCGCAGGCGATTATTCTGTCAATGACTTTTATGTGAAAGTCAGCACGGGCAATTGATGAAAAAGAGATTAACTCAAGAGCAGGAATTCCAGATAATGAAGCTTGTTTTAGACAAGTTTCTTTGGATCGGTCTTGGCATTCTTCTTTTTGGATTTTGGCAGCTGACTCAAAGCCAGGTTGCTAATGGTGTCGGCTGGGTCGTTTCAGGAGCCTTTGTTCTGATCCTGATGATTCTTCTCATCATCAAGCACTACGAAATTTCACCATGAATAGAAAAGGATTTGAGTTATCAATTAATTTTATTGTAGCACTGATTCTTGCAAT
>DUFL01000026.1:231-8083 GCA_013331965.1 Candidatus Woesearchaeota archaeon | reverse complement strand
GTGCGGGGAGGATGTCACTTTGTAATTATTATGAAAATAATCCGGCAGGGGTGCTCTTATCCGCAAACCTTTTAAAGCTGCATTTTCTATTGTATCTTATGAGTGTGCTGACTAATGGGTTAAAAACAGCGATTCTTCTTGGATTACTTACGGGATTATTGCTTTGGGTTGGAAGCTTATGGGGTTCTCGAGGATTTACTTTTGCTTTAATATTCGTTTTTATAATGAATTTTGCAGCATATTTCTTTTCAGACAAAATCGTTCTTAAGATGTATGGCGCAAAGCCCGTTCCTAAGAATCACTGGCTGTATAAACTAGTCCATGAAGTTGCTCAAAAGGCAAAGATTCCCGCGCCAAATGTCTACATAATCCCGATTTCCACTCCGAATGCTTTTGCAACAGGAAGGAATCCAAAACATGCGGCAGTTGCCTGTACGGAAGGAATTTTGAGTTTATTGTCAAAAGACGAATTGAAAGGAGTGCTTGCTCATGAGATTTCTCATGTTAAAAACAGGGACATTTTAATTGCGACAATCGCGGCAGTAATCGCAGGAACAATTTCTTATATCGCTCAGATGGCGCAGTGGGGATTAATGTTTGGGAACAGGGATGAAAGAGGGGGAGGAAATATTTTTGGAACTTTATTGCTTATTATTGTAACCCCTTTGGTTGCCATGATAATTCAACTGGCCATCTCACGTTCAAGAGAATACTTAGCGGATGCTTCAGGCGCGTCAATATTGAAAGATTCTAAATCACTTGCTTCTGCCTTGAAAAAAATACATGCAGGAATTGCTGTCAATCCATTAAGGCATGGAAACAGAGCAACTGCTTCGTTGTTTATTGATAATCCATTCAAAGGAGAGAATTTGATTGCTTTGTTTAGCACACACCCCCCAATGGAATCTAGACTTAAACGATTAAATGATATGAGATTCTAGCACTTCTGAGTTGGTATCAGCATAAACAAGGGGTCATTTTTGGGCAGCTTCGTAGCTCTTTAGTATGTTAATTTTATGAATTCATATCGAATTTAAGTCGGAGCTGCTATAGACGAATGATTTAAAAAGGATTGATTACCCACGGTTATAATGAAAAAGAAGAAGATCACCAAATTACCTGTCAATATGATAGTTCTAACGGTCATATTTATTGTTGTAGCATCTTTTCTTATTCTGCCTACATACGTAAAAAAAACCAACTCAAAAACTAAAGAACAGGCTAAACAGATACAAGTTGAGGCGGCTAAAGAAGGTGCAGAGGCCTGTTCAATGCAGATTTGTAAAAATTATGTTGGATTTAGATATGATGAAGCAAAAGACAAATGTTATTGTTATGATGCAGAAGGCGTTGCAATGGAGAGAAGTGTGGCAGAAGAAAAGGATATTACAATAGAAAAAACCAATAATACAAGCGTTAATGATGCTAGTCTGGGGATTTAAGTTAATTTCTTTACTTTTTTCACAAAATTAGAATGGCAGAATCCAGCCGCAAGACAATTGTTTAGTCTTAACGACTAACGAGGAGTTTATCTTATTTTCTACGGAGCCTAAATAAGAAGAAGATTTATAAACACTATTCTTTATTATATAAAAAATGAATCATATTAGATATTTATTTATTTTTATATCCCTTATGTTGGCAATCAATTATGTTTCAGCTGCGCCGCAAATAACAATAGTTTCTCCTGTTGATGCAGTTTATGATACAACTAAGGTTTTTCTTAATGTAACGTCAAATGAAACTGTGACTTTTTTTATGAAACTTGCAAAAAACAAGGAAGAAATGATTGTTGCTGAAAACACCACAGTATTAAATGATTACCTTTATTTTAAACAAGGAAATCACAAATTTACAATATGGGGGAAAAATAATAGAGGAGAAACAAATGCAAGTGTGTCGTTCAGTTCTTCGCATTCAAATCCAGTCAATGTAACTTCCTGCGGTTTTTTGTATTCTTCAAATACTGAATATGTTCTTGCTAACAATATTTCAACTGAAAGCTATGAATGCGTTCACATCGTAGACGTAACGAATATCAAATTTAATCTCAATCAGAACACAGTGAATGCGGGATATCTGAGAGGAATACGTATTAATTGGGCTTCAAATATTGAAATTTATAATGGTACTATCTCCGGGAGCCCAGTTAATGATCATTGGTATCCTGTTATTTTGGATCTTGAAGGAACAAATCTTAGGTTTAATAATTTAAATATTAACGGATTTATGGGAATTTATACAGATGACATGCAAAATTCTATTTTTGAAAATGTGGTTGTAAATTCTTCTATAGGGTTCTTCTTTTGGATATTAAATGATGTTAGTTTCGTGAATTCAACATTTGTATGGAATGGTTTGCCGCCTTCTTATGCTTTTCAGCCTTTTGCAGATCATTCCGACCTTGTGCTTGAAGAGTTTGAAATGAAGAATTTTGAATATGATTTTTATTTGGAAGGGGCTTATTCTGATTTCTTTTTCAGAAATACGCACTTCAATTTATCAAAAGTGTATTATCCTGATTGGTCGACAACTACAAGATTTTACAGACAGCATAAAGTTATAATTAATGTTTCTGATCAATTAAACAAAACAGGCTCAGGTGTTATAGAAATTAAAGATACAATATCCAAAAATTCTAGTAAATTTAAAGAGAAAGATAATCCTACTGGGAATCTTTTATTAGCAACAGATGAAAGAGGAATCGCAGAAACTTGGCTGACTGAAAGACTTTTCGTTGCAAAAACTTCATCTCCTGTGGTCGTTGAAGATGTTGACTTTTCTGATTATAACATCACAGCAAAAACTTGGGCCGGAGAAGATACAACGGTCCAGCTTAGTTTAGCATCAAATACAACGATTTCAGTTCCGATACATATATCTATACCAGTGGCATTGCCAGAATGCACAATCCCTCAATTGCTTGATTTAAATAATGATGATACAATAAATATGCAGGACGCAGTAATAATTTTGAGATATATTTCCGGGCTTCCTGTTACTTCTTTAGGAAGCAAAGAATGTGCAGGAATAAGTTTGAATCCATTTTAATAAAAAATGAAAAAAATAACCATGCCGAAATACTCATATTTTCTTTGGTTAGTACTGTTTATTAGTTCTGCTTTTGCTTTAACAATAATGACTGGCGGAAGCATCAAAGCGATACCGGGGTCAAAAGACGCAGTCTTTCCTATAAACCTGAATAATGAAGAGAACATAGCCGGCTTTCAGCTAGATATAAACTATTCTACAAATGATTTAATCTTAATAGGAATTGAACCTACTTCAAGACTTTACAATGCCACCATAATATTTAACAATCAACCTCCGATAGTAAAAGTGGCCGTTCTTGTAAACAATGAAGATAGTAAGATTTTGCCCGGAAACGGTCCAATTCTAAATTTAATATTTGATGTCAATGATTCTGCACAGTCGGGGGATTACGAAGTTAATTTCGATGAGTTAGTTGCTGTTAACATAAGCGCGATTGTTTTGAATGTCTCGGATGTAAGAGGGTTATTTAGAATCGTTGAACCTTATGATTTTGAATTTCTACCTCCGATTTCCACCTTTGAGAACTTTACATTACAGGAAAGTGCAACTTTACCCCTAAAATTCACCATTGCCAACGAAAGCGGTTTTGTGGCAGATGAATCTGTTTTAGTAAGAGTTTATAACTTGAGCCTTGGGATTGACAATATCTATAACGCTTCAGGAGCGGGAGATGATTACATAACAATTGACGAAGAGAATAGTCTTTATATAATCAACATCCACGCAGGGCAATTGAACATGCCAAAAGGAAATTACGATATCGATGTAAGTTTCGACAATTATCAGCTAGAATCCGTGGGATTTGAAATTTTGAATAAGAGCAACGGATTGGCAAAAGGAAAACAAAAATAATTTCAAAATAAGACGCAGAAAATAATTATTTGTTCATTCAATTTTATCTTTAAACATAGTTCTATTAATCTCTTGTTTTGGAATTTTTCCTAATACTCTTCTTAGCATATTCTTAACTCTTCTATCCTTATATTCCTCCCCGATCATTGCAGCTGCTAATTTTCTATATTCAAATGTTGAATCGGTTTGTTTATGCAGTACAGAAGGTATATTTTTTGATAATGCCTCTAAAATATTTATTTCGTGAGGAAGAACAGCCAAAACATTGCAATCTGCGGCATCTTCTATCTCTTCCAAACTTAATTCAAAATCTTTATTGTGGACTTTATTCAGAATTAAGCCTTTTATCGGAGTTTTTCTTTGTTTGGCTAATTTAACCGCCCTCATTGTTGTGCTTAAAGTAACGTGGTCGGGTGTTGTGACAACAAATAGTTCATCACTCGCTATCATTGTTGCCAGCATTTCCTCATTTAATGTGGGTGAAGAATCAATTAGAATAACATCATAGTAATTTTTTAAATGGTCTATTCTGTTTTTTAATTTATATGGATTGATTGTTTTATAAATTAAAGACCCCGGCATAATATGAAAACCATGCCTTGTTTCATAAATAGCTCTTTCAGCCTTGACAGCATCATTTAAAACGTGATGTATTGTTGTATCGGGGTTAACTAAACCGAGATGCAGAGCCAAGTTTGGAGCAGAAAAATTCGCATCAATAAGCAAGACCTTCTTGCCAAATTCATTAGCCAAAACAGCTCCCAAATTAGCGACAGTTGTTGTTTTTCCAACGCCGCCTTTTATTGATATTATGCCTATGCTCTTACTCATCCCTATATACCTCTTTTAATTGTTCTAATATCTTCTTCTTTTTTAATCCTTTCGTTTTTGGTTGTGGGGCGCTTTTCTTCGGTTTCTTGATGTTTTTATCCATATTTGCTGTCTGATTTTCTGCAGGAGAGTTTTTAATATTTTGAGGTTGTGTTTTCTTAACATTTATGATATTTCCACTAACCTCTTTCATGCGTTTTTCTGAATCTTGATATATGTCCTTTAGTTGGTTAACTATTCTTTGTCTGCTTGGTGTACTAGTTGTTCTCTCAATTTGAAGTTCTGGTTTAATTTGTTTCCTTATTTCGTTTGCTTTTTGAAGTATTGTTTTTCGCAATACTGAAGAATCTTCTTTATTCATTCCTATCCCTTCTATTTTTCTATACATATTGAATATTGTTTCATCAGCAGATGGTATAGTTGTTTGCATTCTCCTCGGAATTTCTGAAGTTTCTCTTGCAGCAGGCACTACTCTGAAGCCGGCCGCCTGTAAATTCTTTATATCCTGTTCTATTGATTTTGTTTCATTCTTCTTTTCAAGAACAGATTTAACAGATTTTTTCTCGGATTTTGTTATTATCTGCCAAATCAGATTGCTTACTTCATTTGTTTTTTGAGATATTATCCTTCTTAATCCAGAAGCACTTTCAGCATCAATTTCTCTGGCTCTTTGTAAGGTGTTTACTTTGGATTCTACTTTACTAGTTACTCTTCTTCCATAGTTTGGTCTAATATTTTGTATTCTCTCTGGAACTTCTCTTGAAGATGGTATTACTCTGAAACCAGCTGCTTGCAGATTTTCTATATCTTGAGCGATTGATTTTACTTTATCCTTTCTTTCAACAGTTGGTTTAATTGATTTTTTCTCGGATTTTGTTATTATCTGCCAAATCAGATTGCTTACTTCATTTGTTTTTTGCAATATCATTTCTCTAAGTTTAGGAGAACTTCCAGCATCAATTTCCCTGTTTCTTAATGATCTATGAATTTCTGGTATTATTTTACTAGTTCCTGTTTCTCTATAACTATATCTAGTCGTTTGCATTCGTTCTGGTAGTTTTCTTGCTGCAGGTTCTACTCTGAAACCAGCCGCTTGCAGATTCTGTACATCTTGAGCGATTGATTTTACTTTATCCTTTCTTCCAGCAATGAATTTAGTTGGAATTCTTTCGAACATCGTTGATTTAGGCATAATCTGTGTTAAATTACCTCCGGTAAATACTAACGACATCAAAGTTCCGATTGCTAAAGTAAGGACAACCACCCAACTTATCTCTCCAGCACCGATAGTGTTAATCGCATTTCCTGTAATGATTGGGTTAGAGAATAACATAAGTGAAGGCAATGAAAGCAACGAGATGACTCCGGCAATTATTAGTCCTTTTTTGGAGATTCTTCTAACAACAGGGTGTGTTAGTCTATTAAGGATTAATATCAATACAACAAGTATTCCAGCGAGTAATATGCTGATTACTATTGTAAGGACGGCCCATAGATCTAATCCTACTGAAGGCAGTGTTAAGTTACTTAAAACATCAAGCAATGCTCTTAAAATATTGGATATTTGCACAACTAGTCCTTTAATTGTTATGTTAAGGAAGTACGAAGCTCCAACTATCGCACTCAAAATAACTATGATGAAATTTCTTATATTGAAAATGGACGGGTTAGCCATTTGCACTTGTTTTCTAACTTTTGCTTGCATAGGTTGCCCTTTCTTTTTCTTCGATGTAAGTATTACTCCTGCTAAAATGACTATGGTCGAGAATATAATTGGCCAGTAATAAAGTATATTGATTCCTTCTTTCTTTACTTCTGAAACTCTTACCTCAGGTTCAGCTTCTTTTTCTATCAATTTTTCTTCTATCACTTTTCCAGTTATTTTACTAGGAACTTCTAGCATACAAGCTCTTTTTTGAATATAAGAGCTGATGCAGTTATTTTTGTCAATGCAGGTTATCGATTCATAGCCGTTGATACATGCAGATAATTCACTGCATTCTACATTTGGTGTACATATCGCCGCGCCAGTTCCGCCTCCACCACCACCTCCGCCACTAGGACTTGCAGGAGGTGCAGTTCCTGAAGTAAATGTCACTGAATCTGATGCAGTTGAGTCGGGCTGCGCTGAATTTACATATTCACAGCTTGTTCTTACTACATGCGAACCAGTTGGATGAGAGCTTGGAACACTTATTGAAACAGATATTATTTTAGTTTGCTGAGGCAATGTTTCTTGTGATTTTTGTGTTTGAGGCTCTGTTCCATCTTCTACCGAATTACCATCAGTATCAACCCAAATATCACAAATACTCTCTGTTTCAGATTCACCTTCATCGAGTATAGTTAATGTGCAATCTAAATTAGACCCAATTGTGCTTGATGATGGGCAGTCTAATGAAACACTATAAGGGCCGCCAGTTGCTATTCTAAACTGGGTTGTTCTTGAAGTCACAATATTATTGTATTTTGCCTGCATATGAACAATATACATTCCTGTTGTTGGAGGAGTCGGGATTGGTTTTGTATATCTCCAAACATGATTATCTATCTGGCTGAAACTAGATTTTGTTACATTTGCCCAAGTGCTTAAATAATCGGGATACCATATCACTAAACTTATGTTATCCGGAGTTACATAAGAACCATTTTGAACTATGAACGTTGCTTCTATCATAGCTGTTTCTCCGGGATATCTTGGTGAGCCAGCCGTCAATGATGATATTGCAAATGCTTCGTTTTCAGTAGCAGGAACATTTTGTGTTGAGAATCCTTTTATTCCAGTATATATGTTTGCTCCCATAGTACAGTTAACTATTGCTAAATAGTTAGATTGATTGCTTACTGAATAAGTATAATTATATAATCCTGTTCCGAAGTTTGTCATTACAGCATTAGTTAAGACATTTGTTCCGCTTAAAGTGTCCCTAATTCTTAACTTAGCCCCCGAATCACAATTATCTGCCAATCCATTTTCATCAGCAGTGAAAACAGTTATTCCGAAATCTGTATTTATGTCTATTACTGCAGGAGCTTCTACTTGGATTCGCGGAACAGTGGATGAGTCTGAAACTGTAAATGATTTTGTATCTGAAATTGAATCTCCAGAATAATT
>DUFL01000026.1:0-223 GCA_013331965.1 Candidatus Woesearchaeota archaeon | reverse complement strand
GAGAATAAATTCACAGTCTCTCCTCTAGTATATGAATCTCTGATTGAGTTGAAAATACTTAATGGCAATCCTCCGACTCCCGTTTCATTAACTAATGCATTTACGAGCTTGAATGATTCTGTATCCGAAATTGAATCTCCAGAATAATTCGCATCAATCTCTATTCTGTAAGTTCCTAATGCAGCACTCGGAGCCGGAAGGAAGCTTAGCTGATATCTTCCCT
>DUFL01000037.1 GCA_013331965.1 Candidatus Woesearchaeota archaeon | reverse complement strand
GATGTTTATTTTGCATATCCTATGACACCTTCTACAGGCGTTCTTGGCGAATTGGCCCAAAGACAGACAGAGAATAATCATCTTGTTCTCGAATTAGAGGGAGAAATTGCGGTTATCAATGCAGCAATAGGCTCTGCAATAACCGGAGCAAAAAGCATGGTTGGAACATCAGGAGGAGGATTTGACCTGATGACTGAATCTTTAAGCTTGGCCGGACAGGCAGAAGTCCCAGTTGTAATTTATCTGGCTCAAAGGCCTGGACCTGCTACAGGAATAGCGACCGGAACTGGACAGGCAGATCTTAATATCGCTCTTAATGCAGGTCATGGAGAATTTTCAAGACTAGTTGTAGCTCCTGGAGATACGACTGAATGCCAGGAATTAACAAGCCAGGCATTTTACTTTTCACAAAAATATAAGATTCCTGCGATAATAATCTCAGATAAGCATCTGGCTGAAAGCATATATTCATTTTCTGAAAAACCAATCATGACCAAATCACAGAAACCGACGAACATCGGAAGATATAACAGCTATGAGCATGATGAGTCAGGAGCAGCCACAGAAGACGTTGAATTAATCGTAAAAAATGTCCAGGAAAGGCTGAAAAAACATGCTGCAATCGGGAAAGACTCTTTAAACTTTGAAACTGTCAAAGTATATGGAGATAAAAAAAGCAAAAACATTGTCTTATTTTGGGGTTCGACAAAAGGAGCTGTAATTGATGCATCTAAAAACATTAATGCGAAACTTTTGCAGCCGTTATATCTGGAACCGTTCCCGAAATCACTTTCTAATAAAATAAAAAAGGCAAAAAAAGTAATTATTGTCGAAAACAATTCGACATCCCAGCTTTCTGAATTGATTGCAAAAAAAACCGGGTTTATTGTCAGCGATAAGAACAAAATCCTGAAGTATGACGGAAGGCCGTTTTATAGCGATGAACTGCAGGCCGAACTGAGGAAAAGACTGAAATGACTTCGCTTAATCTATCAACCGGATTAAAATCAACATGGTGTCCGGGCTGCTTTAATTTTCAGATTCTTACAGGGATCAAAAAATCTCTTTTGAACCAGCCCGATTTCAGGAAAGAGGATTACGCAATAGCCGCAGGAATTGGTTGCCATGGAAAGATCTTTGATTATCTGGATTTAAACGGGATTAATGCTTTACACGGAAGAGTTCTTCCGACGATGCTTGGAATGAAGATCGGAAATCCTAACTTAAATATAATAGGATTTTCAGGGGACGGGGATGCTTATGCCGAGGGAATGGAGCATCTGATCCATGCTGCAAGATACAACTCAGATATAAAATATGTAGTTCATAACAACCAGGTGTTTGCTCTTACCGTAGGGCAGCCGACTCCGACTACAGAAATAGGATATAAAGACAAGACAACTCCTCTTGGAGAAAATATATATCCTCTGAATCCAATTAAATTGATGCTTTCAGCCGGTGCAAGTTTTGTCGCAAGAGTTTTCGCTGATATAAATCAAATAGAATGGGTACTTTCAGAAGCACTGAAACATAAAGGATTTGCATTTGTTGAAATACTCCAGCCATGCATAATTTTTCATCCAGCTAAAGAATTAAAAGAAAAAACATATTCACTTGAGCAGGCAGGACATGATAAAACAAGTTTTAGCGATGCGATGAAAAAAGCGGAAGAGTTTGACTATAACATGATGATGAAAATTCCTATCGGCATATTCTACCAGAAAGAAAGAGAGATATTTGAAGATAAATTTGAGCAGCTTAGAAATCTGAAAGACAAAAAGATTTCGTGGAGAGATATTAAAAGATGAAGCACACATTCAGAGTTACTCTCATTGTCCTTGCCATGTTCTTTTTTGCTCAAATCTTGGGGCTGGTAATCATCAATAATTATGTGGATAAAACTCAGTTGAAAGAAGGTATCGTTTCATTCAAAGAACTGCCGCTCGGATTAGAAGTTCCTGAAACAACTGGAGCCGAATCATTATTTACGATTGTTTTAGCAATAATAATTGGGACAATACTCGCCTTGGTTTTGATGAGATTTGGACAGCTTGGCCTGCTGAAAATATGGTTTTTCCTTGCTGTTTTGATAACATTAGCTGTTGCTTTTTATTCATTTGTTCCTCTGTCAATTGCTTTGCCGATTTCTGTTGTTTTGTCTTTGATCAAGATATTCAGGCCTAATTTTTATGTGCAGAATTTCACTGAATTATTCGTTTACGGAGGATTGGCCGCGATATTCGTAAGAACATTTCCTGCTGAATACGCATTGTTTACTGTTTTGATGCTTCTTGTGTTAATTTCTCTTTACGATGCTTACGCTGTTTGGAAATCTGGACACATGATTAAATTAGCTAAATTCCAGACTAAATCAAAAATGTTTGCAGGAGTTGTAATTCCTTATTCAATGCCTAAAGCTCCCAAAGGACTTCCTGTTAAAACTGTTAAAGTGAAAACGGCGATACTTGGAGGGGGGGATATCGGATTCCCATTGTTATTTTCCGGAGTTATTTTCAGGGATTTATTATTAAGAAATGCAATTGCTTTTGCTTTTTTGAAAGTTCTTATGATTCCGGTTTTTGCAGCGATTGCGCTTGGATGGTTATTGGTTAAAGCAGATAAAGACAAGTTCTATCCTGCGATGCCTTTCATTTCACTAGGGTGTTTTTTGGCAATGGTAGTAATGAGATTGGCTGGATTCTTGTGATTCTAAACCTATATAAACCAGTTCTGATACCTTTAATTTGGGCAGGAGTAGACCGGCGTGCTAGCTCTACGTTGTAACCGTTAGCGAGCTTTAAACGGGGTCGAAGTTCGATAAGAGGCAGTTTTCAAGGCTTTCAGTCTTGTTGTGAACTGAGAAGTCCTGTCCTATGGGATTACCTCATGGCGAACCGTGTCAGGTCGGGAACGAAGCAGCACTAAACTCTGAAGCTAATGCTTGTAGGGTAGCGGGATGGAGAACGTAATAAGGTAGCTGATTGTTTTGAGGATTGTCCATTGTTGGGCATGCCTGCCCACTTTCCATTAATTTTATATAGAGGTTCTTTTTGGATTTTAATGCGATGACAGACAATTATGCATATGAAATAGTATTGGATAAAGGATACAGGGTAAGAAAGGTTGGAGAAAGAACCAAACTCGGAAAATTGTATGATTCTTTTGAAAAGATTGGGAGATGTATTGTCAGCAAGATAGCACAGGAAGGTATTTGTTTTAATCAGGTAAGAATAAGACCGGAAGTCGAAAGCGTGGCAATGTTCAGAAACGAATATTACGGCGAAGTAGGAAGGTATATCGCAGCAAAGCTTGGATTAAAAGAGCAGGGAGAAGCTCCTGATCTCGAACAATTTATACTTGGAAGCGAGTAACTGATTAAAAAACAACAATTGCGGGCTTTCCCGGGAAAGCGTTCTTTGCTTTTTGCTCTTTTGATTTTTCTGCTAATTCTATCTCAACTTTCGAATTAAACTTAACTTCAATCATTTTCTTCATCTCATTCAGGACTTTTAATTCTTC
>DUFL01000058.1:17290-22629 GCA_013331965.1 Candidatus Woesearchaeota archaeon | reverse complement strand
TAACCAAAAGCTCTTGAAATAGCTATAACTTCAACGGATTCAACACCTTCTGTCTGTTTTATAAGGTCTTCAATAGGATCAGTGGAGCCTTTATTCTCATCCATGTTGAATTTGATGTGCAGGGCAACAAGGCCGAACCCTATCGGCTGCTTTGTGTTCTCCATTATCGTTCCTTCAAAATCAGAGATGATTTTTTCCGCTTCCTTAGAAATCTTGTCCAAATCAACAGAAGGGTCAGAAGGCATCACTTTCAAAGTAACAATGACTCTTGCCATTTTTATACCGGGCCTGAGAATCCGCATTTACAGATATATTTTGCAGCTATGCTTCTGCAGTGCCCGCACCTGATTATTTTTTCCTTGCATTTAGGGCAGTTAAAGGAAACAGCTCCGTCAGTATTTGTTATCTTTTTCCTGCATGATATGCATGTTAATTCGTCTTTCATAGAAACTTGACAAAATGCTTAATTTATAAAGATTTAGTTTTAGTATCTGTTCTACTTCGGCTTAGTAAGACGCACCCCTGCCAGATTTTATTAGTATTAATTATAAAACGAAAAAATTACAAAACGAAAAGTTAGCATCGGTTCGCGATGNNATCTCGACAAAGTCGAGCTGTGCACAACTTCGTTGCTAGGCATCCCCTTGAACTCTTATTATTCTTTATTATCTATCGCTCGGTAAATGGCGCTGACTTAGCAAACATTTGTCCCTTACATGAAGTAGTAAAAAAAGTATATATACAGAGCAAGCTCAATTTAAATAGGGGTATTTAAGAGAATGGCCAAAAAATATGATGTTTCGAAGAAGATGGACATCTTACTTGGCAGGCCTCCTGTGTCTGGTTCTTCAAATCATAAAGAACTCAGCGAAAAAGAAGACGAACTTCTTAATCTGAGGGTAAAGCTTCAAAACAAGGAAAAATATCTTAATGAAAAAGAATCAAAATTAAACAAGGAAACAAAAGAACTTGAAACTAATATTCTTGGATTAAAAAAGGAAAGAGCAAAGCTCTGGGAGGATATCGAAGAGCTGAAGATGGAGGAAGAAAATTCATCCTCGCACTTGTTTAAAATCAATGAGGAAATCAGAGTAAGAAAAAAAGAGATAAAGCAGGCAGATGAGATTCACGATCTTCTTGAAAAAAAACAGAAGAAGTTCAAAGAAAGAGAGGAAGACATCAAAGAAAGAGAGTACTTTATCGCTGAAAAAGAAAAAGAGACAGTAAAGCTCAACAGAGATATAAAAGACAAGGAAGAGATAATTCACAGACTCTCGAAGATGATTAATACAGAGAGAACTCAGTTTGAGCACGACAGAAAAATTATCGCACAGGAAATTGATGAGCTTCAGAAAAGAAAGACATTATTGAACGCAGAAGTGGCTGCGTTGAAGGATGAAAATTCCGCAGAAAGGAAAAGACTGGACGAGTCAATGCGCGATGTAAAGCAGATGTATGATTTGGCAGAAAAGAAGATCCTTGCGACAGACAGGAGAGCAAAGGACATCGAAGCAGTTCTTTATAAAAAAGAAAACGATCTTACAAAATTCTCATTAAACCTGGATAAAAGAGAGATGGAGCTCAAGGAATGGGCGGAACAGCTCGAAAAGGAAAGGTCAAGGCTTCTTCTTGAGCAGAAAGAAGAAGTCGCTTTGAGAAAAAATATTGTTGAATTAAGCACTGAAGAAAGGCTTCTTGAGCAAAGTGCATCTGAAAAAAGGAAACAGCTTGAAGACTTTGAAGCAGATTACGAGACTAAGAAAGAAGATCTGAAAAGAGACCAGGCCATGCTTGATGACAAAGAAGATGAAATAATCAGGAGAATAAAACAATTGGAAGATGACGAAAGGCTATTGGCTGAAAAGGAAGAAGAATTCATTGATAAGATAACAGAATTGGAGAAAGACAGGAGATTATTCGATAAAAAGGCAGCAGAATTCAGCGAAATGATTGGCGCTGTCAAAGAAGTGAAAAACAAAGAGGCTGAATTATCCAAAAGAGAGCTCGACATAGAAGCGAAAGAGCAGAAGATTGCCAAAGTTTCTGAAACAAGAGTTAATATCTCAAATTTAAAGAAAGAGAAAGAGACTTTAGCAAAAGAACTCAAGCATCTGCAGTCAAGAGTTGCCAAAGCAAATGAGATAAACAAGAAGCTTTCTGCAAGAGAGAGAATGCTTTCCGAGCAGGAAGAAAAGCTGAAAGCAATATTCAGCCATATGTCCGGAGAGGATGCGAATATCAGCTCTGTGCCGCAGACTCCTTACGAGCTTGAAAACAAGCAGGATGAGATAAGAACGACTTATGAAGCGGTCGAAGAGACAAATCCAAAAAACTATTCTGTGATTTCACTCATGCAGGACGCAAGGTCTGCTCTTATATCCAAAAACATAGTCAGCGCAAAACAGCTTTATTCAAGGATAAATTCCATGTACAAAAAGCTTCCTGCAACAGCAGAGAAGAAAAGGCTGTATTACGAGATTCTTGAGCTCAAGACAGATATTGAATTAGCCGGCGTTTAGAATATCCTGTCATATGGAACCTGCTGTTTTTTATTTGTTTTAACATCCTGTATGTAAACTTTCGTCCCGAAATTAAGAATTTTCACATCCCTGCCTTTGTAACTGACAACATCTCCTTTCTTGTGTTTTGGAACTCTGAACAAGACTGTAATCCTGTACAGGTCCTTGCTTGTCTGCCTGCTTCTTGTGACTAATCTCGCGGTTATCTCAGTCTGTCCGCCGGAAATCTGCTGGAGTTTTTTCCCAATGTACCTGGCAAACTGGGCAGCGTTGAAGTTATAGTCAAATCCATTATTGACTCTGTATTTTTTGATGCAATACCATCCTTTGCTGTGATTTTTAGCTATTTCATATTCTATTAATCTGAGAATATCATCTGTCGGATTTCTCAGCTGCAGTATCCCGTTGAATGCCTGTCCGTGATCTTCATAACAGACCGGACAGCAATCATATTCTTCTTCTGTATCCATGATGTTCTTTAAAAAGAAAAGGTTTATAATATTATCTTAAGGCTTTTGTATTATGGAGTTTAAGCAGCAGTTAAAGAGATTTTGGCACTTTATATGGGAAGATGACAGTCTTCTGAGCTGGATTGTGAATATAATACTTGCTTTTGTTCTTATCAAATTTATTGTATTTCCTGTTCTGGGACTTATTCTCGGAAGCCAGTTCCCTCTTGTGGCAGTCGTTTCAAGTTCAATGGACCACAATGCCGAATTTGATGTGTGGTGGGATTCTTCCGCAGTTTGCGGATCATTTGTCTGCAAGCAGTCAGATTATTATAAGAATATTGGTATAACAAAAGAACAGTTCCAGACATTCAAGCTGAAAAATGGGTTCAACAAAGGAGATGTGATGGTTCTTTCATCAGCTAAAAACTTAGAGGTCGGGGATGTTATTGTTTTTCTTGCAAAAGACGGAAGACCGATTATTCACAGGGTAGTAAAACTTAATCCTGTCCAGACAAAAGGAGATGGAAATAAAGCGCAGATAACTCCTGCGGCTGACCCGGCAATCAACGAGCAGAATATCCCGCAGGAAATTATCATAGGAAAAGCATCTTTAAGGATTCCTTTCCTGGGCTGGGTAAAAATAATATTTGCATATATTTTATCATTATTCGGGATAAAGGTGGCATGATGAAGAACGTCAAGACAAAGCTTTGCCTTCTTCATTCGCACAGGTGGTGCTTATGAAGTTCTGTCCAAAGTGCAAGTCCATAATGCTCCCAAAAAAACAAGGAGATAAAGCAGTTTTTGTCTGCCACTGCGGCTATTCCGAAGCGGGAGAAACAAAAATAAAAGAAGCGATTAAGCAGGAAATAAAAGAGATAGGGATATTAGAGAAACAGATTGAAACTTTGCCTATCGTCAATGCAAAATGCCCGGATTGCTCCCACCGAGAAGCATACAACTGGGAAATTCAGACAAGATCAGGAGATGAAGCAGCGACCCAGTTCTTCAAATGCAAAAAATGCGGCCATACTTGGAGAGAGTATAAATGAATGTCAATGATTACATCA
Source organism: Candidatus Woesearchaeota archaeon (assembly GCA_013331965.1). GTDB lineage: Archaea > Nanobdellota > Nanobdellia > Woesearchaeales > UBA10107 > UBA10107 > UBA10107 sp10107u. Next base: position 18,588 of record DUFL01000058.1, on the reverse strand, counting down.
TAAATAATAGATTAAAGATAATAGTCAGGCCAAATTCTTCTGAAAATAAAATAATTGGTTATGATGAGTCCAGGAAAGCGATAAAGGTTAATATTGCGGCAAAACCTGAAGAAAACAAGGCAAACATGGAAGTTATTAAGTTCTTTTCAAGACTGCTGAAAAAACGAGTTAAGATAAAATCGGGGTTTATCTCAAAAGAGAAACTATTGCTTCTTAAATAGCAGTTCTATTCCAGTTAAATTTCCTTTGTATTGTCTTTGAATGACATTAGCGGCCTCAAACATCCTTCTTGCGGCTTTATGCGAATCTCTATTGTTATATTTATCATCGAAATAAATCACTTCTTTAATTCCAACCTGGATTATGTCTTTTGTACATTCATTGCACGAAGACAAATTATTATACATCCTGCAGCCTTTCAATGAAGCAGTGTTTCTATTATGTATGGCATTTTTCTCAGCATGTACAACATAAGCATATTTTGTATTCAAAAATTCTCCTTCTTTGTCCCAAGGGAATATATCATCATCACACCCTCTCGGAAATCCGTTGTAGCCCATTGCGACTATAATATCATTTTCATCCACTATAACAGAACCGACCTGGCTGCTGGGATCCTTGCTTCTTTTAGCAATCAAAAAAGCTGCAGCCATGTTAAAATCTTCTTTAGAAATATAGTCTGTTCTTTTTGGCATTTTATCATCAACACTTGACTAATATATAAAACTAATGAAACATTTAAATATAGTTTAATCAGGAAAATAACCATGATGAGGGGGAAATTTATCGTTTTTGAGGGGATAGATGGTTCTGGAAAGTCAACGCAGTGCCATTTAGGAGCGAGAGTTATATCTCAGTTATCAAAGGAGAACCATGTTTTCATGACAAGGGAGCCTTTCAATACTCCCGGAATAAGAAAAAGACTGATTAGAGCTAAAAAAGCCAAAGACAATCCAAAATGGTACTTAAATGCGTTCATAGATGACAGGAAAAAGCATTCAAAAGTAATAAAAGAGGTGCTTAAGCGTGGATTTCACTGCGTCTGTGACAGATATGACCTTTCAACTTACTTTTATCAGCAGAGCCAGGGAATAACTTTTGATAATATAAAAAAATCTCACAAAGGAATCATAATCCCGGATTTGTATTTAGTTTATGTCTGCAGGCCAAAAACAGCTTTTACCAGAAGAAAGAAACAGGGAGCAACGACAATTTTCGACAAGGACATGCCGTTTCTGGCTCATGTGAATCTTTTGTACATGAAAGCAAAAAAATTATTTCCTAGGCGGAACATTGTG
>DUFL01000058.1:14705-17100 GCA_013331965.1 Candidatus Woesearchaeota archaeon | reverse complement strand
TTCCAAACCTGTCCGACAGCATCAATGTTCTGCAGAATCATGAATGATTTGAAGACAGTGGAGCCTTTGTATTTCTCGTTAAGTATTTTATTGGCCGTTTCAAGCGCTTTGATATCATCTATTACCGCGTCTTTCAGGATTAATGGCTGAACAAGCTTCTTTTGCTCCTTAAACACTTCAGAATCTTCGCTTTTGGTTATCGCTCCGTTGACAATAAAAACACTTATCAGGTTTGTTTTAGGGCTGTAATAGCCAATCTGCCACAGCTTTTCATTGGCCTTGTCTAACATTTTAAAAAAGTGAACAAGATACGCGTCTTTATGCGTCTTTTTCCAGGAATCAAACTCTTTTGACTTTTCAAGCTTATTTACTGCTTCTGTGTGGTGCATTTTAATCAAGCGTTATTATTTTTCCTTTATAGCCCGGGTTAATTACCTTTGCTTTTCCCAGTCTGTCCTCTTTGTTGAATCTTTCATGCAGATGGCCGGAAATCGCCAGCACTACGTTGTTCATCTTTATGAACTTCGAGTAATCTTTGTTTCCTACGTATCCAAGACCGGGCAAGAAGTCGAGCTTTGTCCCATTCGGCGGGGCATGAGTGACTAAAATTATTTTTTCTTTTATATTTTTGGTTAAATTATGCATTGTTTTGGTAAATTCTGGATCATTTAAAGAGAATCCTCCTCCGCCATAGCCTATAAATGCGTATTCCCCTGCTTTTTTTATTTTTTTATGGATGAAATGCACGTTCTTGTATTTTCTGGAAAGGACTTCTACAATTTCGCTGTCTTCATGGTTTCCGTGGATTAATATCACCTCAGTTCCTAACTGGGACAGTTTCTTGGTTAAAAATTCAATATGATGCTCAAAGAAAGTATAATCTCCTGCACATACGACATAATTTATCTTTTTGGATTTGACTTCTTTCTTGATGTGCTCCAAAGTGCTTAAATCACCATGAACGTCTGCAAAGGCCAGGATTTTCATAATTATGTGACGTTTTGCTTGGTTATAAACCTTTTTGCTGAGCTGGCTTGGTAGAAAATAACGCTGCCGCCATTCTGCGAAGCTTAGTAAGCTGCATCTTAAAATGAGCCAAGGGGAATCCCTTATGGGGCTTCAGCGAATTGTGATTGCTGCGTAATTACAAGCTGAGCCGGCGCTGCGTTATTTTCTTATTTGTTATTTTCTTATTTTCTACAAAGCATGCTAAGCTGATTCTTCGTAAATCATGTCCGAACTTTGTTCATGCGCGGCTTCCTGTTCGGAAGCTTTATAAATAATCATTTGTTAACGTATTAACATGCCAGAAAAAGAAGATTTTAAACGGCACATGACTATTATTACATATAATCTTTCTAAGCTGAACAGCGTTAAAAAAGTAAGATTTGTTTATCTTCTTAAAGGAAGAACTGAGAATACGGGCCTTGTTAACGAGTTTAAAGGGCATTTCCTGGTTCCTGGCTGTTTTATGATTCCTTCTGAACGTTCTGCTGAAATAGAGCTCGTATTCAAACTATGGAAAGTTCCTTACAAAAAAGAGGAGGTGTTAATGCGTTAACATGAGACTGCGGCAAGAGTGTTCAGGCATCGGCCTATTCCGTGTAGTTTTACTTTTATTAATTTTCACTTCAATCGCAGTGCAGTCTTCTGCCGTTTCATATACAATATATGTCAAACCATCTCCTCGTCAGGCTTCAACTGCTTTCAATTACGTTTTCAACTTCACAACTGATTCAGCATGTACGAATGTTTTATTGTCAAACAAAACAACAATAACAACGGATTCGGAAGGTATCGGTTATGTTATCTTGAATATATCTTCATTAACGCAAGATCCGAGGTATTTATGTGAATATAGGGGCGGGGCATTAAGGAAAGTTCATTCAGATTTGCCTACTTTGCTTCCAGCAAGCAAATTCGCATTGAATACAACTAATCAGACTTTGAACAATAAGATTAATGTAATTAATTCTACTTTGAAGCAAAGAATTGATTTGATTAATACAACTTTCATAAGAAGCAATGCGACATTAACTAGTCAATTAATTGCAATATTCGCATCCAATTTAACTTCCGCTGCAAAAATAAATGCTCTCGTTGTAAATAATGTTTCAGCTAATTTAGCTATTAATGCGTTGAGGGCTTCAAACGCTACTTTATATTCGAGAGAGTTGGCCGATAATGCAACTCTTACTCAGAAGATAATTGCAATCAACAATTCTATCGTTAATAGAGATAACTGGATTAATTCAACCGGAGACAGAGTTACAGGTAATTTCAATTATTCAAATAAAGGAAATATTACGAATGTTAACAAAGGAGTAATTACCAATCTATGGGCATCATTTGTCGGAGCGATAAATTCAATTATACATTTCCTTTCTGACATAGA
>DUFL01000058.1:0-14694 GCA_013331965.1 Candidatus Woesearchaeota archaeon | reverse complement strand
GCAAGAGAATTAGCCGATAATACGACGCAAAATACAGCATTAAATACAAAACTTAATTCAAGTGTTAATACCGCAAACCCAATCATCAAAGGAAATCTGAATTTAACGAAGAATGTTACATTAGATACAATTAACGTAATGAACCGAACCGGCCAGATAAAATCAAAAATATATTATGATGAAGTTGACAATAGACTCATTATACAGGTGACAGGATGAGACAGAAATTAATTCCAGGACTCTGGATAGTTCTGATTTTAGTCGTGTTCGCATATGCAACTCTGCCGGTTGTTTCAAATGTAGTTCTCAACTCAACACACACAACTGATTTAACAACAGATAATCTTACTCTTTACTGGACATCAACAGATGACGATGGAAATAAAATAGTCAACGTTACAGACTGGAGAATAAACGGAGTTTCATTTGCTTTACTAAACATGCCGTTCGAGAATACTTCCAATGCCATAAACAATGCGACAGATTACTCGACTTTCAACAGAACAGGAAGCAATACCAATGTAACACTGGTTTGCACAGGTGGTCACGATAACGATTGTTATTATTTTTTCCAAAGAAAAATAAAATCGAAAATAGATTTAGGTAAATATAATCAACACTTAAACTTTACAAATGCTTCAAGTTTTACAATAACTGCATGGACAAATCTGCCAAGAATTTTAGATGGCTCAATATTTGACCATTATGGAGGAAGTGCTTTTACTGGTGGTTATAGATTGAATTTGGCCAGTAATGGTGCAGTTCAATTTATCGTTAAAAACTCAGCAGGAACATTCTCCCAGGTAGCAACCCCAATAAATTCATATACAACAAATACATGGTTATTCACTGTTGCTACATTTAAACGTGGTGGTAATATGACTATTTATTTAAATGGGAAACAAAGAGCAACTTTAAACCCCCCAATAGAGTTAGCGCCTTCAAGGATTAACTATGTAATTGGTAATTTTCAGGCATTCGCAAATTTCAATTTTAACGGCTCAATAGATGATGTCAGAATATACAACAGAACATTATCTTTACAGGAAATATTGCTGTTAAACCTTTCAAGAGATGATATAATCCATTCAGATGAAACTATCATTGGAGAAACTTGGTCATCCTGCATAACTCCGAATGATGGAATAACAAATGGAGCAAATGTATGCTCAAATAATCTTGTAATACTAAGCGGAAATGCAACCGATACCTGCACTTACTCGGGTTCAGGAAACTGGAACATCAATTTCACAGATAATTGTATAATCAATTCAAACACATCAATTAAAGGAAACTTAACTGTATTCGGAAATTATGGCAATTTAACTATAAACGCAACACTTAATTTCACAAAATCAGGCAGTTATATTTATATAAACAATACACGAAACCAATTACTCGGTAATTTAAGGATATTATTGAGGGGATTTATTGGAAGATGGTAAAACTAAATATAATACGGATTATTGCATTGTTTCTGTTAGTTATTCCAGCCTATGCGAATGATAATGAACTTATTATTACAAGAACCGGGGATTCTGAGTTATATTTGGCAGACACTGGAGATCATCAATTAAATGAAATATGGGATTTTGAAGAAGAAGCAGCCACTCAGGAGGCAGAATATAACCGCAAGGGAGAAGTTCGGGCGCCTGCTATCATTGAAATAAAAAAAGAGGCGGTTTCTCCTGTTCCTGAGAAACAGGAAACTTATTTAAAAGAAATAGCAGCTCCTTCGGGACAGGCAGTAAGTTCAGTTAAAGAGATTCCGCAAACAAAACCTTCCTACTTTATATGGATCATCTTGGCAATAATCTCATTAATATTAATATCTTTCTTAGCGAAGAAAATAATTTCTTCTTTGACTGTTCGTCCAGAAAGCATAAATTCTTTTAAAAATGCAACTGAAAATGTTTTAGAGAATTCAGCAAGTGCACAACCTACCGGAGGTCTTTCTAATCCGGCATTAAACTCAATAAGAAACATGATTGATAAATCAAAACTTGCTTCACAGAAAAATAAACAACTAGCGATAATTGCATATATTAACGCAGCCAGAGCCTATGAAACACTAAGCACTGAAAATAAAAAAATAATTTACAATGAATTAGCCGAATTACATGCTGTACTGTCTGGATTATCTTAAATCATAGTAATCCTGCAGTATTATCTTGTCGACATTCTCTAATGCGGAGACTGCGTAGAGTTTTCCTCCGCTAAGCTCCGTTATATGCTTTGCTAATTCAATCCCATCTTTGTCGAGTTTGATGCCGACGATAGAAATAGTAATTCCAGCAGCTTTCGCCATGCCTGAAATATCAATTACTTCATCTTTTGACCCGATAGTCTGCAGCGCATCTGTCAGCAAAATCAAATGTTTTGTCGCATTTATCCTTGAAAACATTTCTATGGATTTTTTAATTACAGAAACCATGTCAGTTTCTTTTCCAGGCCTGACTTTTGTTATTTCATCAAGAATTCTGTGAAAATCTCCGCACGGATAAACACTTTCTTTGACTTCTTCCCCGAAAACGACCAAACCAACTTTATCTTTGTTTTCAATTGCTCGGAATGCCAAAGCGATTCCTGCTTTTTTGGCAACTTCTATCTTCCTGCCTTTCATGCTTCCGGAAGCATCCAATCCGTAGATTATTTCCAGATTTCCCCTGCTCTGCCTTATGAAAGATTTTAGATCATCAACTTCAAGTTTTTTGTGCCCTCTTCTTATAGCTGTCTTTATTGATTTTTTTAATGCAATATCCCTGTATCTGTCGCTTTTTTTGAACGGCTTGACATCATCATGTTCTCCGTATATCGACTGTTTTTTATGTATTCTTTCTCCGAACATACCTTTAGGTATCAGATGGTCAAGCTCCTCAGAATACATTATCAAAGAAGCAAGCCGCATCCCTTTCTGGGTTATTTCAGAATCTTTCCCTAAAATTCCTGCGTCTTTCATCTCTTCGATATTTTTTCTCATCTTATTTTTTAATTCTCTTCTGAATTCAGGAACCTTGATGTTTTTTTCTATGTAATCAGGATTATATCCCGAAACCTGCTTAAGAATAGTTTCTCCAAAGATATTCTTTGCCATCTTGAAGTCATTTACCATCTGCTCAAAAATCATATCAGGCTGGAAAGAATTAATGCCATTATTTAATGCATCATTGACTGCTCTTCCTTCATCTATGGTTTCTTTGTCAGCTTCCATGACAGAATGGGCAAGTTTTTCCTCTTCAGGTTCGCTTTGCATAGAACCCTGAAGCTCTTCTATTTTTTCTTTGTTTTGTATTGTTTTTTCTTTATCAAGAAAGTCAGGTAAAATCACTTTTTTTGAGATTTTCCTCTAAGAATTTTTCCATCTGCTCTTTGATGAAATCAATCTCGTTCGTTAAGTAGCTCATGGACGGTTTTAACTTTATCCTGTGAGCTATGACTGAAATTATTGCATCTTTTAGATCCTGGCTTGTGACGGTATCTCTGCTCGCTAAGAATGCATTTGCCTGTGCCCTTTCATACAGACCGATGCTGGCTCTCACTCCCGGTTTCTTCTCGATGTTCTTGTTTTCTCTCAGCAATCTCACAAATAATATTCCCAAGGAAAGCAGTTTGTCATGGAAATTTACCATACTTTTTCCTGATTTTTTGACAATTTTTATTTCTGTTTCAAGCTTTTCAGGATAACTCATGTAAACTACATCAAACCTGTCCAGCAAGACGTCTGCTATTTTTTCTGTATTAGAATCTTCGGGGTTCATAGTTCCGACGAAAACGAAGTTAGTCTGCAGATCAACATCGTAAGAACCGATTGTCACATATCCTTCCTGCAATGCCTGCAATAAAGCGTTTTGAAGCTTTTCCGGGCATCTGTTCAGTTCATCAAAAAATAAGACGCCTTGGTTCGCCTTGAATATCTTTCCCGGAGTGAATGCCTGTATGCTTAATGGGCCGTACTGCATTGCTTTCGCAGGATCAATATCTCCGATTAAGTCTTCTGCTGTAAGATCCGGAGAGCCTTGGATTCTTACAAATCTTTCTTCTCCTGAAATGGTTTTTTTCTTTGATTTTCCTGCTCTACATTCCGGACACTGCGGATTTTTGGGATCGCAGTGGTAGCCGCAGTCATTTACTTCAATTTCCGGCAGTAGTTTTGCAACATTCTTTGCTAAAGTTGTTTTCCCTATTCCCGGCGGTCCTATGATTAAAATATGCCTTCCGACCAATAAAGCGGACTTCAGATCGTGCTTTATTATATCCTGCCCTAAAATATCTGAAAGAATATCTCCTTTCAGAAATGTTTTCTTAAAGTGTTCTTGAATCATAGAAGACTGGATAGACAATATCGATTTAAAAAACTATTGAAAGCAAAGATATAAATAGATTAAAGGTGTATGCTACGGACTTTCTCCTTAACTTCATCTTTCTTAATAACATCTCTTATCAAATCTTTAGCATCAACATATTCTCTTTTAACTTTGGCGAATATTCTCCTGTTTTTCTCAAATGTGCTCTTGTGCTTCTTCTTGAATGAAGCAACAAACTCTTTCATAGCAAGTGGCGGTCCTTTGACAATAGTTTCAAAACTTATTTTCTTGTTCTTCATTTTGAACCAGATGAAAGTCTCCTTGTCCCATATGAATCCGGACTGCTTTATTTCAAATCCGTTTTTTTCCAATTCTCTTCCAATCGCTTCATGAGCTTTCATTATCTTCGCTCCAACAACGTCTCTTTTGCCTTTCAGAGGAACGACATCGACAATGATAGCATCTTTGAAGTTATTTTTAGACAGGATTTTCCTTTCAAAGAACTTCTCAGAAGGCTTCTTCAAAAATTCTTTTGCTTTTTTAACAAAAAGATTAAATGCATCATAACCTAAAGCGGCAGCTGCGTTCCTTTCGGGCTGAATTGGATCGACAACAACCAGCGGACTCTGTGTTTTTGAGACATTTATCTTAAACATAGCATCTTCTGCATTTTTATAGTGTTTTTCAACGTCAATTACAGTTTTATCCTTCCATTTCTGCGATGCTTTCAGTAAATTGACAAAACTTCCATACTTTATTGTTAAAATGTCTAAAACATGTCCCGAAAATCCTTTTATGTAACTCTCCGCACCATAGATGGAGTTTGCCTTGCAGAATGTTTTAGCCAGTCTTATCTCATCTGATTTTTTATGTTTTTTAGTCCATGCAACATGCAGAGGAGAAACATCGGTGACATTTACTGCTCGATCCGGCTTTGAAATATTCAATACAGGGACAACTTCAAAATTCAGATTGTTCGAGAACAAGAAGTAATCTCTTGAGCCATGAACTCTTTCTGGCTTGAATTTCCTTAAACATTTTTGAAGCAAGTCAGAAAGATTAGTATCTTTATACTTAAAATCAAATCTTACAAATATATCGCAGTCATGGTCATCTGCTAAATGAGTATCTTTCGCAAAAGAACCGCCCACTGATGCAGCTGCTTTTATTTTATTCTTCTTTAATTCAGAATTTATTATTTTTACAGTTTCATCTATCTCTTTTTTTATCGAGCTCTCCTTTGGCTTTATCTTTGAGATTACCTTTTTTAAGTCCATAAACTGCCATAATCTCCCTGTCTTTTTAAAGATAACTTTTTAAACCCAAATAGCGATTTCAGCACTATGGCAGATGTACTGGTGTTTTTGACAAGCATGACTTTGATTCTTTTAGCAGGCATAATCTCGATATCAGTCTCAAGAAAATTCAGGATTCCTCTGCCACTGACCTTGTTTGTTTCAGGATTGATTTTAGGAAATATTTTTTACAACAACAGGCCGGTTGTCGAATTAGGAGGGATGTTTCTTGCAGCTTTAAGCATCATTGCGCTGGTTGTTGTTTTATTCGATTCATCGAGAAAGATAAGGATGCATGAATATGATGTCTCGGTTATAGGCAGCCTGAGATTTTTTGTGTTTACTTTGGTTTTAAACCTGTTAATTATCTCATTTGCGGTAAAATCATTCTTTGATATGCCCGGATTTTCTTCGGTAATAATCGCTTTATTGGTAAGCTGCGTAGAATACCTTGCGATTTTTCCAAGGCATCATCTTCCTACAAACAGAGTCACTCATTTCGTAAGAAACGAGTCAAATCTTTCATGTGCCGTAATATTGCTTATCCCTTTTCTGATTTTATCCCTGGTTGATGCACTGAACTCAAAAATCGGGCTGAATCTGTTCGGCAAAATTGTTCTTGTCGCGACAAATCTTTTTGCGGGAATAGGAGCCGGAGTCATCATAGGCTTAATATTGTTTAATCTCTTAAGCAAGAATTATTTCGAAAAAGCAGCGACTTTAGTCTTGGGTGCAGGGCTTTTGCTTTCATTCATTGTTGCGCAAAAAATAGGAGGAAATGGGTTTGCCGCGGTTGCAACAATCGGGTTCATTTTCGGGAACATCTTTATCAAGCAGAAACAGGCAATTGTAAGGCAGGAAAATGTGATTTATTCTGCACTTGAGGTGCTTATATTTATCGTAGCAGGAATTGTTGTTGGTTTGCCAAAGTCATTAAGATTTTTTGAGTTTTCATTTGGACTATTTTTGATATATCTTGTGATAAGGTTTGCAGTTTCAAGAGTTCTTCTGAGAAAGTATGATAATGCTGAAAAACTCGAGATAGCGTTCTTTGTTCCGAAAGGACTGGCGACAGTGACTGTTGCATTCGCTCTGCTGAACTATTCCTTTCCGGGAGTTGTCCTGATGGTGCAGTTATTATTGGCTTTCTTTGTTTATTCATTAGTGTTTGATACTGTTTTAGATAAACTTGGATTCTACAAGAACAGATAAATGCTTTTTCAAACTATTTTTGTTTTGTAATTAAAACGAGAAAAATCCGGCCTGTGTTTTTTACCTAGTTCGAACTTAGCATAGCTGCCCAGGCAAAGTTTTAGTATAATTACTTGCAAACTAAGAAAAGTAACAATTAAAAATACAAACTTGACATCTTCAACCATGAGAGCTAAGGTATTACTCGACACTAACTTCATATTAGTCCCAGCTAAGTTCAAAGTGGATATTTATGAAGAAATAAAGCGTTTAATGGACGTTCCTTATGACCTATACGTTCTTGACAAGTCCTTACTAGAGCTTGAAAACATCATAAGGACCCAGAAAGGCAGGGAAAGGGAGGCTGGGAAGCTTGCTAAGGCCATTTTAGAAGCTAAAAAACCGAAGACTTTAAAAACAACCTCTAAGGACTATGTAGATAACATAATCCTGGGGTTAGACGGCTTTATAGTGGCTACAAACGATAGCGAACTAAGGGCTAAGCTTAAAAAGAGAGGGGTCAGGACTATTGTATTAAGGCAGAAAAAATACCTAGTCATGGAGTAAAAATGTTTTACAAAACAACCGTCAAAGACCACATAAGAGTTCCTCCCAATTTATTCAGTGAGAATGTAGACGCAGCAGTTCTGAAAGTAGTCAAGGAAAAATATTCAGGTTTCATAAGCCAGGACATAGGCGTTGTGATTGATGTTTCAAAAATAAATGAAGTTGGTGAAGGGATTGTAATTCCCGGGGACGGCGCTTCATTTTATGAATCAACTTTCGAATTACTGACATTCAAGCCGGAGATGCACGAAGTCCTGAACGGCTCAATAAAAGACATTGCTGATTTCGGCGCGTTCATCAATCTAGGGCCGATTGAAGGGATGATACATGTTTCACAGACAATGGACGATTTTGTAACATTTTCAAAAGAAAAAGTTTTGAGCGGCAGAGATTCAAAAAGGTCATTGAAGATTGGGGATCTTTGCAGAGCAAGAGTCGTTGCAGTCTCATTCAAGGATCTTACTAATCCAAAATTAGGATTGACAATGAGGCAGCCGGGCTTGGGGAAACTTGAATGGCTGGAAGAAGATAAAAACAAGAAATCAGCTCCAGTAAAAGCTGAAAAACCGGCAAAAAAGGAAGTTAAAAAATGAAAAAGAAACTATGCAAGAGAGACAAGCTGTTTTATGACGGAGATGTCTGTCCTAGATGCCATTCTGCAGATGTAGCTTCAAGCTGCCAAGGAAAAATAAATATTGTTGATGCTTCAAAATCAGAAATCGCAAAGAAAGGCGGTTATCACGAAAACGGAGAATATGCAATAAAGTGCAGGTAAAATGAAACTGAAAATAAATAAGAACATAGAAAGGTCGCTTCTTTCCAGGAACAGGATATATGCAGAAGTCGAGTTTGACGCAGCAGTGCCGCCAAGAAAGGATATCATCCAAAAGCTGGCAGAATTATTAAGCGTCGAGCCTGACCTGATTGTCGTCAAAAAAATAGAGCCAAGTTTCGGCTCGAAAAAAGCGTCAATCGCAGCTTATGTCTACAAGAACAAGGAAGAAAGGGACAGGATTGAAGAGAGAAAAAAATTAACAAGAACAGGATTTAACATTCCAAAGATAGAAAAGAAAGTGGTGGCAGCACAGTAAAATGGCAGCACCTAAACCGGCACCAAAAGCAGCAGCAAAAGGAAAATCATACCAGATTTACAAGGCTTATAGGATAGACGGAAACAGATTGATAAGAAAAGGCGGATTATGCCCTAAATGCGAAGGTTCTATTCTAGCACTGCATAAAGACAGGAAATCATGTGGTCGCTGTGGTTTTATGGAGCGAGTTAAGGCTTAAGAGAATAGATAAGGATTTAAGTGATTTTTAACAAAGTGTTCTAATCTTTTTTTATCAGATGCTGTATTTCCGCATATTTTTCTTTTTATTTTGCTATTTCTTCTTTCAGCATGTATTATGCAATTATATACCTCAAATTTGCCATTCATACCTATTGCAGATCCTCTGTGCTTGTAGCATTTTGAAAGTATTGCTGTCTGGAGATAATCTCTTCTTGCAGGCGTCAGGTTATGATAAACATTTTCTCTTGCCAGATTAGGAAAACATAAACTTGCAAGATCATTTCTGCTTTTTATTCCAATGTCGAGGACATCAGAGATTCTAGAGATTATTTCATCGCGAGGCAGATATTTCCCATCAATATAGCTTCTTATTGCCATTTCCGAAACCTTTGCCTTGAATCCAAGCCAATAAGTATTGTTTCCTGTTCTTTCTAGCGTATTTTTTACCAACTCTCCAAAAATAATGTTTGGCAGTCTTTCCATTCTTTTTTTGGAAAGGCTTTCTTCGTATTCATTGTGAGATCCAAATCCTCTTTTTCTTGCTAATGCATTGAGGTAAGAGATGTACGAAGTATACCCCAACTTCATTGCCGATTCTTTTCTATATCCCTTAGACCTTTTCTTAAGCCCATGTTTATAGTCGTAAACAGTAGTATATGGAAGGTGCTCTTCTTTTGCTATTGCCACAGGAGAATCTCCTTTATCCAAGCGTTTGCGTATTCTTGTGATTTGTTCATCAGATAATTTTGGCATGCTTCTGCTTTAATGAACTATAATATAAACATTGCTCTTTTAGTCACTATCTGAATACTAAACCAAAAGCCTTATATTTCCGCGTAAAAGGGCTTATTGCATGGCAAAAATACACTTCATAACTCAGGGGTGCTCTGCAAATGTAGCTGATTCAGAAGTAATGATGGGTCTGCTGGAAGAAAGAGGAGATGAATTAGTTGATAATTCTAATGATGCAGATATTGTTGTCTTTAATACATGTACCGTAAAAAATCCAAGTGTCACTTCTTTTCAAAGAAATTTAAAAGAACTGAAACAAAAATACCCGGAGAAGAAAATAATCATTGCAGGCTGCATTTCTCAGGCAGAGCCAAAAAATTATTTAGAATATTCAAGAATAGGAACTTATCAGATAAAGAACATTGCTAAAATGGTTGATGAGACATTAAAAGGAAATCAAGTTGCATTTTTAGAAAGAAATGATAAAGGAAGATTAAACATTCCTAAAATAAGAAAAAATAACCTAATAGAGATAACTTCCATACTAATGGGCTGCAAGTCAAACTGCACATTCTGCAAGACAAAGCACGCAAGAGGAAATGCTGTTTCATATCCTGTAAAAGATATTGTAAGGCACGTAAGTAAATCCGTTGAAGAAGGAGCAAGAGAAATATGGCTGACTTCACAGGATAATGCTGTCTATGGCATGGAATTTAATTCTAGCTTAGCTAAATTGTTAAAAGAGATAGTTTCTATCGACAGAGACTTCAAAGTCAGAGTAGGTATGGGAAATCCGAAGTATATGCTTCCTTTCCTTGATAAACTAATATCAGTTATGAAAAATCCAAAAATTTTCAAGTTTATTCATATCCCTCTGCAGTCAGGCAGCGATAAAGTTCTTGAAGATATGAAAAGAGGATATAAAGCAGAAGATTTTGTTAAAATCGTCAGTGAGTTTAGAAAAGAAATACCTGAAATTTCCATAGCAACAGACATTATCTGCGGGTTTCCGACAGAAACAGAAAAAGATTTTGAGGAAACATTGAAAATAATCAATAAGACAAGGCCTGATATGATAAATTATTCGAGATTCTGGCCAAGACCTGGAACTCCTGCAGCAAAAATGAAGCAGGTTGACGGAAGGGAAGCGGCAGACAGATGCAGAATCATTATGAATTTATTCAAAAAGATTGCAAAAGAAAATAATCAAAAATTAATAAATAAAAAATATAAGATTTTAATAACAGAAAAAGGAAAGAACAACACATGGATTGGAAAGAATGATTCTTACAAACAGATTATTGTTAATGGAAATCTTAAGGTTGGCAACGAAGTCAGTGTCAAAATAAAAGATGCAAGCGCTGTTGATTTGAAAGGAGAACTTATTTAAACACATATCTTCTAATATGCTTTATGATTAATACTAAAGAAGCGTTCAAGCCTTTTTTATGGCTCTGCATATTTGCTGCGGCCATGGGATTCTTAGAGGCGGCAGTTGTAATTTATATGCGGCGCATATTTTATCCGGCAGGATTCGGTTTTCCTCTGCAGATGTTTGATCCGTCGCTTCTCTTTATCGAATGGTTGAGAGAAGTAGCGACAATAATTATGCTTGTTTCAGCCGCGGTTATCGCAGGAAAGAATTTTCTCCAGAAATTTTCTTTTTTCCTGTATAGTTTTGCGGTTTGGGATATTTCTTATTATGCTTTCTTAAAATTGGCGCTGAATTGGCCGGCTTCATTTTTCACATGGGATTTGCTGTTTTTGATTCCTATTTCATGGGTCGGTCCTGTTCTTGCTCCAATTATCAATTCTCTTACAATGATTCTGATGGCAGTTTGTTTTGTTTATGTGCAGAAATATAATAAGTCCGCAAAACTTGAACTTAGGGAACTGGCACTAATTATTTTCGGAGGCATCATAATCCTGTACACTTATCTGATTGATTATTCTCTTCTTATAGCCAAGAACGGATTTTTGCCTGACTTCTTTTCATTAGCAACAAATCAGAACTTTATTGCTCTCGTTTCCGGATATATTCCTGAAACTTACAACTGGGAATTATTTATTATTGGAGAAGCTCTTATTTTATACGCAACATGGAGATTTTACAGAAGAAATGATTTTTGAATTGAAAAACGGCATAGAAAGATTTATATATTATAACTAATTATAATGTGCTATAATGACACAAACAACAATACAATTAAGCAAAAAAACAGTAGAGTTGCTAAATAAATCAAAAGACCATCCTCGGCAAACATACAACGAACTCGTGGAGCACATGGCGAAAATTCATCTTGTGGCTAAAAAAGCAACAAATTATGATAGATACATTCATGAGATTCAGAAAGAAAAGATGAAAGAACTGTGGGATAATGAAATAGATAATCAGGTGTGGGGATAGTGCGTAAGTTTGGAGACATAGTTCTGGCAAAAGTTCAGTATGTAGATACTTCTGAAATTAAAGAGAGACCAGCATTGATACTTTTCGAAGAACATGGCAATATAGTCGTGGCCGGCATCACAAGTAATCTGAATATGGTTGGAATACCATTGTCTAAGAAAGAAGGAATTAAAGAAGATAGTATCATTAAATTGAATTACATATTTACAATACCTGAAGGGAAAATAACAAGAGGCCTTCTCAGTTTATCTAGTGAAAAGAAAGAAATAGTAATCTCTGAGCTGTTAAAAAGATTGAAATAATATGATAAAAGTCTTCACAACAAGAAATTACTTCGCAGGATTATTGTTTTTGATATTCGGGATTATTTTGATAATGTTCTTTTTGTTCTTGGGATTAATTATTTTGCCGATTGTATTGGTTATTTTAGTTACTTTATATCTGATTTTCGGAATCAAATATTTTTTTTATAAAAGTAAGAAAAGAAAGTAATTATTTCTTATTCTGAAATGCCATCAAATCCTGTGTGGTCAGTTTTCCGCCTTTTTTGAGCTTCTCTTCGGCTTTGTGCTGCATTTCTTCAATATTGACTTTAGGAGAATGGTATTTTCTGTCATCTTTGCGCCTTTCTCTTCTGTATTCTCTTGGCTTATATTCTTTCTTCTTGGAAACTGCCTGTTCTAATTTATTTCCCAGACTTTGATTGAGTTCTTCTATCTTTTTCTTTGATTCCCTTATTCCATTCTCGATTTCTTTCTGCTTTCTGCTTAATCCAATCATTTGATTAGATGATGAAATTACTTCTTCGTGCTTTTTCTGGCTTTCGTCAGCTTTGCTTCTCATTTCTTTGTGTTTTTCATCAGCTTTGGCCCGTATGGAATCAATCTCATCAGAAAGTTTTCTTGCCTCGGGTTTCAATCCTGCATTAGGCCCTGATTCTTCGAGCTGTTTTCTTTTTTCTTTTATTATCTTCATCAATTTTTGCTCCTTGTCAAAGCTTAATCCTTCCGTTTCAACTTTGTATTCCATCGCTTTAATCTCTTTTTTAAGAAAACCTGCATTAACGTGAACTTTTGGCTTTTCCTTTTTTTTGGGAGCTATTTTTTTGAAAGCTTCAATTTTAGCTTTTAATTGATTATTAAGTTCGTCTCTTTCAGATTTTATTTTCTTGACGGAATCGGTCAGAGAATTTCTTTCTTTTTTGAGAATATTTATTTTAGACATTAATTCGCTGAATTTATTTCTGTTCTCTTTGCTTTGTGCAAACAGTTCTTCTTTTTTCTTGTCTGTTTGATTAAGTTCGTTCTTCAAGCTATTAAGGTCTCGGTCGTTGTCCATTGTGTGTCGTTTCTCATTTTTGAAAAAAAGTAAAACTAATCAGCCGAACAGTGCGCCTAATCCGGCGGCAGCTGACTCTTCTGATTTCTTTTCGTCTTTCTTTTCTTCCTTCTTAGCTGGTCCAGCAGCTTGAGCAGGAGCGCTTGCCGCAGGTATTGCCGCAGCTTTTGTTATTGCATCATCGATGTTAACTCCATCGAGGGCAGCAACAGTTGCTTTAACTCTTGCTTCATCTACTTTTGTACCAGCAGCTTCCAATACTTTTTTCAGGTTGTGTTCATCCACTTTGTGTCCAGCTTTGTGGATCAACAGTGCTGCATATACATATTCCATTTTATTCCTCCATTATGATTTCGATTCCAGGCTTTGCAGAGCTTTCGCCTGCATTTCTGCTTTAACTAACATGAATTCTATTGTTTGTTTATTCAGTATTCCTGNNCTTAAGCCTATCTCCATCGGTTCTATGCTCAGTCTCATCAGCATGCTTGAAAGAGGCATCGAACAGATTTCTCCTTCTTTCAAAACTAAAGCATCTTCTTTGATGGCAATTTTTCCGGCTTCAACGCCTGCCTTAATCCTTAATCCAGCTAGCTCTGAGATTACCGGTCCGGGTGAAAAAGGAGTAGGCCCCTTTGGAACAATTATGTCAAATGGAGCTTTTTGTCCTGCCTTGATCGGCGATTTTGATTTTGATCTTTTTATTGAGCTTGCAATCTTGAAAGGATTTTCTTTTGTGAACAATAATGCAGGCATTCCTCCGCAGTGTTCCAGTATTTTTTCAATTCCCGGTTTTTTGTCTTTTATCTTGTCTATCGCCAATTTCAGATACCTTCTTTTAGTCATTTTTATGATAACATCTTTTCTTAATTTTCCCCTTGAAGCCTGCAGCTGCTTGCTTGGCATGGATTCTAAATTAATAACTCCGACAATAGGATAATCTGTCATAAGTTTCGCAAATTCATCAACCTGCTTTCTCTTTTCCGGAGTTATTTTTACTTTGTGCTTCATTCTACCTTCACCGGCTTGCTCATGGTCAGTTTCAACATGACTTCTTTTATGTTGTTCTTTTCCTGCGGCATAGCATGCAGGACCTGATTATATATTGTAACTGCGTTTTCAACTATCTTATTTTCATCCATATCTTCTTTTCCGATAGAACACTGAACCATTAAAGTATTTCTTGAAGTTAATTTAATTGTTCTTTTGAGTTTATCAACAATCGGCTTAAGGTTTGTCTTTGGAAGGACGACTCCGCCTGCTTTTGGATTAGGCATCTTTCCTTTCGGTCCTAAAATCCTGCCGAAAGCTGCCGCAACCTGGACCATTAAATTAGACTGTGCAACGAAGAAATCAAATTCATTGGATAATTTTTTCGATGCTTTCTTATCGTTTTTGTATCTTTCAAATTCATCAAGAAAGACAACTTTGTCTGCAGGCTTGGCTTCCTCTTTCATCTCCGGGCCGACTAATGCGCATATTTTGAATTCTTTCGGAGGGTGAGGGACATTGGCAAACAGAGTGAGCTGATTGTCTGTTTTCTTCATATCAATGTCTTTGAAGGTAATGAT
>DUFL01000047.1 GCA_013331965.1 Candidatus Woesearchaeota archaeon | reverse complement strand
GGCGGCTCCTACGGAGCTTTCGCGGCCTCTGATTGCTGCATCATAAAATGCTGAGCCGACAGCACAACACAGTTGACTTAATCCTATGATGTTGTCAATCCCACTGGACAACCGCGCAATAACTTAATAAATGACTAAAACTCATCATTTATATGCTAGATTTGGGAGGTTGTTTAAGATATTATAAAAGAGCGGATATTCAGAAAGCGATAGCCAGTGCTGCTCAGGACAGAGAGGTCTCTGTGAGATATTTAGACGGGGGATTTGGAAAAAGGCCTGATGTTTTGGCCAATAATTCTGACGTCATTGAAAATGTAAAGCTGAAGGCAAGTTCTTTTCATTGTTCTGAAGAAATATGGGTCAATCCGCTGCAAATCAGCACAAATATGAAGAAGGACGATCTGACAAGGTTAAGAAAAGGATGGGATTTGGTTTTGGATATCGACTGCCCTTATTGGGAAATTTCCAAATTAACAACATGGCTTTTCATTGAAGCGCTGAAACAGCATAAAATAAAATCAATCAGCCTGAAATTCTCAGGAAACAAAGGATTTCACATAGGAGTTCCTTTCAAGGCATTTCCAGAGATAGTGCCAGGAAAAGATATCCTGACCAAAGATTACTTCCCAGACGGACCGAGAAGAATCGCGCAGTATTTAGTAAATTACATTGAAAACAACCTGATTAAAATAGAAGATAATGAGATTGTGAATTTCGGGGGGAAAGCGAAGTATTCCATTGAAGACTTAAAGAAAATGACAGGAAAAGACATTGCTGAAATCACGTATTTGATAAAAAATGGCAGAAAAGTAAAAGAGAAGATAAGATCCAATCAGATAACAAAACACCACTATCAATGCTCATCCTGCGGGAATTCAGAAATACTTGATTCTTATCTTGATTATATAAAATGCAGTAAATGCCATGCTTTGGTAAAGCCGTTAAGCCACGAGAATAAAAAAGAAGAAATTAAATCCGAAAGGATGTTCAACACCTCCTCACTTATTAATGTTGATACCGTTCTTATCGCACCGAGGCATTTGTACAGAATGATCTATTCTCTCCATGAAAAATCAGGATTGGCAAGCATTCCGATAGACACAAACAGAGTTTTGCTGTTTGAAAAAGATGAGGCGAAGCCGGAAAATGTGATGATAAGCAATCTGGCATTTCTTGATGATTCGAATACTAAAAAAGGAGAAGCCGAAGATCTTCTGATTAAATCATTTGATTATCAGCCGCTGATAGAAACAGAGGAAGAGGAAAGAAAGCTGAAAAGAGCTTTTTCCAGCGTTAATATTGAAACCATTAATCAAAAAATACCGGAAGAATTGTTCCCACCCTGCATCAGGAATATATTGAACGGCGGATTGAAAGACGGAAAGAAAAGAAGCTTATTCATATTAATTAATTTCTTAACAAGTGTTGGATGGAACTACGAAGAAATTAAAGAAAGACTTGATGTCTGGAACAAGACAAACCTCGAGCAATTGAGGGAAAATTTATTAGTAACTCATCTCAATTATCACAAACAGCAAAAAAAAGATATTCTTCCTCCTAACTGCCCAAAAAGAGAGAACAACATTCCTTTAATTCATCAGCAAAATTATTATGTCGATCTTCAGTTCTGCAATCCTGATTCGATATGCTCAAGAATAAAGAATCCTGTCCAATATTCAAAAAAAAAGGCATGGCTGCTTAACCAGAATAATAGCAAAAATATAAAAGGAAGGAAGAGCATAAAGAAGGGTACTGGTGAGAAAAATGGAAAATAAAATATCGCAATTCATTCTTAATCGCAGATTGGCCCAGGTTAAAAGATATCATAACACCCCTCTTCAGCAGAACGAAAATGTCGCAGAGCATACTTTTTACGTCACTATCATCGCAAGAGCTCTGTGCGGGCTTCTGGAAGAGAGCGGAACGAAGATAAATACTCTTGAGGTCATGGAGAAGGCGATGGTGCATGATATGGAAGAAATGTTTTCAGGGGATATCCTTCAGCCTTTCAAGTATTCTGATCCTGAACTGAAACACCTTTTAGATAAAATAAACGAGAAATCCATTGAAAAAGCTTTTGAAGGGCTGCCGGATAAATTAGCAGTTCATTTCAAGAGTTTATGGTCAGACTACCATGAAAGCGGAAAAATTGAGGATAAAATCGTCAAAATCGCCGACAGGCTGTCGCTGATCGCCTACTGCATCGAGCAGATAAAATTAGGAAACAGATTCATGATAGAAATATTAGAAAATGGGCTGAGGCAGCTGAAGAACCATGAATTTGAGTGGCTTAATCCGATAATTTCTGATATTGAAACTGAAAAAAAGAAACTTCTTGAGAGATAATGTTTGAGATAAATTCCATTGAAGAGCTTGAAAAATTAAGCGAAAAAGTGACGTGGCAGTACTTTGAAAGATTAGTTGCTTTTATTTTTGAAAAAAATGACTATGAAGTACAGCAGAACGTAGTTTTGACGAAAGACAAAGAAAGAAGGCAGTTTGATGTCATTGCTAAAAAAGACGACATAACTTATCTGATTGAATGCAAGAGATGGAAAAGCCGGGCAGGAGTGGTATCTGCGATACAGGATGCAGTAGATATCCATCTGGAAAGAGGGAAGTTTTACTCTGAATTGTTTCCGGAAGAGCAGGCCTATCCTCTGCTTGTCATGCCTCTGCAAGGAATGCCGGAACAGCACCAAGATGTATTTATCGTTCCATTATTAAGTCTGAATTGGTTTTTGAACAATGCTTAGTTTTAATTTTATGTTAGCGATATATTTAAATATCATCGCCTCAGTAAAATGAATATGATAATATTACCAAAACTGGATTATGCATATGATGCACTAGAACCCTGGATAGATGCCCGAACAATGGAAATACATCTTACAAAACATCATCAAGCATATATTGATAAGTATAACGCAGCAGTGCAAGGAACAGAATTGGAAGGAAAAGATGTTCATGAAGTGCTGAAGGATCTGAGTAAAGTCCCTGAAAACATAAGAAACGCTGTACGTAATCACGGCGGAGGATATGTAAATCATTTACTGTTTTGGAAGATAATGGGACCTAATGCAGGGGGAGCTCCAACCGGTAAATTACTTGATGCAATAATAAAACAATTTGGAAGCTTTGAAGAATTCCAGAAATTATTTTCTGATGCCGCATTAAATCGATTCGGTTCAGGATGGGCTTGGCTGGCATTGAATAAAGGAAAATTAGAGGTTTATTCAACAGCAAACCAGAATAGTCCATTATCAGAAGGAAAGATTCCACTTTTAGGGGTTGATGTTTGGGAACATGCCTATTATCTGAAATACCAGCAAAAAAGAGCAGAATACGTTACAAATTTCTGGAATGTTGTCAATTGGGAAGAAGTAAGCAGAAGATTTCTTTGAGAATTTG
>DUFL01000043.1 GCA_013331965.1 Candidatus Woesearchaeota archaeon | reverse complement strand
CTTTATACGTCCTGTGTGATGACGACAATGTTTTGTTTTGTTATTATTACGATAAAAATCCGGCATTTGTTTACTTTTCTAAGTTCGAACTAGACGAAAAACACAAGCCAAATAATCGTAGTTATACTAACAACACAAAAAAACACAATAACATTTAAAAAGCCTCAGTTTAAAATTATAACTATGAACTGGTTGTGGTCTATTTTAGCTTTTGTCTTTACCACAATATTTATTACAGCAATCACAACAAACGCTTTCATTTCTTCCATTGATTCAGGATATGAAAATGCGAAGTATGAAGCGAGCAGACAAGTTAGTGTCCTCGCTGCGCAAAGCATTCCAGGTATTTACGCCCAGAATCCTGACTTGAAAAAAAGCATTGAAGCGATAAACGAGCTTCCTGCTGATGTAAGAAAACAGAGTCTGGAAGAACAATGCAAGGATAAATCAGATCAGCCTTTCTGCGACCAGGATTTTATTTCGGGAAAATCAAGTTTTGATGATGTTTTAAAGAAAAAAACAAAAGAGCAGACAGAGCCTGTCTTCATTCAGGCATTGGATAATGTAAGGAATCAGCTGGCTGTTTTCAGCAAATTTCCGTTGGTGCTGATTTCAATAATCTCAGCAATTTTAGGAATAGTTTTCTATATGCTCGCGCAGGGAACACTCAAGGGCTTCCAGATATTTTCAGGAAATATTGCATGGCTTTCTTTCCTTTCGGCAATTTCGTTCAAGTTCATGCCAGGTGTTCTGGAAAAAGCGGTTTCAGCAATGCAGCAGAATGTTCCTGTAGGTTCAGAAGGTGTTTCTTTGGTGATGAAGAGTATCTTATTCTCCTGGCTGACTCCCGCTATAGATGACGCTTTTATGTTCAGCATATATCTGACAATAATATCATTTGTGATATGGATCGGAATCAAATTCTACAGAAAATATTATGTTGTTGATACTACTTAGCAGCCAAATCGACTCTGCTTGAGCCTTTTGTTCTTCTTACATATCTTGGAGCTTCACTTACTTTTACTTCTGGTTTGATGTAAGAGCCTTCCCTTATCTTTGTCAGCGGTGCCATGAATTCCTGAAGTATCTCTTCTGATGTCTGGTTCCCTTCTTCTGAAAGAAGCCTTTCACATGCATTTTCCAGATTAGATGCGAATGGTCTTTCAGCAGGGTTTTTTCTCAACGGCTTGTCGATAAGCTCGGCTGTCACTTTTTTTCCGAACGGAGTATTGTATTCAGGATTTACCGAGCCGGGATGAGTGTGTCTTTTAGTCATGATTGCATTCGCAAGTTTTGAAAATGTTTCACCTTTAAATGGAACATCGTCTGCAGCAAGCAAATAAGTTAAAATTCCTGCAGACCAGCATGCAGTTCTCAGATCCAGCGGAATAGAATGTCCTTTTTTTGCTTTGTGTGAGTATCGTCCTGATTCTTCGAGATGTTCAACAATGCATGGGGCATAATAGTCTTCATCCCCGCCTAATGAGCTAAGATTTGTTTTTCCCGGAAGAATCTCTTCAGCGAACCCAAAATCAATGAGATTTATCAGTCCGTTGTGACCGGGCATGATATTTCCCGGGTTTATGTCCTGGTACAGGATTCCTCTCCTTTGCAGAGATGCAATCGTATCGTAAAACTGGTGCATTATAGCGACAGTGACCTTTATCGGCAGATAGTCTTTTCTTGGGTTTCCTCTCCACCACTCTTCTTTAGGATCTATTAGATGAGTAAGTTTTACGGCATCAGCATGCCCAACAACATAATAGATTCCGTCTTTTGTCTGTGTTATTCCCTGTTTAAGCTGAGGTATGCATTTGTGCCATGCTCTCGATAAAAGAGAACATTCCATCTCAAATTCAGTTCTGCTCGTCGGAGCCTCTTCCATGGATCTGTTCGATAAGAATTTAGCCGCCTGTTTTTCAAAATGAGGGGAATCTGTGATTTTTCTTAAACAGTCATAGTTGTAAGTAGGCCTTGTATATCTCAGTTCTTTTGCGATCCTGTTTTCGGCAGGGACAATTGTCGCATTCACGTAATCTTTATTTTTGCTTTCTCCTTCCAACCCGTGCATGAGCTCTTCATCTTTTCTTTTTAATAATCCAATGTAATGCTGTCTTGTAGAATTAGGGACGCACTGCTTCCATACGGAAGGAAGCTCTTTTGCGGCAGAAGGATTACTTGCAGTGTATAACGCATATTGATGCGCTATTGCTCCGCTTCCTATTTTTTCTCCGACAATCGCATTTTCCTGAACTTGTGTTCCTGGCGGAATATCAACTTTTTCTGTAATTACTCCTGCTCCTGTCTGAAGTAATTCAACCCATGCCGTGTCAATTGAATGATCGGTTATTAGGCTTGAATCTATAAACTTCCCTTTTTCATCAATATTTCTTAAAAGAATTTCTTTAATCCTTTCTTCAATAGTTGCAAGTGCCATTTACCACCAACCCGACTTGACAACTTCAAATTCTTTCGCTGCATATCCTGAATCGTTCTGGCTGTCAGTCGCTTTAATTCTTAATTTGTATTTTCCTGGTTTAAGCTCTATTTTTGTTTGTTCATCATAAGAAACTTTTTTATCCTTGTTTGCAGAATGAACGAAAACTAGCCTTCCGTCAGTTAAGATTCCTCTTAAAACAACAACTCCATCTTTATCTTCTGCGTTTGTTTTAACATTTAATTTCTTCGAACTCCAGTCATATTTTACTTCTCCAATTTCTACATGAGGGATTGTGATTTTTCTTTTTAGTTTTTTAGGCTCGACTGCCGCAGGTATTTCTGCTTCATCTCCGATAAAAAATATTCTTCCTGCTTCTTTAAGTGTTCCTGCTTTGTATGTCCCATAAAATGCTCCGCTGCCGATTAAAACGGCCGCTGCGGCAATTCCGACTCTTTTTGCAAGAGAAGACTTTTCAAAGCTTAATCTCATCACTTCTTTTTCAAGGGAGTTTCTTTCTATTATCGGAACAAACTGCTCTCTTTCTATGCCGGCATATTCAGCTATCTTTTTCGCATTTTTAGCTTCTTCATCCGCTTCTTCATAAAGTATTATCATATTTTTGCCGCTGTATTTTTCAGTTATCGCCTTAAGCACTTCTGCAGTCCTTTTATTAGAATCATCTGCAGGCTTTACAGAGAATTCTTTTGCCAAGACAGATACAAATTCTCCGCTGTCGTAATCTCCAGTGCCGCTTTGATTGCCTTCATTATCATCTGAAGGATAATCTCTTGGATAATCCCTTGCATTAGTCAAAGGATGTATGACCTGGATTCCATGCTCAGATATCTGCTTTCCGCCGGCGTCTCCTCTTGATTTCTTTGAAATAGAGATTATTACAGTATTTTCTGCTTTATTCCTGTAATGCGCGACATAAGCATCGACGTCTCCTTTTGGAGGAGGAAGAAGTTTCTCGACATCTTTATATCCAAGCGAAACTAATGTTTCAAGGAGTTCATGAGTTTTTTCCGCAGACAGCTTGCTTCTTTCCATCAGTGTCTTTGTGTCTTTATGAGTATATTCTCCTCTAAGCATCTCGCATAATCTTGCGAATGCAAGAGCATACTCGTTTTCCTGTGATTTTTCATTTCTCCTTGAAGTATAGACGACATTATCGAGCATATTAAGATAAAACTTAGGAGCACCATGCGCGAAAACAATTTTATCCAAGTCAGAATTTTTAAGCATTAAATGGTGAATTAAATCTTCCACTTCAACAACGTGACTTCCAAGAATAGTTCCTTTGTGAAGCTCAACAAGTTCTTTTGAGCTTTTCTTTAATTTTGCATCAAGCGTCTTTTCTTCACGTACTGCAGCGGCAGTTTTCTTATATATCTCTGAGGTTTTTCTTATATCAGGAATGTTATTTCCTGATATAACTATTGCTCTCGGAGTTCCTCTCACAATCTGAATCAATGATTTTATCTGTTTTATCATTTTGATATTGTACTCAGTATTTTATATATAATGTACTTTGCTGTTCTTTTGTTACCGGGCTTATGTGCCCCATGCTTATTATAGCATCGCTGATGAGGGGAACAAATACGATTGGCGAGTTGTCTTTTCTTATTAAACTAACCCTCGTTCCCGCTACAGATTCTCCTTTGAGGTAATCAGTTACAAAATTTTCAAGTTTCCCGTTTCCTGCCTTTCCTTTGAATATTTTTTCATCCTTGTCAAGATCGAGTTCTGCTTGGCATAATCTTCCTATATTGTCTCTTTTTTGATTCAAGAAAATAACAGTAGAACCGTTTGACGAATAATCGATCCAGTATGCCATATCTCCCAGCTGTATAATCAGTCCCTGTGCGCCGGGTTCCTGCCTATTGCCGTCAGTATCCAGTTCTTCCTCGACAAGCCTGCTTATTCCAGTGTTATGCCATCTGTCAGCATTGATTTTTTTCCCAGCCATAAGAGGAATTTTTGCCTGTCTTGAAAAACTCCAGTCTGAATACATTTCCATCGCTCTCGGTATCGCTTCTATTTTTGGATGTCCTACCAAGACACTCGGATCACTTATTGTAGCTCCGTATCTTTTTGCAGTTTCCTGGAATGATTTAAAATCCTCGGGAGACTCCTGCAGAAGCGCTACCCAATCATCGTACATCTTGTAGAACTGCTTGTATTCAGGATCAACTTTAGATTCTTTTGTTTTCGGGTCAGTAATCATTGATGTGAATTCCTCGACTGAAGACGGACAGAACGGATCATCCCGTCTTCCCAAAACGACAACTCCTGTATTTCCTTCAGGAAGATAGGGAATCAGTCCAAATCTGTCAAATATTTTTTCAGGAACGTCTGTTTTAGCGTTCATAATAGGATCTATTCTTTCGTTTCTAAAGAAAACATGATTAATTTTCCCGTTTACTTCCCTGATCCTAAGTTTATTTGCAAAATAATTTTTAACTCCTTCGTCAACTTTATTGTTGGGTAAAATAGGTATTTCTGCTATCGCCGCGCAGTGCAGCTCTTTTTGTGCAGGCTGTATTAATCTGCCTCTGTATGGCAGCTGCTGTTTCTTTTCAGGTTCTGAAGCAGAGCTTAGGTCAACTCTTGATGTTCCTTTTGCTCCCCTTCTGAGTTCTCTTGGCATTTTTAACTCCAGTCGCTACTAACAACGCTTAAGTTATATATAAGTCTTTTTGTCATGTTGTTACTCCCTAATGGTTGTTTTTTACCGTGAAGTAAAACCTCATCTCATTAGGAACAAAATACAGCGTATCTTCGCTTGGAATGTCACTAAGGTATTCTGCGATTCCTCTTGCATCATTCTCATTGAACGCTTTTGTTGTTTCTTCCACGGTTTCTTTTCTCCTTTCTCCTGTTTTTATGTCATGTTCAAGCAAAGGCGCCGTATATTCGATGCTTTTCGCATATTTTTCAGGAAATCCGCCCTTTGCAGTCAGTTCCTGGACAGCTTTTACCAACGCTGAAACGGTTTTGTCTTTCGCTGTTTTTTCCTTTTTAAATGCTATTTTCTTTTTTTTTGGAATATAATGCGGCTTGTAGCCTTGCCCTAATTTTCCGAAGTTTAACTTGTCTGGACTGGCATCGAGCTTGAATGTGCAGTAAACTCCGTCTTCATTCGGCCCCATCCTGTCGGCTCCGGAACGCGCTTTGTTTGCATTTCTATGTTCTGTTGTTGCAACAATCGTGAAATCTTCATATTCTCTGCTGTAGTCAGAGATTCCGCCTAAAATCGGCCTTTCATCCCCGTTTTCATCAGCATAAATGAAATCTGAATTTGCAGAGTGTCCTATTACTGCATGAACTGCTTCCATTTCTTTCAAAAATACAGCAATTTTTCTTTTATCATATATTCTGATGTTGTCAAATAGTTCTCCCTTGCATTTCTTATTCTCTGCTTCATCGCAGAACAAGGCATTTTCAAGGGCAGATTTTCCTTTTTCATCATAGACTAATTGTTCAAGCTGTTTTCTTGTTGAAGAGGAAGGAACATTATGAGCCAGCAAAATTCCATTTTCCGTTACTACATATAGCGGCATTGTACTTAATTCAGACCTTACAAATGCTCTTTCTTCCTGCGTCAGTCTGTCTGCGACATTATTTGTCAGGCTAAATCCGGATTTAAACAAAGGATATCCTGGATAAAGAAGAGGAAGCTCGTG
>DUFL01000010.1 GCA_013331965.1 Candidatus Woesearchaeota archaeon | reverse complement strand
CTTTTAAGTAATTGTACTTATAGGGGGGTAACAAGGATGTGGCCGTTTAAAACAAAGAAAATAGAAACACTTCAGCTTCCGCCGCTGCCGGGCAAATTTGATAATGAAGATATATCCTTATTGCCGGAAGAAATCCCCGAAGAGATTCCTCCGTTGGAAGAATTGAAGAATGAGCAGCAGGTAAGCCCTGATATTGAGGGAGAACCTATGCCTGAAACAGAGATGCCTTTCCAACAGGTAAATATTGCCAAGAAACAAAGATTTGTCATGCCTTCTTCTGAAAAATTCATCACGATGGACAGATATAAGGAAATATTGACTCAATTAGTGAGCACAAATGAAGAACTGAGCAGTGTTGATTCTGAATTTTCAAGAGTCATGAAATTAAAAGAGGAAAAAGACAGCGAGATTGATGCTCTTCAGAATTCACTGGAAGAAACAAGCAAAAAAATGATGCTGATGGAGAACACATTGTTCGGAGGATAAAATGGAAGAAAAATCAACATTCATAAAAATAGACAGGTTTGAGACGGCGATGTCTGCTCTTTCTGCAATAAAGAAAAAGCTGATGGAAGCGCAGGCCACGCTGAACAAGATAAATGAAGTGAAGCAGGAAGAAGATGCTGCTGTCCAGAAATGGACGTCTGATCTGGCTTCTGTACAGTCAAAAATTGAAAGTGTTGAAGCGGAATTGATGAAAGAACAATAGAAATGGCAAAAGAAAACAGTTATTTTGTAAAAATAAATGACCCGAAAAATTCCAGAAGGGTTGCATTAGAAAGCACGAGGGATATACTTAAGATTCTGCAGAGCAATGAAGATTTCAAGAAGATAAAACATAAAAAAATGCTTCTTCTGAATCATTTCAGGAAAAGTGCAGATGACATCAGGACATTGATTGACAATCTGAAGAAGATGCTGCCCAAAGCGAAAATTGAAACTAAAAAATCATTTGCTGCAGAAACCATGAAAAGGCCTCATACGGAGGTCAACAAGCTTGAGCAGGAGCTTGCAGCTATCGAAGAGAAATTAAGTTCTTTGTAGATCTTTTGCTAATTTTTAGGTTGCAGGCATTATTACGAGAATTTGGCCGGGGATTAAGCTAGTTCGTGCTTAGTCCTGCTTTCTTCTAAAGATTGCGTACCCCGGCTAGATTTTAATCGTACTACTAACAAAACAATAAACAACCTTAGCAACCTTTAAATATCATCTTTTTTCTTANNGTGGGAGTAGCGAAGTGGTCAAACGTGACAGCCTCAAGAGCTGTTGGCTTAGTGCCTTCGCAGGTTCGATCCCTGCCTCCCACAGTTTTTATCTAATCTTATCCAAGAATGGCTTAACCACTTTAATCAAATGTTCCCTAACTTCCAAACTTATTCTTTTCAAATCTGTGTCTTTTGTAAGTGTGAACCATTTTTCTTCAGCGCGTTCACCTGAAATATCTACTCCTGGACCTTTGGCGCTTATCTCAAATATGAATTCTACTTCATTTTTGCTGTTCCAAGAGCTTGAATACACATTAAGTCTTTTTACAATTCTTTCTTCTTTTTTCAAAAATGCCCTGCCTTTTTTCTTATATCCCCAATTTCTTAATATCGGGGAAATGACTTCAGTTATCAGCTGGTCTCTTACAACCCTTTGATCCCCGGTTTTAGAATGTTTTATCAGCTCAAATATTCCTTTAAGTCCCATAATTATTAAAAAGAACACTCATTTAATAAAGATTGTCAATGAAACAATAAAAAGCTTTAAATATGAGGTTGCAAACGATATATTAAGGGGGAATTTAGACATGAAGTTAACTCTATCCGAAGCGAAATATTTCAAGGACAGCATAGCCATCATTTCTGAGCTTGTCAATGAAGCTACATTCAAGATTAAACCGGAAGGCATCGAGATGATAGCCATGGATCCTGCTAATGTGGCCATGGTCAACTTTAAGCTCCTTTCGAGCTGTTTTTCTGAATATAAGCTGGACAAACAGGTCAATATCTCAATTAATCTTAACAATCTTAAACAAATATTAAGAAGAGCGAAGCCTAACGATATGCTTACTTTAAGCTTAGGAGAAGGAAAGCTGGATATTACATTAAAGAGCGACACAACCAGGAAGTTCTCACTGCCTTTGATTGACATAGATGAAAAGGAGAAAAAGAAGCCTGAATTGAAATTCCCTGTGACGATAAAGACATCATCCGCGATATTGAATGATGCAATAGAAGATGTCGGAATTGTCGCTGAATCTGTTTCCTTCGGGGCAAGTCCTCTGAAAATGATGATTCTTGCAGAAGGAGATTTGAGCAAGGCTGAAATCGAGATAGTTCCGGATGATAAGACAAGGATTGATGCTGACAACAAGGAAGAAGTCAAGGCAAAATATTCTGTTGAATATCTGAAGAAAATGATAGCCGGTTCAAAAATTTCGGATGAAGTCACAATCCAGTTTGACAAGAACTATCCTTTGATGCTGGAATTCAAGGCGATTGACAAGGTATTGCTGAACTTTATTTTAGCCCCAAGAGTGGATAACGATTAATTTCTGGATGAATAACAATATAAATAAGCTGGAAGTAGTTCTGGTATGCAATATTTTAATGTTATAAAAAGAAAAGGATTATATCCGTATCTTGTGAAAAGAAACGGCGAAACGAGTTTTGAAGGAAGCGAGTTCATATATGCAGCATTATATGTATGCATAGCGCTGCTTAAAACATACGACCATAATGAAAAAGCTAAGGTAATTTATCACAAAAATATATCGCGAATAGACAGATACAAGATAGACTACTTAGTTGATGAACTTTGGAGACAAAACAAGTCTAAAATAATGAGCAAATAAGTTTAAATATTACCTTAACATGTTAAAAGCCATGGCAGCAGAACTTAATTGCAACGCATGCAGAAACAGAGTAGGTTTGGCAAGTATGAGGTATTCTAAAGACGGAAAGGGCTTAATCTGCGAATCATGCTATAACAAGCAGAATTCCGGAGTAAGCATAAAGATAAAACAGCAGGAATTTTCCCGCCCAATCGATACTTCTCCGAAAAAGAAGGTTGAATTTTACTGCAGGAACTGCAGTTTTAAATGGAGCAGGGCGCTTGATTTTAGAGGGCCTAAATTATGCCCATCCTGCGGCAGAGACACAATAATGTATAATCTTCCAAATGATGCTGATGAATTACTGAGAGAATTAGACAGAATGGATGATGTTTAGCTCTTTTTATGATATAAAGTTTTCTTGTGTTCAGGATGCTCATAAAAGCTGAATGCTTTGAATAGTCTCGGAAGCCTTCTTAGCGGCCTGAACCACCTTACGACCAAAGAAACCCTTCCTTCTTTTGCCAATAATTCCGCAGTTCTTGCTGCTTCCTCTCCGACAATGACCTGCTCTTCGAAGATTAATCCTGCATGAAATAAGTTTCTTAAGGCTGAGATCGAACTTTCAGATAAAAGCAGTATTTCCTCGAATAATCTCAATAATAAAAAGAACGGAAAAACAGCAAGTATATCAATCCAGTACAGCCTTACAAATCTTGGAATATTTCTTACTCTTTGATATTTGAAAATCAAATCGATTACGAAAATTGTTATGATTATCGCATCCAAAATGAAGATAGTCTTTGCATATCTTAAAGAGACTTCGTGATAGAAAACATCAACGATAACTATTCCGAAAAGAATTATGATAAGATAAGGGATTGCCTTGTCAACAAACCTCTCAAGCTTCTCTGAAAATTTGCCCATTACGATAAGAATGAGCTGTTTCTTTAAATGCTTTTCCTTGGGAATGACTAAAAACCTTTTTAAACGATATAATCAGAATTACATTTATGGCAGGCAAAGAGACCAAGTTTCTTAAGGATTGGGCAGTCAGGTATATCAAAAATAAGGATATAATCACCAAAAAAATAACTTCTTTGAAAGAAAATGAAAGTGATTTTACAGTTGTAAAAGAAACGGAGCACAAATATTTTATTATACCTTTTTTAAAAGACATTAAAGAGGTAACTGAGTTTAAAAAATACGAACATGGGAAAACACTGATCTGTTTCCACACCAATGATAACTTTAACTTTCTGATTGAGAATTGGAATGATTTTGTCGGTCTTGGAAGGCATTTTGTTATTTATTTTGTCAATCCATTTTCAAAACTCGACAGGGTGTTAAATATCTGCCCATATACGCATCAGCTGATTTCTGATGAAGAAAGTTTGAAATTGGGGCTTAAAACAATGTCAGAAACAGTTGAATTCACGACAGAAGAAGAGATTAAGAAGATTGTCAGTTCTTAGCCATTTTCCATAGCAATTCAAAGTAATTCCTGTAAGAATCCGCTATTTCTTCAATTTTGGATAAACTTTATTCAAGAAATCTACAACGCTTTTCGCATATTCTTTGTCGAGCAGCTTTCCATAATATATTATGCTGTTTCTGAAGTATCTCAGTCTATCTAGGAATTGAACTTCATTCTCGCTTAGCTTTAAGTTTCTTGTGAAAGATACTTCCGCTTCGTGCGCTCCTGCGCCTGAAGAACTATATCCGAACTTAAGCATTTCGGCCCTTATAAGTTCCAGAATAATATCATATGCTGTTTTTATTATTGTATTTGCGTTCTCATCATCAATGCCCATTGCTTTTATTATTTTCATTAATGAAGAATATGATTTTTCTGATTCTTTTATCAGAAAATTAGCTCTTGATATATCGGGATATTGCTTTTTGACAATTCCCTCACTTACATATTCTTCAAAATACTTCATAATTCAACTCCTCCGGAAAGCAGTATGCCGTTGCACAGATTCTCCTTAAGATGCTTATGAATGGTTACAAATGATTCATAAAAATTAATGCGAATAATTCTTTCTAGTGATTTTTCATATCCCTTCGGGTTTATTTTCTTTTCCTTTCTTCCGATTACTGCTATATCTATGTCTGATGTCATTATGTCGTCGCCTCTTGAATAGCTTCCAAATAATATTATTGTCGCCCCGGGAAATTCATTCTCGAGATATTCTGAAAGCCCGGATTCGTAAATTTGCCTTAGATTTTCTGTTCTCTTGAATTGGAGCGCTAATTTATTATCTCGATTGAGAGAAATTTGCGTTAGATTAATTCCTATGTCTTTTTTATACATTATAAGACCTGATTTTTGAAGTTCAGAAATTGAATTCGCCACCGCTGGAGGGGACACATTTAGAAGTTTTGCTATCTGCCTTTGGTTCAAAACCGAACCTGATTTTATGCACAGCAGTCTGAATATCTCCTCCTGCAAACGTGTAAATTTATATTTATACGTATTAATCATACTTTATACGTATAAAGTATAGTTTATAATACTTTCGATTGATTAGTTCTTAGCCGTCTTCCACAACAATTCAAAGTAATTCCTATACGAATCTGCTATTTCCTTCTGGTTGATTAATATTGCAATTGGCTCTTCCGTCCATAGAATTATAGCAACCTTATTTCCGTAGATATTTGTTGCTGACGGCGAATTAAATTCCTTTGGAAGATATTTAATTTCAGATAATGGTATCTTATAATCAGTCTTTCCCGTGAATATTGCCTTGACTTTTATGTTCTTTCTCTTTCTTTCGTTGTCATATCTTGGAAAGTAATATTTTACGATGTCTTTTGCATTAGGAGATGCACCAATGACTAAAACTTCTTTTCCTTCGTTTATCTGGTCGTCAAATATTGACTTTAACGCTTGTTTCCCGCGATAAAACACTGTTTCATTCTTTGAATGTATGAAATTAAACTTGCTTTCCAGTTCAGGAAGTATGGACTTTACATTCTGTTCTTTTTCTTTTGTTATTTCCAATAATCTTGAAGGTTCAACTGCAGAATAGAGTCTTATGTTATTTTCTTTGATGTAAGAGACTAAACCTTTCTGAATAAGCATCTCTATTGCATCATAAACATTCCTTCTGTGAACTCCTGCCTTTCTTGTGATGAATCCTGCTCTCGAGGGTCCTGCTTCAATTAACGCCAAGTAAACTTTGGCTTCAGTTCTGTTTAATCCTATGTCTTCGAGGAATTTTAGGTTCATAAGAATATTAAGATTGATTCTTATTTAAATGTTGTGGCGATATTAGTTACCACAATAACTTAACTACTTCACTTCACACTTAAATCATAGGTGAAATAATATGGAAGAAACAATTGAAAGAAAAGTGATCGAACTGGTCGCCGCGGACAGGATTGACGTGCCGATATCGAGCATGTCAAGCAAACTGAAGAGAAGGAAGCCAAAGATGGCCCAGGGAATAGACATAGAATTCGGACAGAGATACAATGGCGACAGAGTTTTCGCTTATATAAAAGACGAAGATGAGATGAAAGCGAGAGGAGTAAAAGAAGGTATTGTAAAGTTCGCTGAAGAATTCCCAAAATATGCTGCAATCCTAAAGGGATATATCGAAGAGCAGAGAACGATAAGGGAAAGATATCTTGTCTATGGAATGAGAGAAGGATGTTTGGTGACTGCCGATGATTACAGAGGCATAATGATGAATCTCGGATTTACTGAAGCGACATCAGAAAGGCTGTATCCTGAACTTATGAACATAAGCAGAAAGCTAAGGAAGAAACGGGATGAGGGGATAAGAAGCATATTGATTGAGCAGGTGATTTAGCTTTTTTATTTTATTATTATTTTAAAATTAAAAACAAACTAAAAGAAAACCTATAAAATAAAAATCAAGCAGCTTCTTCGTCTTTGAACGCAGGAACTGCATTTCTTGAGATAATCATCACATCCCCTATGTTCATAACAAGGTTATGCGGAACGATTACTCCCTTAGCTGAACCTAAAATCTTAGTCAGGAATGAGCTTTTTGTCGCTTTAATTCTCCAACCGCCGACTTTTGTTGACGTCAGAACCGCTTCTTCAACATCGCCGAAATAATCCCCGGCGTCCGTAAAAACTCTCATACCAAAAATTTCTGTTACCTTTCTAATCTTAAGCATTGTCTAAGCCTCCGTTAGGATATGAATATTTATAAGTCAGAATATTTAAATACTTTTCTATTCCAGAGTGATAAAGGGCTTTAAATGCGATATAAAAACCTTATTCTGATAGGAAGTTCTCATGTCTCTAAAGACAGCGTAAATGAGGTCAAAAGCACTATTGAGAACAAGAAACCGGGCATTATTGCGGTTGAACTGGATAAAGATAGGTTTCAGGCACTATTAAGCAGCAAAAAAAGGTCATATTGGATTAAGGGAGTGGGAGTAAAAGGCATGCTTTTTGCCTTATTTGGAGCCTGGATTGAAAAAAAGATAGGCCAGATAGTGAAAGTTGAGCCCGGCTCTGAGATGAAAATGGCGATAAACCTTGCAAGACAGAATAATCTGAAGCTTGCCCTGATTGATCAGCACATTACTGTGACATTAAGAAGATTTTCCCAGACAATAACGTGGAGGGAAAAATGGAACTTCATATCTGACCTGATTCTTGGAGTTATTATGCCCAAAAGACAGATGAAAAAGTTCAATTTAACACAAAATGATTTAACCAAAGTTCCAGATTCCAGAACAATAAATAAAATGCTTGAGTTCACGAAGAAAAGATACCCTAATTTCTACAATGTCTTGGTGCATGAGAGAAACATCGTGATGGCAAATAATATTTCGCATTTGATGAAGAACAGTCCAGACGAAACAATCATGGCAGTAGTCGGCGCTGGACATCAGGAAGAGATGATGAAGATGATTAAAAATAATTTGAAATGATTTTTTATTTTATTATTATTAAAACGAAAACCCAATTTCGACGAAGTCGAAATGGACTCATTTTGGCTTTGCCAAAATTTGGTTTTGCAGAGGATTTTCTGAGGAATAGAGATTAACAGAACATAGAACTGGCTGAGCTGATGTTATTTTTGCCGGCGAAACGTATTATTCAATCCTGTACTTGTAATTCTTGCCGCTTCCTTTTGTGATATTTAGCTTGTAAAAAATGTTATATACCAGCCATATGAAAACAGTGCATACCAAAGTCGCAAGCAATGAAACAACGCTGTCTGCAGAAACAACAATCACTGCATTGATTACCATGACTACCGTGACAATTATGTATTCAAGAGGAGAAGCGAAAAGAAGTTTTAATCCGTCAGATGTTCCGAATTTCTTTTCCCCTCCGACTTTGAACTTATGTATAAAAGGAAGGGGAATCATACCATATAATGCCATCCAGAAATTGACTGAAATTATTTTCAAGATCAGACTGTTTGGCAGGAAAACAAGCATTTTCACAATTGCTGCTAAAATGATGTTAGTCAATGGACCTAATATCGAAAGCCAGCCTATTAGTGCAAAATCAATATTTGTCCTTGGTTCACCTAATTTTAGTTTTTCAATAATGTAAAAGATTAATCCTCCAAACGCAAGGAAAATGAATTTTCCGTTTGTAATCAAAGCCAGCAAAATACCGAAAATAAATCCCAAAATCCATGGGCTGAACTCCGCTTCAAACCCTCTTTTTTTAGAAAAGTATTTTTGGACTGAAATCTTGATAAATAATGAGATTATTGTAACGATTAATACTAAAAGAAGGTTTCCAATCCCGACTGTAAAATCAAATGTTTCCTTGCCCCACTCATCAAATGTGAGAATAAATGCTATTATAAAAGACGTCAGAAAGATCATAAATTGTTCTTTTCTGCTGAACAATTTGAGCAGTTTCTTCATAAGGGCATTAAGCAGCTGAGTGTTTATATAGTTTTTTGTTATTATTGGCTTAGTAGAAGGTAAAATCGCATTAATAAAGTTAAATTCAAACCCCGCATTCCCGCTGGACAACCGCGCGTGAGATATTTAAAGAGGAATTTTATTTGATTTTTTATGAAGAAGAAT
The DNA here is from genome assembly GCA_013331965.1 of Candidatus Woesearchaeota archaeon. Classification (GTDB taxonomy): domain Archaea; phylum Nanobdellota; class Nanobdellia; order Woesearchaeales; family UBA10107; genus UBA10107; species UBA10107 sp10107u. The sequence goes on along the minus strand of DUFL01000010.1, from coordinate 8,968 downwards.
AAGAAGCATTTCCATAAGAAATGGGAAGTTTCAATAATTGAGTTAAGCAGCTCTGAAGGGAAGAGATACAAAGTAACGCGAAGTTTACCGGAATTACATGTTTCAGAAACAAAAATGTTTAATTCGAAAAAAGAAGCCAGAAATAAATTTAATGAATGGTTAAGCTAATGCCTTAATCTTTGATTTCAACATCGATTTTAAGGAATCCTGCCCATATCTGTAAATATCAGGTACATCCAAAGAGATTATTCTTTTCCCGAGATACAAGTCAGGAAATCTTTTAGCGAGCTCCTTTCTTTGTAAGTCTTCCATCACGATGATGACATCTGCCCATTCAAGCTGGCTCTTGGTAACTGGCTTCTTGTTGTATAAGCCGGCTGATTTAGTCTCAAATCTATCCTTAAACAGCTCTTCAGCAGTTTTGCTTCTGTTCTCATTTTGATTGCATATGAATAACACTTTCATAAGAACATTATTGCCTTCCGTTCTTATAAACTTTATTATGTTCCCACTGGACAACCGCGCGTGAGGCTTATAAACAGAATATCTCTTTATTCTATAATGTTAAAGAACTTAAAGCCCAGATTATACCAGGAAACAATCTTTTCCAAATCTACGGCTAAAAACACGCTGGTTGTTCTTCCGACAGGATTGGGAAAGACGGCTTTAGCCATGATGCTAGCCAAACACCGCCTCAAGCTCTATCCTGAATCAAAAATACTGTTTTTAGCGCCTACAAAACCTCTGGTACAGCAGCATATTGAAACCTTCAAAAAGCATGTTGAGGCGGAAGAAAATGACTTTGCGGTTTTTACGGGAGAAATTTCTCCTTTGAAAAGAGAGGAACTCTGGAAAAAATCAAAAATAATATTTTCAACTCCGCAAGGATTGGAAAATGATGCAATTTCGGCCAAGATAGATTTAGGACAGATTAGCCTTTTAATTTTTGACGAAGCACACCGCGCGTCTGGAGATTATTCTTATGTCTTTATAGCAAAACAATATCAAAAGAAAGCTAAATATCCATTAATTCTTGGTTTGACTGCGAGTCCCGGCTCAGATTTAGAAAAAATAACAGAAATATGCAAAAATTTGTTCATTGAAAATATTGAGGTAAGGACAGAAAGCGATTCTGATGTCAAAGAATACATTCAAGACGTGCAAATAGACTGGGTTAAAGTTGATTTACCTCCTGCATTTTTATTCATAAAAAATACAATAGAAAAATGCTATCATTCGAAGCTTAATGAAGTTAAAAAGTTTGGATTTCTTAATTCTGTTTTTATGAGAAAGACTGAACTGCTTGAGTTAATGGCAAAATTACATTCAATGCTTAATTCTGGAGAAAAATCAATGGAACTAATGAGAAGTATTTCACTATTGGCTGAAGCAATGAAAATACATCATGCCCAGGAACTCCTTGAAACTCAGGGAATTCATGCTTTGTTCATGTATCTTCAGAAACTAATGGAAGAAAGCACTAGAACAACTGTTAAAGCTCTTAAAAATCTTGTTGCAGATGAACAATTCAGAATTATATTTGAAATGACAAAAAAACTCTATGAGAATAATATTGAACATCCTAAAATTGCTGAGCTTAAAAAAATAGTTTCAAACAATAAAAATAAAAAAATGATAATATTTACTCAGTATAGAGATACTGCTTCAAAAATAAAAAAAGAACTAGACTTATTAAATTCTAAATCGGTTGTTTTTGTCGGCCAAGCTAAAAAAAATGAAACGGGATTAAATCAAAAGCAGCAAAAGCAAATTATTGAAGATTTTAGAAATAATTTATTTGATATTCTAATTGCTACTTCGGTTGCTGAAGAAGGGCTTGATGTTCCTAGTGTTGATTTGGTTGTTTTTTATGAACCGATTCCTTCTGCAATAAGAACCATTCAAAGAAGAGGGAGAACAGGAAGAAATGATTCTGGAAAAGTAATAATAATGGTCGCAAACAAGACAAGAGATGAAAGCTACCGATGGAGCACTCACCACAAAGAAAAGAGGATGCATAGAATTCTTCATGATTTGAAGAATAAGATTGCTTTTAAAGAATTGAAAATTGAAAAGACTGCTGATGAAAATCTCGAAAAATATCAAAATAAACTGAAAAATAAAGAAATTAAAATCATCTGCGATGACAGGGAAAAATCTAACGGAATTGTAAAGCAATTAGTTGAACTTGGAATTAAAATTGATTTGAAAAGACTTGATATTGGAGACTATCAAGTAAGTGAAAGATGCGTTATTGAGCTTAAAACAGTTCCTGATTTTGTTGATTCAATAATAGACGGAAGACTTCTCGAACAGCTTAAATCTTTAACAAAAGCTGACAGACCAATATTAATACTGGAAGGAATGGAAGACATTTACTCTCAACGAAACATTCATCCAAATGCAATAAGAGGGATGTTAAGCACGATTGCTGTTTCATACGGAATTCCGATAATACAGACTAAAAACAACAAAGAAACAGCAGAATTGCTTCACATAATTGCCAAAAGAGAGCAAGATCCTGAAAAGAAGCATTTCAGCCTCCATTCAAAAAAACCAATTTCAGATAAAGAATTGCAGGAGTACATTGTCAGCTCATTGCCTAATGTCGGTCCTGCCATGGCAAAAGAACTTCTTCATAAATTCAGAAATGTGAGGAAGATTTTCAATGCGAATGAAGAAGAACTGAAAAAAGTTCCAGGGTTGGGAGACAAGACAGCAAAAGAGATACAAAGGACTCTTGATAAAGACTACTATTTATAAATAACCAGCCTAATGGTCTCAAACATCGTTTATACGTCATCTAAAGCTTGGTTGTATGCAATTTTTTGAATAATTAATCTTTTTATTAATCGGTTAATGTATCTATGAACTAGCCAAAAGCTTTATATATGCATCTATATATAAATGCACTTATAGATTAATGGATAAATAAAAATGGATAATCTAATTAGTAATCAGATTCTCGAACTAATAAATAGTTCAGACGAACCATTAGAAACCAAAGAGATTGAAGAAAAAATAAAAGATAAAATTAAACATGAAACGGTAACAAGAACAAAAATTTTCTACAGGCTTAATAATCTTAGGGGAGAAGGACTAATCAAAGGTAAATTCATCGGTTCTGGAAAAGGTGTTTGGGTATGGTGGGGCAGTAAATTATTTGACAAGGAGATTAAACAATAAAATGCAAAAAAATAACATAAATAAAAGGATGATTGTAAAATCAATGATCTTGATTTTAATGTTTGTCTCGATTTTTATTTATTACTTTGTTTCAAAAATCTCAATAGATAATTGCGATGAATTTAAAGAGAGCATAGTTTGGAGCAGCGAATATAGTAACAAACAGGAAAGTTCAATAAATTATCAAACATGGTATCCAAAATATAACTGCAAATCTTTGAATGTTTCAAATTGCATTATTGAAAGTCTTGAATTAGAAACAAGATTTCTTTATGTTGGAGAAGATAATGAACGAGGAGAAGGATTTATTCAAATTTCCAATCCAGACAAATCAATTTGTGAAAATCCGGAACAGGGGGTTTATGAAAGATATCTCGCTTATGAAACTTTAACCGGAGAATCTCAGAAAACAGGACAATACTGCGGAGATAATAAAAATTTGGATAAAAAATGCGGTGTGGAAAAATCTTATAATTATCCTGGAGACTCATGTTACGGAATAAAAATTAATGTGAATAACCATTTCATTGCCGATGTTTTGGAAGTTAGATATAGATTATGTAAAAAAGAGGAGATTACAAATGAATAGAAAGATTTTACCATGGGCATTTGCAATCTCAGGATTCACGGCTTTGATTTACGAAGTAGTCTGGAGTCGGCCATTGCAGCTAATTTTCGGCTCGACAATTTATGCTGTTTCAACTATACTTACAACATTCTTTGCAGGATTTGCTCTTGGTTCATTCTTATTCAGAGATTATGCTGACAATGTAAAAAACCCGGCAAGATTATTCGGCCTAATTCAATTAGGAATCGGATTTTACGGATTAATCATATTATGGTTGTTCAAACTCTTGCCTTCAATTTATCTTCCTCTTGCGATACCTCCTGGAATTCAATTTATTCAATTTACACTTCTTTTCTCAATAATAATAATCCCAGCAACACTTTTTGGAGCAACTTGGCCCATAATAAATAGAGCTTATGTCAGAAAGGAAGAACTAGGGAAAAATTCAGGAAGACTTTACGCAGTTAATTCGTTCGGATCATGCTTGGGGTCATTGGCTGCTGGATTTGTTTTAATGCCTCTGCTTGGAATAAAAAACACTTCAATATTGGCAGTATTAACGAACATTAGTTTAGGAATCATTGTACTCATCTATTCAGAAAAGGAGGAAAATAAAATATGAACCTTAGAAAGCTTTTGTTAATAGCATTCGTGTTTTCAGGAATAGCTGCGTTAATCTATGAATTAACTTGGATAAGACCTTTGCAGTTCTTACTAGGTTCAACTGTTTATACAATTTCAATAATTTTTGCGGCGTTTATGGCTGGCCTCTCCATAGGATCCTGGATAATGAGCAGGTATGTTGATGATATAAAGAATCTCCCGAAAACATACGCCTTGTTTGAAATAATAATAGGACTGTACGGAGTTTTGCTATTGAGCATATTCAATTTACTCCCGAGGATTTATAATTATATATATGGATTGCATATTTACTTCTACATCTTTGAATTTGTTCAGTTTATATTAATATTTATTGTGTTATTAATCCCAACAACTTTAATGGGAGCAACATTTCCTATAATTGCAAAATACTATGCGGAAGGTAAGATAGGCAAAGGAATCGGTGAAATTTATTCTGCAAACAATTTGGGAGCAATAATTGGAAGTTTTGGAGCTGGATTCATATTAATTCCAGTATTAGGAATCAAATACAGCATAATATTTGCGGGAGTTATTAATTTAATTGTCGGACTAGGAATAATTTTAGCGGTTGATAAGAAATCACTGAAGAACACTGCACTCATTGCAATACTAATATTTGCAATCCTGGTGTTAGTTGGAAATTACAATATACAAAAAATGCACTCCGGAGGATTCTACAGAACAGATCCGAATACTGGAACATTAGGGGATGTTGTTTACTATGACGAAGGATTGTATGCAACAGTGACTGTTAGGGAATTGACAAAGGATCCGACAAAAGAATCTATAAAATCTTTGTTTATTAACGGATATGGTCAAGGCGGCGCTACAATTCTGGATCTGCGAGTTAATTTCTTACTAGCTTACCTGCCTTTATTGATTAATCCCAAAACAGAAAATGCATTAGTCATTGGATTGGGCACTGGAACAACTTCAGGACAATTAGCACAGCTGACAAAAACAACAACAATAGAAATTGAACCTAAAATTGTTGAAGCCTCTGATCACTTTAAGCTGTTTAATGCAAATGTTTTGGAAAATCCTAACCATAAACTGATAATAGATGACGGAAGAAATTATCTTCTAAAAAATAAAGAGAAATATAATTTAATAGCTTTAGAATCAACTAACAGCTGGCAATCTTTTTCAACGCAGCTATATTCGAGAGAATTTTTTGAATTAATAAAAGAGGACTTGGATGATGATGGATTGTTTGTAAAATGGGTTCCGATTTACTTAATGTCTCCTGAAGATTTCAAAAATTTCTATAAGACATTCAGCTCTGTTTTCCCTTACAATGCCGCTTTCGCAAATATAAAACCGGATGAAGACACCCCTGCACGATTTGATACATCCGAAATTATTTTAATTGGCTCTAAAAAAGAACTAGAAATTGATAAAGATAAATTTATACAAAATTACAATGCTCTTCCGGAGCAATCTAAAAAATACCTTGATGCAATTCGCCTTGGTTCCGGAGATGAGATATATCATTTGCTGCTTTTCACAAGCCAGGATATGCGGGGTTATGCTGATGACGCAGAATTTGTTACAGATGACAACTTGATTTTAGAATTTTCAGCTGCAAAAAATGTTTTGAATCAAAAACCAAAAGAGGTAATTGATGCGATAAATGCATTTATAGAAAAAAATGTGGTTAAATAAAAGCGGTTATATAAAATTAGGAAAGAACGTATTGTGGGTAGTTTTAGCTTTAAGCATGTTATCAATTTTAATGTCACTTCCTCAGGTATCTGCAGCAAAAGCGGATCAATATATATATAGAAATTATACTTGTGAAGCATTCACAGATTCTGTTGCATGGACAGCTGTAACTGCCAAAAATGCAGTAACCGTTAAATCTTTTAATTGGAGCATCGGTACCGCTTGTCCAGGAGTAAAGAACTGCGATATTCGTTCTATAGAGACCAATGCAAGGTATGTTAATATTGTTGCTGGAACTACTTCGGCGCTTGGAGGAGGATATACCAATATATCAAACAGAACGGGAGGATCTAGATTTGCCGGTTATCTAAACCAAACAATTGTCGCAGATACAAATGAAGTATATGGTCCAGTTTATGGCTGTGGCGATGCTACAACGCCCAACACATGCAGTACATTGGGAGCCGGATATGGAGTTAGACCATGGAACTATTCTGTTAAACTGAGGGCCGGGATTGGAGCAGGAGGAAATAAATGGAGATTGATTGTAGATGATTTTAATGTCAGGTATCCGTGGTGCTGGACTCCTATAATTCAAAATGTGAATGTTACGCCCCAAGGTGGAGACTATAACACCGAATTCACATTTAAAGTAAATGTCACAAATCCCGGAGCTACAACAAATGTATATTTATGGACAAGGACAACTAGCGGGACTTGGGAGCAGGAAGGAAGCCCTCAAGCTTGTGTAAATTGTATAAAAGAGTCATTGAGTTTCCCTGTAACTTTTGCAGAAGCAGATATTGGGAATAAAGAGTTCAAATTCAATGCAACAGATGGTGTCAATATAATGCAGGCAGGAAATCCTTCTACATTAGGAACAATAACAAACGAATGTCTTGATTCTGAAAAGGATTGTATATTCACAATAACTGCTGTATCTACTGCTACAGGTGCTCCTATTCTTACGGATGAAAAAGTCAATGGAGTAACGTCTGGAGCAACAGAAGGCTGGGGAACAAACTGGACATTTTCAGTATATGTAAATAGATCCCATGGAGGAGCGGGAGATATTAATCTAACTCTTGAAGTAAATACTGGCGAAGGACTTAAACAAATGGGAAGACAAATTTGTACTGCACCATGTAATAATCCGAAGCAATTAAATTTCTCTGTATCTAACTTCACATGTAATGATATTTCGGCAGCCGCTGATGGTGCAGAGTATAAATTTACTGCAACAAATCTTAATGGAACTACGACTACAACTCAGACATACACCATAGAGAAAGATGACATAACTATTCAATATGCACGAGGAAACAACAGCATTTCGAATCGTTCGGGAGATCAGATAACGCCATTATCGTTGAGGCTATTTGATACAGATAAATTTCCTTCCGGGGCATATATTTCAAACGGAACAAACGTAACTTACTCAGTAAAATTTAATGCCGCAACTTATGAATCAAAAATACGTAAAACAGATGTATCAGGATACGCTAATTATAGTTTTAATGCAACTTGCACCCCAAATAAATATCTCGTAGGAGACAGAGCATGGAAAGGAGAAACAGAAAGTACTGTTAAATGCTACAAAGCTACAAGTTCACCGATACTTAATCTAACAATTCGTGGTGATATTAACCTAACTATCAACACCCCTGACGGCTCGCAAAATTACACACAAGAGGGAACGCCTATAATCTTCCTCGGATCTTCTGTAGATGACTGCGGAGATGCATTAGTTACAACGGTAAAATACAATGCAACTTCGGGTGGAAATACAATCTCCTGTAATAATCCATCACAAATTGGAGCCAATGCATTCCAGTGTATTTATACAACAACATTATCTAATATTCGTGGATGGTATAATGTAACGATGTTTGGTAATAAAGCACTACATTACTATAATTCAACAAAGAACATCGGGGATCCTGGTTTGTTCTACTTGTTCCCTAAAAAGAAACTCTTGAATCCTGTAGCGATTCCTACATCCGGCGGATGGGGAAAGCCAAACTGGAACTTTAGTGTTAATGCTTCATCCGGAGATTTAGATAAAGCGTTAGAAGTTAATTTGTTCCTCGCTAAAACTGTAAATCCGACTGTAAACTGCAGGGATTTGAGTCCTAATTGCGTAGCTAAAACTGCAACATCATGTGTAAACTGCACAGGAAAAATAGTTACGTACTTCCAGAACTTTACAAATCCAAGTCCTTCAACAACAACAATTGGAACTTGGTATTATCAGTTCAAATTCAATGACACTGAACTAACATCAACATCGGGAACAGATAATTCAATAAAGATTACAAAAGACAATACTAACATAAGTTATGGCGGATCTGGAAATGACAGCAATGTAGAAATCGAAGGAATAACCGGAGGAAACAGAACAAATCTGACGGTAAGAGTACTTGATCTTGCTAAGAATTCTTACAATGTAATTAATCCCAATGCGACTGTTGTATTCAAGTTATTATATTCGGGAACTCAAAAAGTTATAGGACAAGCTAAAACGAATGCAACAGGCTATGCAACAATGTTATTTGAGCCTACTTGTGCCGATGGATTTGTCGCGGGAGATCACTATTGGACTGGAGAAATTAATAACACTGAACCGAATTACAATATAAGCCGTACAATAAATCTCACAATTGCTCTCGATGCAACTAGATGTAGTCAAAGTGTATCTGTTGATCAGATTATAACTCCTAGCGAGACATTCGTAAATAAAACATTCATAGTAAATGCCACAATAAGTTCAACGGGAGGTACTTCGAACAATATTTATGCAAATTTGAGTGCTGTTTCTGTCTGGCAAATCCAGAATGAACTGAAGAGTTTGTCTTCAATAGCTCAGGGAGCAACAAAAACAGCAGCCTGGAATATTAATGCAAC
>DUFL01000029.1 GCA_013331965.1 Candidatus Woesearchaeota archaeon | reverse complement strand
CGATTGGGTAAAACTATATAAAGCGAGTTATAAATAGATAGTTCGGACCTATAGTTTAGCTTGGATAGAATACCGGGCTTCGGACCCGGGGAGGGGGGTTCAAATCCTCCTAGGTCCATTTGATTTAGAAGAGCCCAAACATTTGTCCTGCTGCTGAACGAAGTGAAGCAGTAGTGCGTAGTTGATAAGGCGACAGCCTTATGTGGGAATCATTCAAAGGTCCATTTGATTTTAATCATGGCAAAACAGCATTATTGGGGAATGGTTGATGATGTAATCAGGCAGTCTGATGTAGTTTTGGAAGTATTGGACGCGAGACTGATCGATGAAACAAGAAATGCTGAAATAGAAAAAAGAATTGAAAAAGCAGACAAAAAATTAATCCATGTCGTAAATAAAATTGATCTGATTGACAAAGATTCAATCAAAGAAAAACTGAAAGAACTTTCCAATCCTGTCTTTGTTTCAAGCAAAGAAAGGCTGGGAACAACAATTCTGAAAAATAAGATAATGGAGGTCGGAAGAAAAGATATCGTTACAGTTGGTGTTGTTGGCTATCCTAACACCGGGAAAAGTTCTGTGATAAATGCACTAGCAGGATCCAACAAAGCAAGAGCTTCTCCGACATCAGGATTTACAAAGGGGATACAGAAAGTTAAAGCGGGAAGCAGAATCACCCTGTTAGACACGCCCGGAGTCATCCCAATTGATGACCAGGACATTGTGAGGCATGCCTTGATCGGCTCTAAAAATGCCCAGAACATAAAAGATCCTGACTTGGTCGCGATTGAATTAATCAGATTGCTAAAAGGAAAGGTTGAAAAACATTACGGAGTTGAGCCCAACGATGATCCTGAGATTTCCCTTGAAAAAATTGCGGTAAAAATGAATAGATTAAAAAAAGGCGGAGTTCCTGACGTAGATAATATATCAAAAACAATTATAATGGACTGGCAGAGAGGAAGGATATGAAAATAAAATACATTGGATTTGGAGTTGCTGTATTGCTTTTGTTTTATGCGTTTGATGTCCTGATATTCGGATTATTAACTCCTGTTTTCAGCCCGGCNNGAGGAATAATTTTTGGCTTGTTATTATCACTAAAATCTGGCACAGGTTTTTTGCTTAGTTCGAACTTAGCAAAGCTGACACAGGCCAAATCTTTTTGGTTTAACAACGGCCAATAAAACAATGCAGCAAAGAAATAACATTTATAAACAACATAGTAAACTAAACAGCATGGCAGAAGGAATAACCGCTAAAAAAGAGAAAGACTTCTCAGAATGGTATACTCAGCTTTTAGAAAAAGCAGAACTGGTTGATTTAAGATACAATATCAAAGGTTTTGTTCCATACAGAGAATGGGCTCAGATTTCTATTGAAAAAATGTTCAGAATGATGAGTGATGAATTAGATAAAACAGGACATCTGCCAATTTGCCTACCAACATTAATTCCTGAAAAAAACTTTAAACTGGAATCTGAACACGTCAAAGGATTTGCACCGGAAGTTTTTTGGGTAACTGAATACGGAAATGGAGAAAAACTTGAAGAGAAATATGCGCTAAGACCAACTTCAGAAACAGCATTCTATCAGATGTATTCCTACTGGATAAGAAGCCATAAAGATCTACCGTATAAAAGATACCAAAGAGCAAATATTTTCAGAGCAGAAGGAAAAATGACCCGACCATTCCTAAGAGCGAGAGAATTTCATTGGATTGAAGCTCATAATGCTTTTGCGACAAAAGAAGATGCCGAAGCGCAGGTTAAAGAAGATATACTGATGACCAACAATACACTGTTGAATAAATTTGCAATACCTCATATTTTCTTTGAGAGGCCACAGTGGGATAAATTTGCGGGAGCGGAAAAAACATTTGCAGCAGATGCACTGATGGGTTCAGGAAAAGTACTGCAATTGCCATCCACACACTTAATAGGACAGAAATTCTCAAAAGTATTTAATGTTAAATTCATAGATAAAGACGGGAGCGACAAATATTGCCACATCACCTGCTATGGGCCGGCTATTTCAAGAATCTACGGCGCTATGATATGTATGCACGGGGATGACAAAGGATTAAAATTGCCTTTTGATTTGGCTCCATTACAGATAGTAATTGTTCCAGTTCAGCTGGAAAAAGAAAGAACAAAACTGCTGAAAAAAGCCGGAGAAATTAAAAAAGAACTTGAAAAGAACTATATTGTAAAAATAGATGACAGGGAAGACTATTCTCCCGGATGGAAATATAATTATTATGAGCTTAAAGGTGTTCCGATAAGAATAGAAATTGGTCCAAGGGATTTGGAGAAAAAAGCAGTTGTTATCGCGAGGAGAGACTTGAATTTGAAAGAATCAGTAAATGAAAAAGACGTTGTTAATTATGTTAACAAAATAGCGAAAGAATATACCGGAAATTTAATCAAGCAAGCAAGTGTTAATTTTGAAGGCAATATCGCTGATGTCAAAACGGCAGAGGATATGAAAAAAGCACTGCAGGAGCAAAAAATAATAAGAGTCCCTTTCTGCTCAATAGAAATGGACGGCGCTAAATGCGCAGAATCAATTGAAAAATACTATATGGCGCAAGTCAGAGGAATAAGGGCGGATAAAAAAGAAAAAACATCCGGAAACTGCGTTATGTGCGGAAAAAAAGCGAAAGAAGTTGTTTATATCGCGAGAAGCTACTAAATCAATTTGTTATTGGTCAGATATTTTTCAAGGCCAAGATAACCTTTCGATTTTTTCTTATAAATTAATTCCTGATAACCAAGTGCTTTCTTTACATCTTCAAAAACATGCAGCCTGTATGTTCCCTCGCTGAAAAGTCTTTCACAGGTTTCTTTGTCTTTTTTCAAGCCATGAACTTCTGGCCTTCCGCCGTTTTCAATTATTATCAATCTGTCTTCAAGCCTGAGAATTGTTATTTCAGATATCTTTACCATTTAAAATCAGAATTTGAAGTTATATATAAATATTGTCAGCAATTCACTGCTTATTTTGGATGATAGGATTATATATAAAGACAGCCTTATCCCATAGAAAACTTTATAAATCCCTCAAATTTACATAATTTAGAGATATTCTGAGTAAAATGAATGAACAAAAACTCAAGACAGGAACGACAACAATAGGGATTGTATGTTCTGACGGAATCATTCTTGCGGCAGATAAAAGAATGACTGCAGGCAATTTCATAGCCGATAGGGAAACAGAAAAGGTAGTTCCTATAGTTGATGATATAGCTGTAACAACAGCAGGAACAGTTTCAGAAATTCAAAGATTAGTAAAACTGCTAAGAGCAGAATTAAAGCTTCTGGAAGTAAGGACAACAAGAAAAGTAACTGTAAAGGAAGCTGCAAATCTTTTAACAACAATGAATTACTACGGAATAAGGCAGATGGGAGAATGGGCATTAGCTGCATTTTTGGTTGCAGGAAAAGATATCAACGGATTCAGCTTATTTGATGTAAGCCCTGATGGAGTAATAAAAAAGCACGATAAATATACAGCAGACGGATCAGGAATGGTATTCGCCCTGCCAATCATCGAATCAAAATGGAAGAAAGGAATTAATATTCAGGAAGGGATTAAGCTGGCAGTGGAAGCAATAAACGCTGCGCAACTAAGAGATAATGCATCAGGCTCAGGATTTGATGTCTGGACAATCACACAGGATGGATTGAAAAAAGTTCTTACAAAGGACTTGACTATGAAAGCTGAAGTATAATTCTGATATAAAAAAGATTAGGCACATCACAATGAATGAAATCATTAAGGAGATATTAAAAAATCTGCCGGACAGCAAGGTAAGCGACAGCTCTTTCGAAGCTGCAAACATAGTTCNNGAGTTGAGAGCAGACCCAAATATACTTTTAGACGAGGAAAAGGCAAAGGAAGTAATAACTAAGATGTTTGATGAGGAAGCAGGACTGCAGAGTATTTTTTTCGAAAAAGCAAGAAGCGTAGTTACGATTGAGGTTGAAAAGCCAAGCGCGGCGATAGGAAAACAGGGACAGACACTGAAAGAGATAAAAGAAAAAACAATGTGGACCCCCGCAATTAAAAGAGCAACTATAATTAAATCACAGATAATTGACGATATAAAAGCATTATTATATGCAAATTCAGAAGAAAGAAGAAAATTCCTCGATAAAATCGGGCACAGAATATATGACGGCTGGATAAGGGGAAGAGCAAATGAATGGGTTAGAATAACTTATTTGGGAGGAGCAAGAGAGGTAGGGCGTTCCTGCATATTGCTTCAGACTCCCGAGTCAAGAGTTTTGCTGGACTGCGGAATAAATGTCGCTGCAACAGGGCCTGAATCATATCCATTTTTGGAAGCTCCTGAATTCAAGATTGATGAATTAGATGCAGTTGTTCTTTCTCATGCTCATGTAGATCATTCCGGATTGATTCCGTTCTTATTCAAGATGGGATATGACGGGCCGGTCTACTGCACTGCTCCGACAAGAGATATTTCTGCGCTGTCACAATTGGATATTATCAAAATTGCAAAAAGCGAAGGAAGAGAGCCCCCATATGACATGGAACATATCAAAGCGATGGTAAAAAATACTATCGTCATCGATTTTGAGGAAGTCACAGACATCACTCCTGATGTAAGGATGACCTTATATAATGCGGGACATATTTTGGGAAGTGCTATGGTCCATCTTCATATCGGAAACGGACTTCATAATTTCCTTTACACGGGAGATGTGAATTACGGAGCTTCACAGATGCTTGATCCTTCCTCAACAAGATTCCCAAGGCTTGAGACACTGATGATTGAAGCAACTTATGGAGGAAAGGACAACATAAAGGATCCTGAAATAAAAGCAGATGAGCAGCTTGCTGAACTGATTGAGCAGGCGGTTGAAAGGGGCGGAAAAGTTTTAATGCCTGTGTTAGGAACAGGAAGAGCCCAGGATGTAATGATTCTTATCGATAAGATGGTCAAGACAGGAAAAATGAAAGAGATTCCAGTCTATATTGACGGAATGGTGTGGGATATGACTGCAATCCATACTGCATATCCCGAATATTTTACCGCTTCAGTCAGAAAAAGACTTCTGAACAAAGACACAAACCCATTCCTTGATTCATATTTCAAGAGAGTCGGTTCTGCTAAAGAAAGGAAGCAGGTCATTGATGATGAAGGTTCGTGTATAATTTTGGCGACCTCAGGAATGCTTGTCGGAGGAGCTTCAGTCGAATATTTCAAAGGACTGGCTGAAAATCCGAAGAATTTGCTTGTGTTTAGCTGTTATCAGGGAGAAGGCTCGCTTGGAAGAAAAGTCCAAAGAGGAGACAAGGAGATAATATTTGCATCAGGACAAAAACAGGAAATCCTTAATGTAAGATTGGAAATCTCAAAGATTGATGTTTCAGGACATTCAGACAGGAATGCTCTGATGAATTTCATTAACAATTGTGATCCTCATCCAAAGAAAGTGATTGTGAANNACTAGATTGAGATAGATTACTTGAATGGGTTTATGACTTTGATGCCGGGAACATTTCCTATCGCTTCATCTTCAGTGTAAATTTCATGTATATTATTCTCTAGCATTGTAGCTGCAAGGATAGAATCCCAATGGGAAAGTTTATATTTTTTAGTAATCTGCAGCGCCAGAACTATTGTTTTGATGGAATAATCAAAAATAATCCAGCTGCTGATTAAAAAGTCATTTAATATATTCTCTGCCAGTTCATAAGAATACGGAGTTCGGATTTTCTGAGTTATTACTTTTATGAATTCAGCAAGAACCTGATTTGAGATAAAAAAGTTTTCTTCTCCGTTCCATGCCCTTTCGATCAACTTTCTCGCGATAGGGTGTTTTCTGGCTTCATCTTTATCGAATGCATAAACAAGAACATTAGCGTCAATAAATCGCTTAGTTTCTATCATACAAGTCGTCTCTATTAAACATCTTCCCGCCTAAATGAAGGCCTTTTTCAAGGAGCTCCAGAGCATGCTTTCTTTTTTTTGTATCGTCTGATTGTGTCAAATCGTGATGCACAGCTTCCGCTATCACTTTTGAAATGGCGCCTTTCTTATGCCCATATCTACTTTCAGCGAGCTTCCTTATGTTTGCCTCATCTTCGTCATTCACGCTTATTGTTATAATTCCCATNNAGTTTAATCTATGAAGTCGGAAAGATAACATCTGAAACTCCGTTAAGCGTTGTTTCCAATCCTGTCCAGTCTGCAGTAGAAACTTTTACAGCGGCAGTAAACGGAAAATCAGTCGAGAAAAATTCTCCCGGCGATCATATCAAAGAAAATCAGATTAAAGTTTATAATAATAAAGTTGAACTAGATATTCAAAATGCAATCTGGAGCAGATTTACAGACACAAATTCAATGGATCCTTTCTTAGATTCCGGTTCAAACGGAATTGAAATTATTCCTAGCGATGTTTCTGAAATTAAAATAGGGGATATTATTTCTTACGCATCAGCTGAAGGCGGGATAGTTGTCCACAGAGTGATTGAGATAAATGAAGACGAACAGGGAACATATTTCATAGTAAAAGGAGATAATAATCCTATACAGGATGATGAAAAAGTGAGATTTAATCAGATTAAAGGAATACTTGTGGGGATTATATATTAAAATGAAAAGAATACTAATAGCAGATGATGAAGAAGACGTAAGAGATTATCTAAAAAACATAATATCTGAGATACCGAACATTGAACTTACATTTGTTGACAGCGGAGAAACACTTCTTGAAAGAATCAAGGAAACAGACTATGATTTTGTACTGACAGATAATGAGATGAGAGTGAGGGGAATCAGAGGAGTAGATGCAATAACTGAGATGAGAAAGCTTGGAAAGATTTATCCCATATATCTTATGAGTGGCTCTGCAAAAGAAGAAGAAGCAAAAGCAGCAGGGGCAAATGGATTTATCGCAAAACCAATATGGCCCAGCACAATCAGAGAAATACTTGGACAGTATCTTAAGTAAACATTAACTTTAAATAACACTCTTTCTTAACTTAAATCCATGAACTTAGAAGACTGGAAGAAAGCGGGGCATATAGCTCATCAAGCCCTGACATTCGGAGCTTCATTAATCAAAGTAAATGCAAAGATAAGCGATGTTTCTGATGCAATTGAAAAGAAGATAAAAGAACTTGGAGGAGATTTAGCATTCCCGGTAAATATTTCTTTAAATGAAGCTGCCGCGCATCAGGTTCCTTTTGCAGTAGATGACAGGACATTTACAGAAAATGATTTAGTTAAGTTAGATGTTGGCGTCCATATAAACGGAGCGATAGGAGACAATGCATTGACAATAGACTTGACAAAAAAATATGAAAGATTAGTAAAAGCGGTCATTGAAGCAAGAGATGAAGCAATTAAAATTATAAAACCAGGGATAAAAACTTCAGAAATCGGAAAAGTGATCGAAAAAATAATCACAAAACACGGATTTAATCCGATAAAAAACCTTTCAGGGCATCAGATAAAAGAATATGAACTTCACGCAGGATTTACAATCCCAAATTATGACGATAAAAGTGAAACAAGGCTGAAAGAAGGAATGATTATTGCAGTAGAGCCTTTTGCAACTAGCGGAGAAGGATTAATCCAGGAATCATCAAACGCGGAAATATTTACATTATTGCAAAAGAAACCAGTCAGAAGTTTAATCACAAGGGAAGCGTTAAAGTTCTTAGAAGAAAGAAAAACACTGCCTTCATCAACAAGATGGCTAAGCAAAAAGATGTCAGCAATAAAAGCTGCATTCGCATTGAAAGAGATGAATCAGCTTGATATGCTCCATCTGTATCCTCCTTTGGTTGAAATAAAGAAAGGTATGGTTGCACAGTCAGAACATACTGT
>DUFL01000049.1 GCA_013331965.1 Candidatus Woesearchaeota archaeon | reverse complement strand
TAATTCTTTTGCTCCATTAAGTTTTTCTGCGGTAACTGGGAAATTATTTAATTCAAGACCGCCCATAGGAAATTTATCGAATGATGTTGCATCGATTTTTTCACATTTTTGATCTCCCAATCCCCAGCTGTCATACCAATTATCATCGTAGCATTCTTCAGCTTCCGGAATAATTGTAAGCTGATTGTCAATTACCGTCGAAACTATGTCATAATTTCCCGGAACAAGTTCGATTTCTTTCGTCCTGTTTGTGCCTGTCAATTCTGCAACTGCCGAATATTGCTCGGAATCCGGCGTTTCGGATACTCTTGAAAAAGTAACTATGGCCTGCCCGGTAGGAGGCAGTTCAACAGAAACTCCTGTTGGATTCCATGAAGTTTCAGCCGTTTTGCCGCTCCCGGTGGTGAAAGGCATCAATTTAGCTGAGACATTAATCTTTACAAATCTGTCGAGCATAATCTCCTTTTCCTGCTTTTCATCAACCAGTACTCCGAATGGAGTTGTCTTTGACATATATCCTTCCCTGAAAACAACAAGAGAGCCTATTCCGACAGGCATTCTTGATGTCAGGATTGCTTCCCTGCTCGTATCCAAGACAGCCTGTCCCGTCAGCGCATTCGCTTCTTGGATAGAAACAAGCTCGGTATTTCCTATAAAGCACGATTCTTTTCCAAATGAGAAATAAACCTGGGAATCTCCCAACGGAGCTTTCGTTATCGAGTCCGAAACAGTTATAGTAATTTCATCCGAAATATAATTTTCCGGATCGCATGCATAAGTACGGAATGGAGAAGTAATTGTCCCTAACGCTGCCGCATCAACGGTCATCATCGCATTATTCCTCATGTTCGATTCCAGAGCAAACTGGAAAGTAAATCCTTCTCCGTCAAATGCAGTCGGATCAGTCAAAGTGACAAGAACAGGGTATGAAACATCATAGGCAAATTTATAGGAGTTCAAGCCGAATGCCGACATGAAATTAGAGAATCCGCTTCTTGAATCAGGAGCTATTATGTTTCCTCTGTTCGGGGTGACGCTCAGATAAATCGGCCACCATGCAAGATATGAGAATTCCGCATTTGATGCAAATGTATTGTTCGAAGGGACTACAAACAGGCTGTATATTCCCTGCGAAAGAGTATTTTCTCCCTGATAATAATTCCCCTCGAAATTGCGAGAGCCCTGGACCTGCAGTCCGGAAGCATGGCTCATTAAAATTTCCTCGACTTTATCTTTTACATCGTTTTTTGTCCATGAAATTGATTCTCCTCTTTTAAACGTGACATCAGCGACAGGAGGAAGCCTGCTTTCATCCGCCCCAGAATACATATCAATCAAATTTAATGCCAAAAATCCAAGGAAATTGCTCGCTGCTTCTTTTTTAGTTATCTCAATCGCTAAATCATAATATCTTGCAAGATTTATCGGAAGCTTGATATTAAACTTCGAGATTGTCTGAACTGTTCCTTCTTTTGTTATCTTTAATGGATATTCAGCCTGGACAAATATATCTGATTTTGTTATAGTGGTTCTGGCAGTAATCTGGCTTTCTTCAATCGCAAATCCCTGTGATTTAAATGAAGTAAATCCTCTCAGGCAGGAAGATAATTTTTCCTGAACATACTTGTCAATCTGCTCCTCAAAAGAGTTTCCTCTTGCAACTGTCCTATACAGAGCAGGCATCTTGGAAGAAAATTCACATCCTGCTTCACAACTATTGGGGCTTCTCATGTAATGCCAATAAGGAACCTTGATTGAGCTTCCGGGAGACATCGATATTCCCTCTCCGGAAGTCGGATCTGCGTCATTAACAATAAATTTGGATGTGTCTATATACCCGCCCTGCATCCCTGCTTTTCTTATCCCTTCTTTGGCGACAATCTCCAGGCATTCCGTCACATATTTCTGGATCGGCTGAAGTTCAGTCGCTACTGTTTCTGCAACTTCAACCGGCGGCTTATACAGCACAACACTCTGCCTTATGAAAGTTATTAACGCTGCAGAAAAAAGCAGAACTATTCCTATAATTATGAAGATTGTAAGCTGACCGCGCCTGTTCATTAAAAATTGTGCCGGCTCACGATTTGATTCAATTTTTTTTCTGTTTCTCATTGCATTGCCCTGTAACAGGTCATTTTGTAAAAGTCTGAATTGATATTCTCGCACAGCTGAATTCCACGCTCATCATTCATCACAGCCAAGACCAGGTAGCAAATATCCTGCTCGCTTCCTGATTTTTGAGCGCAAACTACATCAGGAACCTCTGCGATTTTTAATTCTGAAATAATTTCATTTGTTGTTTTCAATGTTGTATTGTAAAATTCAAGACCATATGTTATCAGAATAAGAAGTGAAACAATTATGAACGCTGAAATGATGTAAACAAAAAACTTGTCCTTTGCTTTTGTTTCCTTGTTCAGATGCTTTGTTTTGAAGTATTTTTTCTCTGAATAAACATACCACACTATGATTCCGTTCAGAATGATAATTATCAAGGATGATGCGAACAGCACTTTCCTGAGTATATCAAATTCAGAGCTGAATTTAATTAAAGAAACAAGCGCGTTCAATATCCCGAAAGAAAACCATGCCAAAGAAACATAAAATACCCAAAATTCCCGCTTGATAAGTCCGTAAAGAATAGAGATTAAAAGCGCAAGTGAAATCAACTCTATCGTCAAAGCGATATTTCCTGAAAGCATGACTCCAAAGACGACAGAAATAGGCTTCTTTGCTGCAAACAAAAAGTAGAGCAGATAAAAAAAAGTTATGAATCCTGTATAAGCGATAAGAACCTTTATTCCGGGGGGAAGATTTCTCCAATGCGGCTGGTCATAATGAGAACTAGGTCTATGCACACCCCTCTTCTTTACCATATACTAAAAAATGGCCTGAGTGTTTATAAAGATTATGATTAAAATGGCTCAAGGAGGCTTATGGCGACTATATGAAGATGAGTTAAAAACGCAAAATTTAAATATATGTTTAAACATAAACATAAACATGGTAGTAAAGACGATCACGGTTAGAGAAGAAGCGTATGAAGTAATGAAAAGGATGAAACATGGAGATGAGAGTTTTAGTGAGTTATTTATGAGAATATCAAACGAAAAAGAAAATGCAGTAAATCGATTTTTTGGCAGCATTAAAATAATCTCCGAAGAAGCTGAGATACGCAGAGAACGCTATAAAAAAATAAGGGAAGATATGTCGAAAGATTTTGAAAAAAGACAAAATAAACTTACTATTCGTGCCGAAAGGAGAAAATAAATGTTTTTATTAGATACTTCTGCCATAATAGAAATTTTAGAAGGTACAGAAAAAGGCAGATTAATCAAAGAGATAGTCGGTAATGAACCTTTGGCAACGACTGCTTTGACAATTCATGAAATTGTTCTCTGGGAAGAAGGAGCTTCTCTAGAAAAAGCTTTAGATTTCATTCATACGACTGAGATTTTAAATTATGATTTTGATTCTGCAATGATGAGCGCTAATATAGAAAAAGATCTAAAAAAGAAAGGAAAAATGATAAATAAAATTGACATTTTAATAGGCGGGATAGCCAAACAGCATGGTCTGCCCATAGTTGTTTTAGATAAAGATTTTGAAAATATACCAGGGATAAAAGTTATCGTTGTTTAGTATGATAAAAATAACTATAAATGCGAAAGCTTACAATATACTGAAAAAATCTCAAGAGAAATAACGAGACATTTAGTGGTATAATTGACAGATTGTGTGAAAATGAGAAGGGTTATGTTTCAAAAGATAGGAATAAAATGGTCATTAAAATAAAAGATTTAGCTGAGGCTTTCTTAAAAGAAAATGAAAAATTTAACTTATTACAAGTTCGCAAACATCCTTGTCTTCAGCCACAGAATTGAAGATTCTGGCATCAGAAACATATATCTTGACCCCATTTAAGGTCTTTGTTTCCCCGACATCAATCAGATCTGTTGAATTATCAACCCTGATTATGCATGCATCCGAATTTTCAGTCACGTCGATCACTTCAATGAGATGAGTTGCTCCTTTTATCCACTTTTTTGCAGGAAGGTTTGATGAGACTGATGCATTATTCTGCGAAGGATCGAGTATGTCGTACTTTTGAGCCTCTGATTCATCCTGCTCTGTTTTATCTTCTGTTTTCTGCTCCTCAATTACTGTTGTTTTATTTTTTTCAGAATCGGTCGTTTCATATCCGGAAACATTTGCACTGGTTTTATTTATCGTGTTTGTGACATTTTCCACAGTCTGCTCGGTTTCCGGACTGCACGCAGCAAGAAAAAACAATAAAATGATAAATATTCCCGATTTCATGCCATTATATTAACCTCAGGATATAAAAATATTTGCAAAACAAGTCTATGCTTCTGCTGTGCTGCACCCGTGCCGGATTATTTTCGTTTTAATTACAGTCTAAGAACTTGTTTTCTTTCTTTTCATCTCAAAGATTATAAGCCCTATAAAAATCAGAACAGTAGCAATCAGTACATACGATGTATTTTTCAGACAAACACCGGATGCTATAAGATTTCTTGATAATTTTACTTCAATCAAAGCTGATATCAGCAAAACACCGATTGCAATCAGCAAGACAAGAAGTGACTTTTTCATCGTCTTCTTGAATTCTTCCGAGAATAGACTTTCTTTTGTGATTGAAACATAGAGAAGAGCTCCTGCAATCGCCGATAAAAAGTAGGCTATGACTTCCGGAAGCATATGGAAAAACAGGATTCCCATGTTGCAGCTTATCAATGAGTAAAGATAGACATAATCTGTGTTCTGCATCGTCTGCCATAAAATACTTGAAAGTGTCGAGGCAAATATGGATGCGTTTAAAGTCAGCAGGAATAAGGAGCCGGCCCCGAATATCAGNNAACAATAACTGGTTCGCATCTATTGGAGGGGGAGGAAGCCCTGCCGTCTTTGGAACGATAATTTTTGTTGTGCCATAAATCTGCTCGGATGAAAGGACTTTTGAAGGCATCACAAGCGAAACCAAAAAAAATGTAACAAATGAGCCTATGAAAAAATAAATATAAAAATCAAGAAGTTTTTTTGTCTTAACAGCAAATGATTTCTTTTTGTCATATAAAGCGATGTCATCAAAAAAAGTTAGAAGGATAGGAAGCGTCATAGTAACTGTGAAAATTACCGTAGAAACTCCTATCAAGGAAGGAACATTCCTGAATAAATATGATGAAGTTATGAAAGATACTAAGGTAAAAAATACTCCTGCGAACAAAGCGTAATTTGCGCTTTTCTCAATATTTTTCGCATTGAAAATTTTATGGAGCAAGTCTCATCGCCTCATTTATTGTCTGCTGAGAATATCCTGACTGGATAAGGACTGCTGCAATCTGCTCTCTTGTGTAGCCTTTGCTTAAATTTTCTGAAACGTAATTTCTAAGCTGCACAATCTGCGGATTAATCTGCCGGGATTGAACTCCATAAGACTGAACAGGAACTTTTGGTTTTCTTAATTTTAAAACAGCAAACACAAGAGCTACTACAAATAAAACTGCGAATATTCCCGTAGTAATGTAAAACGACAGGCTGCTTGCCGACTGAGCCTCTTCTACTGATGGTTTAGATGCTGCAGGCTGAGAAGTTTTCTGAGCTGCAGACTGAGAAACTTGCTGTGCAGTGCTTTGAGCAGATGTTGTACTGATTGTTGCATTTGTAGTGTTTGTAGCATTGTTAGAATTTGCAGCAGGAATGATAACAGAACCGGAACTCCCGCCTGAACTGCTTCCGCCGCTCGAACCGCCACTGCTGGAACTGCTTCCGCCGCCGCTGGATCCTGAACTTGAAGTGCTTGAAGACGATGTAGTACATACTTCGCCGGGAGCACACGGAGCTGGAGGAAGTTCACCGTCCAATTCATCTGGATTACTGGGCGGAGGAGGAACAACTTCCAAATCCGGACTTTCTGGCGGAGGAGGAGGAGTCTGAGCAAAAGCTAAAATTCCGAATAATGAAAAAACTACCAAGAAGATGACTAAAATTGCCTCTTTCATTATTATACTGAGATTAGTGTTATTTATAAACGTTACTTCACTTCAGCGCCATCTGCAACATTGCAAACAACATCAGAATGAGATGTTTTTAGCTTATTATTTTTATAAAATATTCTGCCTTGTTTAACTGAAAGTTTAACCTGAGAAAATAAACCAATGTTAATTTCTTTTTCAGGAGAAGAAGTCATTCCTTCAGCAAAAACATTATCTCCTGGTTTTGAGTTTGGAGCTTCAAGAACTTTCAATTCTCCGTTTTTTTCTGCTGCCAAAAGCATTCCGGAACTTTTTACTCCCCTTAATTCCGCAGATTTTAAGTTTGCGATAATGATGACATTTTTTCCTTTGAGTTCTTCAGGCTTGTAATGTTTTGCTAATCCAGAAACAATTATTCTCTGTTCTTTTCCCAAGTCAATTTTTTCAACAAATAATTTGTCTGCATTCGGATGCTTCTCAACAGAGATTATTTTTCCAACAACTAAATCAAGTTTTTCAAATGGATCTTTCTCAGATATCTTGCCTGCAAACTTTTTCTTTAGCTGAGCAAGGAATTTGTCTTCCATCTTGTTGAATAAGATCTCTGCTTTTCCGAGTTTATGCTTTTTAATGCTTAATTTCCCCAATTCAGAAAAATCTCCTTTCTTGATTTTCATCTGCGAAACTATTTTGCCGCAGCTTTCAGGAAGGTAAGGAGCCATCAGAATTGCGAGGTCTTTCACGATATTTGCTATTAATCTCATCGTAATTTGGGCATGTTTTTTATTTTCAGTTATATTCTTCCAAGGCTCTCTTTTCTGGAAGTATTCATTGCCAAGACTTGATATCTCCATTATCTTTTTCAGCGCTTCTCTTAACTGCACTCCTTCATATAAGATCAGAACCTCTTTCTCTTCTTTTATTATTTTTTCCCACAGCCTTTTTGAGTCAGTATCTAACTCGGCATTTTCTATTTCAGAATTAAATGCCCTATTTGAATAAGCGATAAATCTGTTGACTAAATTCCCGAAATTGCCGACCAATTCGTTATGCAATCTTTCTCTTAACTTGTCCCAGTTGAATTCAGCGTCAGAAGTCTCCGGGCGTATCGCCATGAGATAATATCTGTAGACATCAGAAGGAACTCCTGAATTTATCGCATCATCCCCAAAAACACCTGTTCCTTTTGATTTTGAGAATTTTCCTCCTTCATAATTAAGATATTCTGTAGCATTTATATGATGGACGAAAGTAAATTTATCTTTTGCTGCAATTTCTGTCCCGGGAAAAATTATTGAGTGGAAAGGTATGTTATCCTTTCCCATAAACTGATATAATTCAACATTTTCAGGAGCATACCACCATTTTTTGTAATCATCTTTTAATTTGTCTTCTGTGATTGAGATATATCCTATCGGAGCGTCAAACCAAACATAGAAAACTTTATTTTCATACCCTTTGTACGGAACAGAAATTCCCCATTTTAAGTCTCTTGTTATTGCGCGTTTCTTCAATCCTTCCTTGAACCACGCATTTGTGATTTTTATTGTGTTTTCTGTCCATCTTCCTGTTTTTGACTGCTTTGCCGCCCATTTTTCCAGACTTGGCTGCAATTTTTCCAGCTCCAAAAATAAATGTTTCGATTTTCTTATTTCTGGCCTGGTGCCGTGAATAGAACACCTTGGACTTTCCAATTCTAATGGAGTTAATAATTTTCCGCAGTTGTCGCATTGATCTCCTTTCGCATTTAAGTTTTCACAGTACGGGCATTTTCCTTCAACAAACCTGTCTGCAAGAAATTTATCGCACTGCCTGCAATAGACCTGCTCGATTTCTTCTTCTGTTATAAAACCATTCTTGACTATTTTCAGAAAAATATCCTGTGTTATTTTATGATGATTCTTTTTTGATGTCCTTCCGAAATGGTCGAAAGAGATATTGAACCATTTGTAGACATTTTCATGTATCTTGAAATATTTATCGCACAGTTTCTGAGGAGTTGTATTTTCTTCAATTGCTTTCGCTTCTGTTGCAGTGCCGTGCTCATCTGTTCCGCAGATGTATAATACATCTTTTTTTGCCAGACGCATAGCTCTTGCAAATACATCAGCTGAAAGAACAGAACCTACAATATTGCCTAGGTGGGGAACATTATTTACATATGGAAGGGCTGATGTTATTAGGATTTTCTTTTCTTTTGATTTGGGCATATGATTAGTCTTAGAATGAGGATTTATAAAGGTTTAGGGAGAGAAATTATAAAGGTTCGATAATGTTATATTTATTCCTCATCTCCATCATCTTCATCTTTTTTTGAACCTTTCTCTTTCATCTTTTTGGTTATGCCTATCTTCTTGTGGCATTTCTGGCATTCAAATACATAACTTGGAATTCCTTCAAATGCTTTTCTTCTGAATTCCGTTGTTGTCTCTCCTTCATTGCCGCAATACCTGCATCTGTACTGAATATTAACCAGTAAAGATTCTTCATGGACTTTTTTCTCTTCGGAATATCCGCATTTGTCGCAGACATATTCTGCCGCTCTTATTTTTGGCCTGCCTGTCTTAGGAGCCTTAGGTTTTGCCATCGGGCCTTTTTTGCATTTAGGGCACTGTTTCTTGAAAACCCAGGCAATTATGTAAGAATCATCGTCTTTTCTTCTTGTAAAATAGATGCACTCGTCCATTGAGTCTGGAAATCTCAAAGCCATAAAACAATACAAAAAAACATGCCTTATAAAGCTTATGCTTTAAATTTAAAAACTTCGACTGCTTTAACACCTAAAATGACCGATGATAAGTACTATGACACGATAGCTCCGGCGTATGACGAGCTCCATCTGGAAGAACAGAGCAAAAAGCTTGAAATAATAAAAAAAGAGCTGAAGATAGACAAAGAAACGAAACTTTTGGATGTCGGATGCGGCTCAGGTATAAGCTCACAGTTTGACTGTGATGTTACAGGAATTGATCCAAGCGAAGAGCTGATTAAGATTGCAGAAAAAAGAGTTCCTTCAGCACAGTTCATGGTTGAAAATGCAGAAGCTCTTCCGTTTGAAGACAAGTCATTTGATGCTGTTGTTTCTTTGACCGCAATACAGAATTTTTCTAATATTAAAAAAGGAGTTGAAGAAATTAAAAGAGTAGGAAAGAAGCAATTTGCATTAAGTTTTTTAAAAAAGTCAGAAAAAGCTGAAGAGATTGAAAATCTGATAAAAGAAATATTTCCGAAAGCAAAGAGAATTGAAGAAGAGAAAGATGTTATATTTATTATTAATTAAAAGCAAGATGCTGTATAACCGATAATTTTTATTTTGTAATTAAATTATTATTATTTAGCTTGGTTTTTTGCTGGGTTCGAATTGAGACTATATAACTCGGAGCAAAAATAAAGAATAACATTTATAAACAATTAATCCTTAAACTCACATATGAAAAAGGTGCTCGGCTTCTACAGGACATTTCTGCAGACTTTAAAGCCTAAGAACTACGAAGATTTTGCTGAAAGCACATTAAAGAATTCTTTTAATTATTACTCGAGCCTCATTATAAATGCTTTTCTTGTTTTCATGATAATAATGATCCCTGCGGCGGTTCAGATGCCGAATACGATTGAATCTTACATAATTAACGATATTGATACATTGAATTTTGATATAAATATAAAAACAAACAGTCCGATACTCATCCCTAAAGACAATCCTGTCTTGCTGATAAACTATCAGAACATGACTCCGAACCAGACTGCAAATGTGATAATAGACAATGATGTGCTTTATGCAGGATTTCTTTTCAAGAAATTCGTAAAGGATCTGGAACCATACAGAGATGCAAAACAAAATTCAGGTGCCGTATCAAATTTTGTTGCATTTATTTTGCTGTTAATGCTTCCGACCCTTTTACTGATACTCTTCTTCTATCTTCTTATAAAATATTTTATTATAATAATCCTCGCTGCATTGATTGGAGCAATCCTGTCTCCGATAATAGGCTACAGAACAAAGTTCAGGTACATATTCAACTCGGCAATATACGGAATATCGCTGTCGATATTCCTTGATCTGATTTTCTTTGCTGTTGGATTCTCATTTTACAAGATACAGTTTTTGCCATTGGCTTTTTACGTCATTTCCGGAATACGTAAATCGGGGATGAAAGTCGATAAAAAGATGAAAAACAAATTCATTGAAATAAGATAATGAAAGGGCTTCTAACATCAAGGACTGAACTAGAGATTTTCGGGAAAATTTACGAAAAAGAAGATATAATTCCTGTTGAATTTGATAAAGAAGAAAATAATGTTAAGTTTAAACTTAAGCAAAATGAGTTCATGCATAAATTAATCTCTAAGTCACAGAATTTTGCTATAAACATCCCAAGACTTGATTTTGAGAAAGAAGCGGACATCTGCGAGATGAACGAAGGCGAATTTACAGATAAATTCAGTTTAGTTGATCTGGAAAAGCTTGAATGCGACGCGATAGACTGCTCCTGTCTGGGAAGAAGCACAGTATATGAATGCACACTTATCAAAGAAGACAAGGATGGATTTATCGGCAGGATAATCAAGGAAAGAGAAATTTAATTCGTTGGTTGCTGCGCCCATGCCGGATTATTTTCGTATTAATTACTACAAATTAAAAAAACGTTAATTAAAAGTTGGCACCGACTCGACTCTTTCTTAGTTAATTGAACTGTGACACAATCTCGGCAAAGCCGAGCTGTGCATTTTGACTATGTCAAAATTACATCCCCCGTAAGGGGCATCCCTCTGTCGCAAGTAATTCGTTTTTATATTGGGTCTCGTGTAGTGGTGCCAACTTATTATTAAGTAATATGATAACTTTATTAAAAAAGAAACATTTAAATGTCAGTTATCCCAGTAATAATATAAGAGGAATATGGACATAGAGACCTTAAGGAAGATACAGGAAACCGAGAAAGCTTTGAGGATTCACAATATCTCTATTTCTACACAGGAAGCCAATGAGAGCGTCAGCAGAGATGTCTATGTCGGAGGGACTAAAGTTCCGAGTTTTGAGGATGTTTCAAACTCTCCCGGCGAAAAAGTGTTAAGGCAGAAAGAAGAAGCATACCAGCAAATGAGAGAGGGAATACACATGGATGACAAAGAGATAAGGGATTTGAAGGCAACAATAGATGAGCAAAGTGGCCTAATAACAGCACAGGCGAAATTGATATATCAGCTGCAGGGAGCAGTGAATGAAATCATAAAAGAGATAAGGAAAATAGAAGGAAGCGTTCCTACAAAGAATCCTGCTGAAAGACAGCAGATGCTTAAACCTGAAGAGAAGAAAGAGCATCCAAGAAGCGGCAGTTATACATCAGATGATGTTTCAATAGAGAAGTTCTTTAATTTCTCGGGAAAATAAGTTTAATTTGAGCTTCTATAAATTTTATTTATTTCACTTCTATCTGCGCTCAATATACCGTTCCTTAAATAGAAATTTTCAGGAATAAAATCCGTTCTTTGATGATTGCACTCAATCTTAGGAAACGCGAGAAGGCGGAGAAGAGCAGATTGTGATATACGACTTTCCGCTGAGCTTATCACTTTCTGAAGCTCTTTCGCTTCCTTAAAATCATCGACATAGATTGCACCTGCCTGTTTTATTTTAAGAGCGATAAGTTCGTCATAGCAGTCGCCCGACAGCTTGATTATAGAACTTATTATAGACTTGTACTCCTTATGGTAAGCTGCGACGCTCCCCAGATTTTCTCTTGCGATTCTCTGCTCAGGAACATCTGCGAACATCAAATACTGGGCCTGCTCTGTTAAAAATAATTCAAAAGCTTCCCTAATTATATTGTCAAGGCTAAAATCAACCCTTTGTAGATCTTCGGAACCATGCAGTGACGAAAGATAGTCTTTTTTCATGATGTATTTTAGTATGGTTACCACTTTAATAAAATTATCCTTTTCACTACTGCAAAGAGTTGAAAGACGAAAGGTTTAAATATAAGCGGATAATTTGAGGAACAAACCAGTTTAATATTGGGGGTTAAAACATAATGAAAAACACAGTTTTAAGCGTTGTATTCGCATTCTTAATGTCAATAGCATTTGCCAGCGCAATCTGCAGCACATCAACAAGCAATGTTTGCATCAATTCAACATTAACTGAAATATATTTCTCAGGAGATGGCAATGAAGTATTCACTTCAAAGAATGTTGCTGTCCAGAATGAAGGGTTCATATCAATATGGAATAAGCAAATAATCCCATCAGTTACAGTTAATTTCGCCGGAACTACATTAAGACATGCTTACGATTCAGACAGCAAGATCAACATAACAAAACCAACAAATCTTATCATACAGAATAAAACATTAGTAAACGGTCTTGAACTTTCAATTGAGAACATAAAGGATATCGAAGCTGGAGAATATACAGGAATACTGAAGATCATAAATGCTTCAAACACAGTAGAACAGGTATTTGATACAGTAAACATAAAGGTTCTTGTCCCCGCTATAGAAATAACAGGCATCACCATGAAAGACAAGGAATCAGGCTTGACTGACACTAAACTTGAGAAAGGACAAAAATTCACAGTTACAATTGAATACAAAAATATCGCAGATCAAACTGACCTTGAAAACGTAAATGTCAATGTCGGAATCTATGAAGGAGATAAAACAAAGCTTAACACCCTTGTTGTTGATTCAGATGAAGATGATCTTGAATCAGAAGAAGATGTCAGCGATCTAGGAAACGGAAAGACAGATTCTGTCACATTTGATTTCGAAATGCCTTTCACAGTCGAAGACAATGATAAGTTCACTGTATTTGCAGAAATAACTGCTGATGCGCAGGACACTTCATCTAAGTTCTACGCAAAGGACACTAAAGAATTTACATCAACAGTCCCTGACGACAGAATAGAGATAACAAAAGCTGTATTTGTTCCAGGCACACTGGCTTGTGAAGTGAATAAAGCTAAGATACATGTAGAATTGATGAACATCGGTTCAAATCAGCAGGATGTACAATTATTTTTAAGAAACTCAGTTGGTTCGGATGTCGCAAACCTGAACGGCGGAGAAGATGTCCAGGTTGACAATAATTATGACAATGAAGAGGATTACACTCAGACAGTCGAAGAGTATATAACTTTGAAAGACCTTAAAGCTGGAGAGAATACATATTCAATCTTCGCATATGCTGAAGGGGTAACTTCACCATTCACGCAGGATATCAAGATAACTTCAGAATCATGCACACCTGAAGCTGCAGCGCCAATAACATCCCCTACTCAAACACCGACTCAACCAGTCCTTAATTCGGACAACAATGTTGTAGTTATTCCAACAACAACACCTATTGTCCCTACTTCAAGCCCGTCATACGTGACATTGAAGGATGTTTCAGGATTCGGACTTGACTCAGACTTGATTTTGCCTGTCGCAATAGGCATAGGAGGATTAATTGTAGGAGTAATAGTTGCAATGGTCTTGATACCAAGGCCTTAATTTTTTAATTTTTAATTAATTATTTTTAATTTGTTTTTTACTAATTTTTTAGTTTGTTAATTAACAACTATTATTTGGCATTTGTTTTCTGCTTTGTTCGTGTTGAGTTCTCGCACCCTAGCAAAGAAACCCAGGCAAAATTTTTATTTTAATAACAATAAAACGAAAACATTGAAAATTAAAATAATTTAAGAACGAATAAAAATCACTCCGTCTCAATTATCTTCTTCATCTGCTTCACAAATTCTTCTGTCTCTTTCAGGAAATTATCAAACGAATCTCCGCTGATAGATGTCAGTTCTCTATGCGCGACCATCTTTGCAGTCCTGTGAAGATTCCTCATTATCTCGACGTATTTTTTATCTAAAAATCCTGCTTTAACAAATTTTTCATTCAGCATATCAGGAACGTGAGACGGTGTTGGAGGTATTTCCCCGATTCTCATCAAAGCAGCATGAGCAGAATCTATCGCCGCCCAGTAAAGATCAACAACTCCCTGCAGAACATGCCACCGGGCATTTTGAATTGTGTTTGGAGCTCTTGCGTAATAGACCCAGATTGCTTCCTTGGACGGCCTTATCCTCCCTTGGAATAATAACTGCTGTGCCGGCTCGAAAACTCCCGAATCATATAGTGGAACTCCGTCCCTTAACATGTTAATCCCGATAGGATCTCCGCTTCTCATGTAATCCCAGAAACTTGAAAGCATTAAAGTATTGATATGGAATCTGTTTGAAATTTTTCCGGCTGTTTTTTCAACAATGATTCTGAACGCTTCGGAAACTTCCGGGGTAAAAATAATTGATACATCATTAACTATCAGTAAAACATCAATATCTTTTTCATGGACTGTTTTTTCTTTTCTTGCAGAGCTTCCGAACAGAACGATAGATGTAAGCATCCCTTTCGTCTCTTTTAATAGAACATCAGAAAACTTTCTTGTTAGATTATGCTCTTCCTGGCCGTATTTCTTGATATTCCAGTGCTCCCTTGTTGGTATCTTGAATTCCATGCCTATTACCTATTTATTGCTTATTTGACTATGCCTTTAAAAGCTTTATTGCTTTATTTGGTATTGCGTCGAACGCGAGGTTAAGCTGCTGCTATTTGGATTTGCAGATAGCTCCCTCGCCGGATTATTTTCGTATTAATTACAAACTTAAAAAATTAGCATCGACTTGCAATTTAACCGGAGAGCAATCACACATCGCTGGAGCTCCGTAGGCGCAATATCTGCAAAGTAGTGCACAGCTTCGCTGTTGAGCCCTCCCTCGGCTCATTTACTAAATTTACTTCCTATCGCTCAGTGACTGGTGCTAATTTTTTATTAATCTTAAATATTGATGCTAAATTTGTTAACTATCACTCTAACGGTACCTGACTCCAGAGCTGGAAATCATTGCTTGGGACATAACTCTGGAATATTCCTGTAGTTCCGTAAGCTATCTGGGCGTAATTCTGCCTTATGTCCCTGAACTGAGGAGCAGCCCGTCCATGCATATATCCTCCTGTTGAAATCGGAGAGCCAAATGCGCTCCACGCCTGAGTCAGTATTCTCCCCTGCCCGAATTTCTCTTCTTCGTGGCCTTCTGAAGTTAATTCTCCTTTGTACCCTCCCTTCTCTTTCAAAATTTTCATGTACTCATAAATATCTTTTCCTAAAACACCCTGGCCGGGAGGAAGATGTCCATGAGCTCCTGATGCTGAATCAACAACCTGTATTCCTCCAATAATATCGTACTCTTTATTCACTTTTGCAAGATACTCCATTTGGTCCTTATACCATTTCTTGAATTCTGTAACTCTTTCATCCCACGGCAGTTCTGTTTTGAAATTCTGCAGCCACATTCCCAAATGAGATGTATCTAATTCTCCCTTGATATGCTCCTTTGCCATTTTTTCCGCTTCTTTAGGAGCAATATGCTCTTCCTGAACAAGTTTTCTTTTCATTTCCTCTCTTGACTGCAATATCAAATCAACCCATTCTTTTGGATGGCTTCCATAGTAAGTTGGCCAGCCCATCTCAGGGCCGACATGGATAGAGCCTTTTCCTCTTTGGACAAACTGATTTTTCTGGGATTCCTGCATCGCCCACATTCCTGCCTGAGCATAGGAATCAGTGGCCTGCTTAAATCCGTATTCATCAATAGTTACATATTTCTTTTCAATATCTTTTATCTTCCTTTCTTCCGCTGCAAGCTGTTTTTCCTGCAATTCCATGTCTTTCAGCCTGTCATTATATGATTTTATCCTTTCTTCATATTTCTTTTTTTCAGAATCAGGAACATCTTTCTGCTTTAAAACCTGATCATACCTGTCAATCATATCCCGTGCTTCAAGTTTATACATTTCAATTTGATTTTTATTCTGATTAAGCTGTTTTTCCTGCTGCTGCTGAAAATAATCCTTGACCCATACCTGTTCTGCTCTGACAAGATTTCCTGTTTCCATGCTTCTTTGTTCTGCCAGTTTTCTGAAGTCATTCCATGTCCATTCTTCAGGATCATTTGATGCTTTATCAGTTCCAGGTTTTTTGTAAAGATAATATTTTTCCTTGGGGCTGAACATCTGGACGTGGCCAGTCTCTGCATCAACAATCGCAGGATGCTCTTCTCCTCTTTGTTCAAACAAAGGCTTTCCCTTGGAATCTTTTTCTTTTCCCCACCATTTTGATTCTGAAAAGTTTCTTGGGAATTCCCACGACAGAACATCAACTCCTCCTCCGCCTGCGATATCCCCGATGAATTTGATTGAATCCCTTACTTCATCAAGGGCCATTTTTCTCTGTTCTTCGCTGAACCCCTGCTGAGAAAATCCTGAAAGGTTGCTTACGCTTGTCGGAAGCTCCAATCCTGTGATTTTTGCTCCCGATGCTCTTTGAACTTCTCTTATCGCTTCCCTTACATCCTCGCCGTATCCTTTTGGCCCGCTTGCAGGACCCATTGCTGCCTGCTGGCCGACTCCGGACATGACCAGCTGAATATTTCCCGCACCACTTCTTATTGCAGCATCAACACCTTCAACAATATTCCTGTTTCTTCCGGAAGCATCAGCTTCGGGAACAGTTGTTCCAATCATGTGAATTGGAAATAATGGCTCTTTTTCAATATCACTTCTTCTATCTGCGTTCTGAATTTCTCTGTGATAACTTTGATCCATCGGCGTATAATACGGCATTCCGAAATCTACCATTACTTATACACCTTTTTTAACGGGTTTCTCATCTCTTCAAATGCATCTTCCATTTTGCTGAATAATCTTCTTGATCCCTCATCCTTGAAATATCCCATCTTATTTTGCTGATAAACCGCCTCTCCCAAAGCATCCCTTTCCCTTTGCTGCTCCTGCGTTAAATAACTTCTTTCTTCAAATGTTTCCCTCAATCCAAAAATTTTGTTTGAAAGTTCTGTTGGCGGAATATGCGACAATCTTGCTCCATATTCCTGAATCGAAACATAAGCGGAATTTCTTTCTGTTTTTCCTGATGAAGGAGCCGCTTCAGCAATTTCCTCTAAACTTTCCTGTTTTTGCTTTTTTTCTTTTTCTTCTTTTTGAAGAACTTCTTCCTCCTCGGCTTTTTCATCTTCTTCAGTCAGTTCTTCAATCGATTTTTTTATTATCTCTTCTTCTTCCTGCTTTCTTTTCTTCTCTTCCTCTGCCTTGAGCTTCTTCTGCTCTTCTTCAAATTCCCTTAACTTAGGAATTCTTTCTTTTGCAGGAAGCTTTTTTATCTGTTCTAAGGTTAGCATTATGGCACGAAAAATCTGTGGGCTTTTTTATATATATCATATGCAAGCCCTATGCTTGATATGACTCCGCCGACCAGTTTTTCTTTCTCTTCTTTTATCCTTTCTTCTTCTTTTTTTGCTTCTTTGGCAGCGTTCTTGGATGGGATGAATCCTCCGCCCAATTCCTTTCCTAAGTCGGCAAATCCCTTGAAAATTGAAGCGATAGAGCCTTGGTCTGATTTTTTCTCTCCCCCTAGAATCTTTTTAGCTTTTGATCTTGCTTCTTCCATTGTCGATGTCTTTTTATTCTTGTGCAAAAATCTTGCGAGCTCCTCCTGCCTGTCTTCCTCTCCGAATTTTTCTCCTGCTGCTTTCAGATATTCTACTAATTTATCTCCAAGATAATCCATCGCCTGCTCTATCGAAGTATCAATACTTTTAAGCATCTCAAAATCTTCTGCCATTTTAAGTTCCCTGTAATTTTTTATTTCTTCATCAGTCCAGACATAACCTCTCAAAGTCATTTCCATCCTTCCGACATGGGCAGGCCCTCTTTGATAATCCTGCCCAGTCTGCATAATTGCCCTTGTCCTATAATAGAAAGTCATCAATACGCATGCATGAGGATTTCCCGGTTTTTTAGCTAAAACTTCAATCTCAACAACAGAGCCTTCAAATGCCCCGACAATATCGGCAGATAATTGTTTTTCCGGATCCATTCCTAATCTTTTTACATTTCTCAGATATGGCTTTACCCAGTCCGTGTAAAGTTTTATTGCATCATAGTGCTGCCTCAGATACTGAATTGTGAATTTTTTCTTTGATGTAATCTCTTTTGCTGTTGCATCCCTCCACGCAACATACTGCTCAAGTTTTCTGACCAAGGCAGTTTTTACTTTTTCATTGAAATCCAGAGATTTAACATGACCGGAAACTTCTTCTTTTTTCAGATTAGCCGGTGCTGCAAAAAATAAATCGGGAAGAACTGTGAAGCCAATCTGGGATGCTAATCCATAAACAGAGCTTGCTTTGATTCCCTGCGGCCCGTTGTCGATAAAATCGATCCACACTCCCTTTAATGCTTTTTCAGCTCCATCATCTTCTGCTGAAGCCAGTTTATACATATCTTCCCTTTCTTCCAATAATTTTATATCCCTCACGATCTGGAATAATTCTTTTGTCATTTTTCCTATCGTAGCAAGATATTGGACTGCCTTGTCCTGCTGGATTCCCAATCTCTGCTGCGCAGAGCCGAAGAATGCGCTCTGTTCTGAAGCGGTAAAAGTATCTACAATTTTTTCAAATTCAGTATAGCCCAAATCATGAAGCATATCTTTCATCCAGAAATAGCTCTCTTCAATTGACGAACCGAACGACTCGTAAACAAGGAAATGACGTATTNNTTATCTTTCGGAAATTTTTCCTCAATCAATTTTTTTATTCTTGAGTCTACCATGTTATGTTGTTTTTAAGATGAGCTCTCCTTTCTCGTTTAAGATGATTTTCAGTTCACTGCCTTTCGCCCAACCCTTGGCTTCTATAATCGCTTTAGGAAGCGTTATTTTATACTGTTTGCTGTCAAACTGCAGTTTAACCATAAATGCTTAAATTG
>DUFL01000036.1 GCA_013331965.1 Candidatus Woesearchaeota archaeon | reverse complement strand
AAAGTAAAATGCGATTTTGCTGATATACAGGGAACAATATTCGGCTCAAATGCAGATACAATAAGAGTTACAGTCGATGATAAGGCACCAAATACTCTTCCATTCGTCAATGATGAACAGATTATTTTTGATAGTCAGCACTGGATAGGCCAGACTGGGTTTGAATTAAGATGCGTTGATGTAAAACAGGGACAGGGACCGAGAATATTTACTCCGGTTGAAAGCGGATGCGCAAATGTATACTATTGTGATGAATTGCTCGATGGTGCTGATTGTGATCCGGTTCAAAAGCCAGGAGATTCATTTACCCCAACAATAGAAGCATCAACAGTGATTAGATATTATTCTGTTGATAATTTAGGAAAGCCAGAGCAGGTAAAAGAACAGCCAATTAAAGTTGATTTAATCCCTCCAGTAATAAGCCTTTCAAGCCCGGTTGATACTTCCGGTTCAAACGCACTAAGAGTTGATACGAAAGAACCAACGATTCCTTTAATTGGAAAAATAATCAACGACCATGCAGGAGATGTTTCCCCTATGAAATTCTTCGGCTCATATTACAAAGTAACTGACTGCATGAATCATCAGATACTGAACGGAACGATTGATATAAACGATGCCGATTTAGTGTCAAAAAGCATAGATTTCAGCAGGATAATTCCATTAGACAAAGACCAAAGATACTGCATAAGCGTATTTGCGAAAGATTCTGCAGAAAATTCAGGACAGCTTGGTCCCGTCGAGGTAGTCAAAGATTCTATTGGCCCCAACTTAAGCAAATCTAATCTATACCGGCGAAGTCCGATAACCAACGGCACAACAACTAATCTGGATGTTCCATTCGGACAGAACTTCATACTTCAAATCAGAGAATTAGAAGATAGTTATGCCGGCTATGCTGACTTGGCAGAAAGAGTCGACAGCGTCTGGATCGAGGATATGTTCGGAACCATGTTTAAAGTAAATAAGCTCGGTCAAATATGGGAAGGAACTGTCCAGACAAAATACTGGCCGGTAGGATTATCATATATAACATTATTTGCAAATGATTCAGTAAATAATATCGCTTCGAAAAGAATCAATTTCACAATT
The DNA here is from genome assembly GCA_013331965.1 of Candidatus Woesearchaeota archaeon. Lineage (GTDB taxonomy): Archaea > Nanobdellota > Nanobdellia > Woesearchaeales > UBA10107 > UBA10107 > UBA10107 sp10107u. Next base: position 6,706 of record DUFL01000036.1, on the reverse strand, counting down.
GCTGATACAGTAGATCCAACATCCGATATCACATTGGAGAATATATACGGGATAAAAACACAAAAACTGACGAAAGGAAACAATTATATCATCTTAAATGCATCTGAAAGCTTAAGGAATGTAACATTCTACTTCTCGATAAATAACAAGCACCATAATGTAACATTCATGGCGAGGGATATCGATGCGATAACTTGGATAGGAAATGTAAATATTCCTTCTGGACTGACAGGAAATGCCGTGCTTGGCGGATTAATGACTGACTTGAACGGAAGAACTTCTTCAGTCTTCAGTTCAAACCCAATCTCAGTCGATTCATATGATTTTTCAGTTCCAACTCCGAATCAATACGTATCTTCTCTGCCGACTATTCAGTTCGCAGGAATAGCTGACGCGGCAAATAATCCTCGCGGCTATACTTATCAGTTCTTGCTGAATGGAAAACCCGTTGCTGCAGTAAATGGCGTCATTTCAGGGCTAAAAAACGGCGCTAATGATATCCAGATAAGAGTTGAGGATAAATACCGCAATTATGAAGTCCGCACTTACAGAATTACTGCCGCAATAGAAGAAACAGCAGGAACCCCTGATATAATCCCTCCTGTAATTTCACCAACTGACATCCAGATAGTTTCGCCAAATATAAAAGTCATAAGCAATAAAATAACATCAAGGAGCGGAACAGTTGATATAAGAGCTCCGGCATCAGTTAAAGATGATGTTTCTAATTCATACATCATAGGACAGGATGCAAAAATATACTATCCTGATTCAGACAACAATTTCGATTTGCCTTTGATAGGAAGAACATTCTCTGAAACTGTCAATGTCCTGAGAATAATATTTGAGGATACTGCAGGAAATCAGGCCGTGCAATCAACAGAGATAATAAAAGATTTGCAGCCTCCGAACTTAATACGTTTAGAATTCGGAAAAATCATTGGGTAATTGGATGAAAAAAATTGCTTTTTGGGCGNNACTTCCGATTTTAAGACATTCATCTTCACTCCAAAGACGCCCTTGGTAAATGGGGTTTATCTTTTGACTGTGAATGCGTTCGACAGAATAGGAAATTTAAAAATATTTGAAAGGACAGTCATAATTAATGTGAATCAGACTTCGATTTATTTCACAAACCCCCTTCATGGAATAGGTCAGTCCCCAAATTTTGATATTACCATCGAGACTTCAAGAGAAGCGATTTGCAGGTGGGATTTTGCAAATAAGCTTTTTACCGAAATGAGCGCTTCTTCATTTTTCAATGAAAACTCAAAAACAATATCCCACTTAATAAAATCAGGCATAAGCTGGAAAAATATCGAAACATCCAGCCCGGACACAATTCATGTAAAATGCACGGATATTTTCGATTTAACTGTAAAAAATGATAAGCTCCAGATTGGTTATGATTCAACCCCTCCAGTTATAACTGTCAAGACAAATTCTCCGGTAAGGACTTACCCCCCGACTGGAATAATCACAGTTGAATCTTCAGATAAATCTGTATGTTACATTGACGGAGCAATTTTCTCAGGACAAAACAGGATTACAACATCTACTTTTACAAAACTTCCTATTGGAACAATTAATTATCCATCAGATCCCGCTTCAGCAAATGGCCTTAAAACATATAAAGTTAAATGCGAAAATCTTGCCGGATTACTTTCGGAAGAAAAAACAGTGCAGATTTCAGTTCAATTGGCTGAAGATTTAGAGCTATTTGTTGATTCTCCTTCTGACTATATAAAAGGGCAGTTAAATTACAAAGTCACTTCAAATAAAGCAGCCACCGAGTGCACCGCAGTGCTGAATAAGCCTGATAATACAAGAGTAACATCTGTCCTTGCTGATATATCGCCCACTGAGCATTCATTATCGTTTGGAACTTTAGCGAAAGGAACATATATCGCTGATTTTGAATGCAAAGCAGGAACAGAAAGAGCAGCAGCAAGAAAAACTTTCATTGTAGACACAACCCCTCCTTCTCCTGCAAAAGTAAATGCAACAGGATGTACAAAAGACAAATTATCTCTGACGTTTTTATCATATGATAATGAATCTGGAATCGGAAGCTATAATTATTCAATAACGGGCGCAAATGTTTCAATAAACTGGACAAACACCGTATCAAATAAGGTTGAAAAAACAGGACTGAAGATGGTGTTCGGGAAAACATATACCGTCCTGGTCAAAGCGATAAATAAGGCAGGAATACCAACTATAACCCCATCCACAACATTATTCATATTCAATCCAAACACGACTTTGGCGTGCCAGGAAAAAATTCCCCCTACAATCAGGCTGAATATAACTGACAGTGCTTATGGGAAGGATGTTGCGATACTTTGTTATGATGCATCAGGGTGCGATTTGCCGAGCATCAAATATGGATTGTCCGGTACATCAGCATGCAATGCTACACTCTCATATTCCAGAGCGATATTATTTACAAAGCCGCAAACTATCTGCTGGTTCGCAAAAGATAAAATAGGGAATATCGCAGCAGGTTCTCAGTTTATACAGCTTAAGACTCTTGGCACTACATGCGCAAACGGAGTATTAGACGGCTCTGAAACAGATAAGGACTGCGGAGGAAACTGCCTTGGCTGCGCTGTTAACCTAAAATGTTCTGCAGACAAAGACTGCGCAGAGAATTACTGCAGCAATAAAATATGCAAACAGCCTCTTTGCAATGATAATCTTAAAAATGGATTTGAGTCTGATGCAGACTGCGGCGGTCCAAGCTGTAATAGCTGTTCGATAGGAAAGAAATGCACTAAAAATACGGACTGCGCAACAAATTCCTGCGATATTTCTTCTGGAAAAACAGAAGGACTTTGTGCCGCAACATCATGTACAGACAATATTAAAAATGGGTTCGAGACAGACATAGACTGCGGAGGCACTGACTGCAGTAAATGCACCGAAGGAAAGATATGCGCCGCAAACTCTGACTGTTCTTCAGGACTGTGCCAGTTTGCAAGCTGTTCAGGCGGAAAAGAGACATGGGAAAAATTTGCAGCAAGATATGGGATCGATTCAGGTGATAAAGATGGCGATGCTGATGGAGACGGAATAAGCAATTATGATGAATACTTAAATGGAACGAATCCTTTGATTTCTGATGCACGGGCCATATCGTCAAATTTGTACAGATATCTGCTTTTGGCAATCGGAGTTCTGGCATTAATTATCGGAATTTTGTTCCTGACATATTTCAAGACAGATCAAAATACATCTGCAGCTATGATTGCTGTGGGGGGAATTTCTGTTCTTTTGGTTATTGTTGATTGGCTGTTATTTATGCTGCCAAAATATGTTCTTGTACCTGTTGCCTTGGTCGCTCTTTTGGCAACAGGATACTTGACATATAGCAACCAGTCATTGATGATACAAAAAATTTCAGGAAAACCCAAAACAGAAGGCATTTCAGTCTCAGATCAGAAATCAGCGGTTCAGCAGACTGCCATTGAAACTAAGGCAAGACTTCCGGAAACAGGAAAAGAAAAACAGGATATGGAAGCTACAAAAACGATGATTGCCATGATGAAGAAGGAGAAGCTTGAAAGAAAGATGAAGAGAGAAGATATGTTCTCGTCATTTGGCCAGGCAAAAGGGATCAAAAAAGAAGACAAAATGATTGAAATGAAGAAAGAAGAAATAAAACCGATGCCAAAATCAGCAGAACCGATCAAGGAAGTAAAAAAAACAAACCTTAAGCTCCCTGCGAAAACTCCACCTAAGTTCTCGGAATTTGATATGCTCTCTTCAATTTCGAAAGGAAACAATACCATGGAAAGGCTCTCAAAGATTGGAAAAGGAAGCATCTCCGATTTAGACCGCCTAAGAAAAAAAGAGGAGGCCTTCAGTAAATTATCAGCTCTTCCAAAAACAGATGTTGAAGATGTATTTTCAAAACTCCCTAAACCGCAGCCTAAATCAAAAACAGAAAATTCTGAAAAAAGCAAAAATAAGGAAAAACACGAACTAAAAAAGAAAACGCATGCAAAATAATAGTAAAATAATAACAAATCAAAAAAAGGTAAAAAATGAAACTAACAAATAAAGCAAGAAAAGCAGAGATGCAGTCGCAGATATTTATTTACATATTGGCCATGGTGATTGGAGTCGGAATCCTTCTTTATGGGTATAATGCGATAAAAGGATTTAAATCGCAGGCGGATGATGTACTGCTGCTCCAGTTTGAAAATGGAATCAGGAACGATTTAAAAACAATATCTTTCGAATCAACCAAAGTTAAGACATACGATTTGCCTTCAACAGTATCGCAGATTTGTTTCAGCGCAGAAGGAGTCGATGCTATTGATGTCCAGAAAGAGGAAGCGAGGCAGCTGGCCCTGAAAAAAAATTACAAATACCCTCTTATCAGAACTGCAATAGGTGATTATCTGAGTTCCGGCTCAAAAGGAACAACTAACAATGTTTTCATATATCCCAACGGAGAAAAAGCATTTTTCACAGGAGTTAAAATTGAATTTGATAAAGCATCATCCGGTGATCCTGTTTTGTTCAAATGCTTCGATATCAAAAGCGGAATATTGTCAGTCAGGATAAAAGGCAAGGGAAGCACTGTTTTAATCCAGTGATGTTTGCAGTAATATTCAAAATCCCATGAAAAATAAAGCTCAGGTAGAGGTTCAGTTCAACTGGATTTTCATTTTGATAGTGGGTGCGATAATTCTTTCTTTTTTCGTTGTTATCGCCATGAGGCAGAAACAGGCATCCGAATCGAGCATAAATGTAGGTTTTTTTGTCAATTTCGAAAAAGCGCTGAGCGGAATATCCGCAGTCCAGGGAAAAACATTATTATTTGAGGTTCCAAACATGGATTTGAATTATGAATGCACATCCGGGTGCGACTGTGCCGCATATGCGGGAGTATCAAGAGCAAGAGCTTCAGCTTCTTTTAACATGAGGGATAAGATAATTTTTTCCCCGAATAAATTAAAAGGAAACAATCTATTGACAATGAGCAGGGACTGGTCATATCCATTCAGAATAACAAATTTGCTCTTCATAACATCTCCGCAGGTTAAATATCTGATTGAGGATACTCCTGTCGGAAATTCTTTGTATAATTCACTCCCTCAGACATTTTTGAAGGTGGAGCAGACAGAACAAAGGTCATTTGACAAGCAATTGTTCAAGCCAAGTGAAAAAATCGAAGCCATAACGGGAAATTACAAGCTGAAATTTGTATTTACTGAATCAAAACCCGAAGAATTTGCAATTCCAGATGAGGTAGCTGATCTTCCAAGCAAAGACGTAACTGCTATTTTCATTGAAAAGGTTTCTGGAGCTTCTGAAAAAGTAAGATTCTATGAAAAAGATTCCACAGACAAAACTAAATTCAGGGAAACAGGAGTTTCTTATCTGTTTGGAGAAGCGACGCAGTTCGGCGCTATCTTCGCGGAAGATCTAAACGCATATGCCTGTATGATGAACAAGGCTTTCAAGAAATACGAGATGGTGGCAAGAGTTTATGAAATAAAACAAAAACTTTATTATATTGATGCTCCTCAAAACTGCAGAATAAATTATGTGACAAGTTACATGGATAGGGTAGTTTCTGCTGTCCCTAATATGGATTTCAAGAACCAACTGGGAGAAAAAGACGGCTCGGCACTGAACATAACCAATAATGCCAGATCTATTTCGCTGCAGAATGACAACGCAATCAAGGCGGGCTGTCCTCAGATATACTGATAAAATAAAAAACAGAGTAAATAATAAAAAATGCAAAATATAAACAAAGCAAAGAAAATCAAACAAGATAATAGTAGTTTAATTGCAAACTTAAAATAATTAAAATTCAATAACAAAAAACACAGGCTAAAAATGAAAAAGAAATCACAGATACAGATGGGAGAGAATGTAATAATCATATTTATCTTTTTTATATTATTGATTTTTGCAGTGGTGTTTTTCATGAAAATACAGGGAGCAAAGACAAAACAGAAGATAGACATTGATGTTACTGGAAGAGGCCTGCAGATTGCGCAGAAAGTGGCGTTCCTTCCGGAAGTACAGTGCACTAAAGACAATGCGGAAATATTTTCAGGATGCTATGATGANNGTTTCTGTGAAAAAAATATTTCCTGCTGAAGAAAATCAAAAAAATCTTGTTTTATACAATAATACAAAAGGAAACTATACGTCAATAATAGTTTCAAATGTCCCTATCTCTCTGTGTAATTTTCTGGTTGATAAAAAATGCAGTTTCGGGGTGCTGAAAGTTGAAGTATACACATAAAGCGCAGATGGAGATAATGGGCCTGGCAGTTATCGTCATTCTTTTAGCAGTAGGAATGTTTTTTGTGACAAAGTTTTCTTTGGGGACGCAGCAGCCGATTCAGGCAGCAAGTTCTCAGATGAAACAGACAGCCACTGGCTTTGTTAATACTCTGTTAAGTACAGATGCCGGCTGCGGGGGAACCGCAACATTTTCCAAACTGCTTGAAGAGATGGCAGCTCCCGAATATACTATCCTGGAGTGTGCCAAAGATCCTGGTGCTTTCGAAACCAACGTAACACAGATTTTAAATAAAACATTAAATATATGGGGGTATAAGTACAAGTTAACAGTATACTACCCTCCAAATGCACCATCGCCTCCAAATAACGGAGTGATTGAGATTAATAACGAATGTGCTGAAGATATGGATGAAGAAGCCGCTCCTCCGTT
>DUFL01000042.1 GCA_013331965.1 Candidatus Woesearchaeota archaeon | reverse complement strand
AATTCCTTTCGTTCCAATTATGATTTTGCCGCCTAATTGCAAGTAATCAAGAACTTGCAATAATGTTTGGTGCATAACTTTTCTTGGAAGTCTTCGTTTAAGTTCTGCTACGCTGACGAGTTCTCCTGCATCTTTGAGAACTTCTTCTACCATCATAACTGTATTTAGTGTAGGTGAATGTCTCGCTTGTTCCATTATCTGTTGGCTCATATTTATTACCTCTTGATATATAGATATATCAGTTAAGTATATAAATCTTTCGATTTATTGAGATATTTAGGCTATTTATGTATGACTGTACGAAAATTAAAATATGTAGAACATGCCTATTCTATTTTAACACTCTTTATTATAACATCATTTACTGGCTGGTCTTCTTCATTCGTTTCCATCTTGCTTATTCTTTCAACAAGTTCATAGTTATCAATGACTTTTCCGAACACAGCATGTTTTCCATCTAAGAACGTATTTGCTGCAACATTAATGAAGAATTGCGAACCGCCGGTGTTTGGCCCTGAGTTCGCCATCGAGATTGTTCCTTTAATATTACTCAATCCTTTGCCGAATTCATCATCTATCCTGAATCCAGGCCCTCCTGTTCCCCACTTTGCTTTTTGAGAAAGATTTTTGCTTAATGGATCTCCTCCCTGAATCATGAACTTGGCAATCACTCTGTGGAATCTTGTCCCATCGTAGAATTCTCTTTGCACTAAATCTATGAAGTTCTTTGTAGTCATAGGAGCTTTGTCTTCATACATCTCAACTTTGAAAGTTCCTTGGTTTGTTTCAAATACAGCTGTTCTGTTCATAGTTTTTGCTGGCATGTTTAAATATAAAAGGATTGCTATGATGATTATTATTGGTATTATTATCTTTTTATTCATTTTTGATTATTATTTTGGTTTGTAATTAAACTTTAACTATTTGGCCTGNNCCTGCATTTGGGATAATTTGAGCATCCATAAAACTTTCCGTAAAAACTCTGCTTCAAAACAAATTGACCATGATCATTTGGACAAATCATCTGTGCAGCAGTTAATTTGGGCGCTTCAGATTCAAGCAGTTTCTTAGTAGGACAGTCTTTATTCACGCACATTTCCTGAGGCTGTCTTCTTGCTTTTATCACTTTGACCATCGGAAAATTGCAGACGGGGCATGCTTTGCGGGCAGGAACAACTTTTGTAAAAGGCGGTAAAGCAAATGTCATTTCGCATGCCGGATATTTATTGCAGGCAATAAACAACCCGTATTTTCCTTTCCTTATCTGAAGTTCTCCTTTGCCGCATTTCATGCAGTCCCCGACATAACTCAATTCATCTCTTGTTTCAAGGGTTGCTTTCAGTAATTCTGCACCGATATCTTTCTCATTCTTCTTGAATTTTTCTAAAATCTTCCCAATCGTATCTTTCGCTTCTCTTAAAACTTTTTCTTCAGTAAATTTGTTCTCTCTTATTCCTTCCATTTCTTCCTCAAAATGTCTTGTCAATTGCTCATCCAGCATTTCCGGCATATACTTTTTCAGAACTTTAACCGTTTCGACTCCCAAATCTGTTGCCTGAATGCTGTTCTCATTAACATAACCGCGCCTAAACAATGTTTCAACAATTTCTGCGCGAGTAGCTTTAGTCCCTAATCCTCTCTTCTCTAATTCCTTGATTATAGAAGCGGGGGTGTATCTTTTTGGAGGAGAAGTTTCCTTGTCAAGCATTTTTATCTCTTTTACAATTATTTCGTCACCGACTTTCAACTGTGGTAACTCCTCATCCTTAAGCATTACATATTTTCCGTAAAGTGCATGCCAACCCTTTTCAACTGTAATTGTTCCAGATGTAACGAATATCTCTTTGTTTACATCAATCTCTATTTTCTGGGTCTCTCTTGTTGCCGGCTCTCCGAATACAGCAAAAAATCTATGTACGATTAAATCATATACTTTTGCTTCTCTGTCTTCCAATCCTTTCGGAAGTATTCCTGTGGGATGTATCGCAGGATGAGCAGGATCTGTTTTCTCCCCTTGTTTCGGAATTAATCTTCCGGACAGAACTGTTTTTGCCAATGCAGAATAAGTCTGATTCTTTGATAATTCCTGTAATATATTCTTAAGATTCAATTCTTTAGGCAATTGCTGAGACGATGTTCTTGGATATGAAATATATCCTTCGGTGTATAATGTTTGAGCACATTCAAGAGTGTTCTTCGGGCTTATTCCCAATGTTTTGTAAGATTCCATCTGCAATGAAGTTAAATCGAAGGGAACTGGAGGCTCCTGCTTGAATCTTGTCTTTGTTATGTCTTTAACGACCGCTTTCTTTCCTTTGCAGTTATTATATGCTTTTTGCGCCTCATCTTTCTTCCAGAACTTGTCTGTTTTATGATTGGCAATTATATCTGAATTTTTAGCTTTTCCATGAAGTTCAATCTGCCAGTAAGGTTCCGGAACAAATTTCTTTATATCCTCTTCTTTATCGACTAATATCTTTAAAGCAGGGCCTTGCACCCTTCCAATTGAAATAATTTTAAACTGTCCTGCATTTTTTATCGCAAGGCTTAATGCTCTGGAATAATTGATGCCGTACATCCAGTCAAGGAAATGGCGTGTTTCTCCCGCATTTGCTAAACCCCATTCGAGATGCGGCGACTTGGTTTCGTATGACTTAACTAAGTCGGGTTTCGTTAATGTAGAAAATTTCATTCTGTTTGCATCTTTTTGTTTACAAATGAATTTAATAATGTTCATGCCTATAGTCTCTCCCTCTATGTCTAGATCAGTACAAACCGTAAATTCATTCGCATCTTTTGCAAGTTTTTTTAATGTTGTAACATACTTTTTTATATAAGCTGCTCCTTTGCTAACTTCGGAGGATTCTTTCCATTCGATATCAAAAACAGGATATGTCCACTTTCCTTTTATCTTTTCTGCAACTGAATAAAGATGACCCACTGCTGCACCAATTACGATGTCTTTATTTTTATGTGTAACGCGATAGTATGGTACGCCATTGAGAGACTCTTTTATGACTTTACCATCAGCTAGCGCTTCCGCTATTTTTTTTGCAGAATTTGGCTTTTCCGAGATTAACAATTCATATGACATGTTACAGTTGCAAAAGAGTTATGTTTAAAAACATTTGCATAAACAATCCCGACATCATTCGGCATTATTTATGTTCCACNNCGGAGACTCTATCTATGTTAGTTATCAAAATAAGTCAAATCACAGAATTGTATCATTTACGGTTCCAAAATTCATCACGTTGAATAAAGAATTTTTTGAAAGTTTAGGCTTGGCTATCGGAGATGGGTTGAATAATCCTTCTATATTTAATCCTCATTTCAACTTCGTAAACACCGATTTTATCTTAGTTAAAAAAGTTTATGAATGTTAAATTTAACGGAATAATGTCTTTTTTATGCCACACCCCGGCTGAATTCTTGTTTTAGTACTTATTAACCAAAAAAACGTTTTATAATCAATTCATCCCTAACCGCCATCAAATCATTCATATTTAGCGCAAAGTTTAAAAAACAGAGAGTATTAAGCACAAATAACACTTAAGGAGGTGTTAATTTGAAACAAATGAAATTGGCAACGTATGCATTCTGGATTGGTGCAATAATCTCAGTACTTGTCGGTATTGGACAGGCATCTCAGGCTGCTTTTGCAACAAACAAATGGATCCCTGTAATCTTAGTTCTTCTAGGATTAGCGGTTGGATTAGTAAGCATAACAGTAAAGGAGACGGTAGCATTCTTGGTAGCAACAGTTGCTCTTCTTGCTTTTGGAACAGGCGGGTTGTTAACACTTGACAGCTTAATTCCAAAGTTAGGAACATTGTTGGCATCATCAGTGCAGGCATTTACTTTCTTTGTCGGTGCAGCAGCTGTAATCGTGGCTTTGAAAGAAGCTTGGTTATTGGCATCAAGAAAGTAATTCTCTGATTTTTTATTTTTTTATTTATTGTATCTTAGAAGATGAAGCTGTCCCCTCAACTCCTATTCTGAATTTAGTATCTTCTGAGCCAGAAA